>DASVQJ010000249.1:0-12206 GCA_036389235.1 Pyrinomonadaceae bacterium | reverse complement strand
GTTAGGTGCCGGGTTAAAGCAAGCCGTCTTTAACCCGGCACCTAACACCCGGCACCCGACACCCCTTTAAGAAACATTTTCCGCGGCCCGCCGACAATTTAGTCAGAAGCACAGGAGGCGGGTCATGTCAGAGAACACCTTCGTCGTCGTCAACCAGTTCAACGTGATAGACCTCGGGCTCGACCCGGCCGCGGGCGGCGCGCTCGACGCGGGCGTGCTCGCGGAGCTTGAGGAGTGCGGCGCCTGCGCGACGGACTACGCCGCGGCGCTCTCGCGGCTCGACCCGGGCGTGGTGACGGACTTGACGCGCTACGCCCTCGGGCAGTGCGCGCCGGTCTCCGCGCCCGACTTCGCGGACTGTTGCCACCCCGCGGGCGGCCTCCACAGGTACGGCGACACCGTCTACACGCCCGGCGGCTATCAGATCGAGATGCTCGGCCGATACGAGTGGAAGATCACGGGGCCGGACGGGAAGTGGATTCGCGTCCACGGCGACCCGCACGTCGATGAAGGCGATAGGGACGGGGCGTGCGACTGGGACTTCAAGCGCGACACGACCTTCGTCCTCGGCGACGGCACGCGCGTCAACGTGACGACCGTGCCCGGCGGCGCCGAGGGCATGACCGTGACGAGTAAGATCGAAGTCGTGAGCGGCTTCCAGAGCGTGACCGTCGAAGGCATCGACGAGGGGAAGGGGAGGATCGGCGAGGTCAGCTTCCACTTCGCCGACGCCTTCACCGGCGACGTGGTGACGATGGGGGCCGAGACCGACGACTGGACTTTCCGCGGGCGCGAGATTACGGGCAGCCGCGACGGCGGCGCCTCCTTCGTCCTCGGCGACGTGATGCGCTCGACCGACGGGCGCTTCTACGTCGAGGTCTTCGCCTTCGTCACCTGGGTCTTCGAGAGCTTCTTCGGCGAGTGGCGTCTGAACGACTGGGGGCCGAACGGGCTCGGCTGCAACCCTTACTCGCTCCACCGGCGCTTCGTCCGGCAGACCGACCGCCGCGACCGCACCGGCGACGAGCGCGCGCGCCGCAACGACGAGCGGCGCTTCTACATGGAGTCGCTCGCGGAAGCCTTCCGCGCCGTCGCACACATGTTCGACGCGCTCGCGCGGCTGGAGCGGGCGCGCGAGGAGCTTTCCGGGTGGCGCAACAACCGCTGCCACCTGTCCGCCTGAAGGAAGATGATGAAGGGGCACGCACTCGACAGGGGGGCGGCGGAGCGTCTGGCGACGGGGCAGTCCACGCTCGCGGAGTTTCTCGGGCTCGGCCGCGAGCAGTTGTACGAGATCGCGGGGCGCGCCTACGTCCTTCTGAACTCGGGCAAGCTCGAAGAGGCGCTCGTCATCTACCGCGGCCTCGTCGCCGCAGACCCCACCGACAGCGTCTTCCGCTGCCACCTCGGCGCCGCCGAGCTGCGCCGGGGCCGCGCCGCCGAAGCCGAAGCCGAGTTCGACGCCTCGCTCCGCTTCAACCGCGCCAACGTGGACGCGCTCTCCGGCCGCGGCGAGGCCCGCCTCCAACTCGGCCGCCTCGTCGAAGCCGTCGAAGACCTCCGCGCCGCCGTCGAACTCGACCCGCAGGCGCGCCGCCCCTCGACCCTGCGCGCACGCGCCCTCCTCGTCTCCCTGCGCCAGGCCGCACTCCGCCAAAAATCAGGTCAGAACCACCCGCGGTAGCGGGTGGGCCTTTGCAACCCGAAGGCTCCGTATAGCAGCGGCCCACCCGCTACCGCGGGTGGTTCTGACCGTTATGGCGGAACCTTTTTCCGCGCCGCGCCGATAACCTATATGAAAGGGGAGGGGAAGCGATGGGCGACGGCATCAGGATTTTTCAGCTCGCGGAACTGGAAGTCTTCGCCGCGGACTACGCGGGGGCGCAGCCTTCGGAGTTCGACGGCGGGCTGACGGCGGCGAGCCTTCTGTCCGACACCCCTTCGGAGACCGGCTGGACGACGCGGCTCGGCGAGCTGTACGAACGCGACGCGCGTGTCGCCTACGCCTACCGCGTGCGGCTCGCGCAGGACGGCACGTCCGACACGACGACGCTGCGGCTCGGCGACCGCGGCCCGCGCGTGCAGGCTTTGCAGGAGACGCTCGTCCGCCTCGGCCACCTGTCGCCCGCCGCGTTGGCGACCGGCCCCGGCGTCTTCGGCCGCCAGACCGAAGCGGCGCTCAGGGAGTTCCAGCGCGCCAACGGCCTCATCGCCAACGGCCTCTACGACGGCGCGACGCAGGCCGTAGTCGAGGCCGTCGTCGGCGGCGTCCGCCGCGGCGCGCGCGGCGAGGTCGTCGCCCGACTCCAGCGCCGCCTCGTCGAGCTGAACTACCTGACGCCGCAGCAGGTCGCCACCGGCCCCGGCACCTTCGGCCGCCAGACCGAGAACGCGGTCAGACGGTTCCAGGCCGACCACGGCATCCGGCAGACGGGCGCCCTCGGGCCTCTGACCTACCGCGCGCTGCGCACGGCCTCGCCCCGCGGAGCGGGCGGCGGCGACCTCCGTTTGAGTGCCGACATCAACGAGCGCGCCAACCACACGCGGCAGGCCGTCTCGTCGCCCGTGCTCGGCGACTTCACCGTCACGGCCAGCTTCATGGACCCGGACGGCCACGGCTTCAAGCGCAACGGCGCGTATGCCATCTTCAGCGACGACCCGCAGACGGTAGTCCGCATCCAGCCGAGCCGCGTCAACCTCGGCATCGACTACGTGACGCCCGACGGCCGCATCCGCAACTGGTTCGCCGGCACCGTCGAGCGCGCGACCTACGAGCCGAACGGCTACGGCTACCGCGCCGTCGTCCGCACGGACATGACCTACCGCTTCCGGGGGCGCGAATACACCGTCTACACGCACTACGCGCACGCGGCCGAAGCCTTCAACCTGCGCCCGGGCGACCGCGTCACGCCGGGGCAGGAGATCGGCCGGATGGGCAACACCGGCGCGAGCCGGGGCGCGCACGTCGACTTCCGCACCTGGATACAGCTCGAAGACGGGCGCACCGTCGACGTGTCGCCCAACCTGCTCGTCAACCGGCGCGGCGTCGAGGCGCCGCAGGCGCCGCGCCAGCCGGCCGGAGAGTTGAGCCTCGGCGTCAACGAGCGTTACCGCGACGCTTTACTGCTCGCGCAGCGGCGGACGGGCATCGACGCGGCCGCCATCGCCGGACTCATCAACGCCGAGGCCGCGCGCGACCGAAACGGGCGCTGGGTCGCGGACTCCTACAACGAACTGAGCGGCGCGCGCGGGCTCACGCAGTTCCTCGCGGGCACCTGGATCGACCGCGCCACGGCCGCGGGCACCTACCTCAACGAGGTCGCCGCCGCGCGCGGCTTCGTACGGCGTGACGAGCAGGGCCGCTTCGTCGTCACAGACCGCCAGTCGCTCCTCGACCTGCGGAACGACCCGACCGCCTCCATCGTCAGCGCCGCCGAGTACGGCCGCGAGAACCTCGCGGGGCTCGAACGCCTGGGCCTGCTGCCCGCCGACATGACCGACGACCGGCGCGCGCGCTACATGTACTACGCGCACCACGAGGGCTTCGCCGGCGCGGTCAGGCTCCTGACCGACTCGCGCGGCGTCACCGAAGACGCGGCGCGGCGCGCGCTCGTGCAGGGGCGCGGGCGGACGCGCGCGACGGCGATGATGCGCGAGCACGGCTCGTACGCCGCGGCCTTCCGCGTCTGGACGGAGCAGCGCGCGCGCAACCTCTTCCCCGCGCAGCTTCCCGGGCGCGACGGCCGGCGTATAATAGACGGGTACGTCGCCGAGCACGGCGACTACGAGCACGCCTACCGCGCCTGGCTCGAAGACTACACGGCGCGCCAGGTGCGCCCCGAGAACTACCGGAGGTGAGCCGCGTAATGAAGACGACGCCCGACGCCGCGCTTAAAACTTTTCACGGCCGCGCCGTCAAACGCGCGGCCTTCGCTTTTATCTTCGCCGCGCTGCTCTGCGCGAGCGGCGCGAGGGCACAGACGAGCGACCCTTCGGAGGAGGTCTTGGAGACGGCGGGCAGCATGACACTCGCGCGTCGGCGCGACGGCGAGGCCGTGACCATCCTCATCAAGATGTACGGCGCGGTCGTCGCCGAGAAGAGCGCCTCGCCCGAGGGCGACGCGTACACCGGCGCCTCGGTCTTCGGCCGGTACCCGAAGGCGTCCCCGAAATTCGCCGTCGTCATGCTCTCCACCGGCAGCCTCGTGTGCGGCGCGAAGTTCACCGTCGTCGATTGGTCGCGGAAGGAGGCGGGGCGCGTGTCGGAAGACTTCGGCAACTGTAGCGACTCGCCGCGCGCCGTCTACCGCGGCGAGACGCTGACGCTCACGTTCCCCGCCGGCCCCAAAAAGCACGACCCCGGCGCGCACTACGTCGGGCCGGGGCAGGTCTGGACTTACAGCAACGGCCGCCTACGCAGGGCGGGCGGACGGCGTTGAGTTAAGATTTCAAATCTCAAATCTTCTCAGTGCACGTCGGAATCGTCCTCCAGGAAGATTCTGTAGGCGTCGGGCGGGATGCGGCCGCGCGCGTCCCTCTCGACTAGCGAGCCCACGAAGCCCGTGTCGTGCCAGATGACGAGCACGTCGAGGTAAGGTTTGTCGGGCGAGAAGGTGACGACGAAGGCCGCGATGGGCTTCGGGCTCCGGTTGACGAGCGGGTAGACGACGCCGTCCATGATCTCCTTCTCGTCTGACGGCCCGGCCAGCCCGCCCCGCACGAAGTTCACCGCCGGGAACGGGAAGGTCTTCACCTTCGACGCGGGCGCGTAAGCCACCCTGGGGTTCTTCACGCGCCGCGCCTGCAAAACCTTCTGCCCATCCGCGACGCACGGCAGCAGCGCGAGGAGGCAGGCCAGCCACAGAATTCTTCCCTTCATAGTTTTGAATCCTTACCCGCGCTGGTTTAACGACGGAGACACGAAGACACAGCTAAACCAATTTGAAATTTGAAATTTGAAATTCTTAAGGCTGTGTCTCTGTGGTTAATCCTTACCCCTGCGAGAAGGTGCCCATCTGGCTGACGGCGTAGTCCTGCATGGCTAGCAGTTCGTCGAGCAGGTCGAGCATGCGGGCCGCGCTCCCGAGCTCCGTGCGGGCGCGCGCGCGCTGCGCCTCGTCCGCCGGGGCTAAGGCGCCGGCCGCTTCGAGTTGAGGGTATTGACGTTCGTCGTCGGGCGACTCCTCGCCTTCGCCGCCTTCGCGGCCGTCGCGCTCGCGGCGCATGAGCTGCGCCATGCGGCGCATCTGCGTGCGCTGCTTGTCGAGGAGGTTGCGCATCAGCGTGCGCCGCATGGTGGGCGTCATGTGCCGCAGCGCCTCGGCGTTGCCGGGCGGCGCCGCGAGCGCGCCCACCACCGTCGGCTGCCGGTTGAGGCCGAGCAGCTCCTCCGTCGCGCTCGCGCCCCCGCGCGCGCGCATCTGCTCGGCGGCGACGAGCTGCGAGGGGTCTCGGCCCGCGAGCGCGTCGGGCATGAGGGGCGCGGTCGCGGGCGGGGCCGGCAAGCCGACGGGCTGACCCTGCGGCCCGGGCTGCCCGACCGGCGTCGCCATGCCCTCGGGCTGCACGCCGGGCTGTCCGGCCGGCCTTACGGCCTCGGCGCTCGCGTCGCCCTGCCCGTGCGCGGGCGTCACACGCCCGGGCGCGTTGTTCACCCCGGAGACATCAGCCACGGCCCGCTCCCGCCTCCCCGCGCTCCTCGGCCAGCTTGTAGACCCAGCGCAGCACCACCGCCACCGACTCGTAAAGCTCCTCGGGCACCTCCGCGTCCACTTCGAGTTCGTAGAGGGCGCGCGCGAGCGGCACGTCGCGCATGATGGGGACTTCCGACTCCTCGGCGAGCTTGCGAATCTGCGCGGCCATCAAGTCGGCGCCCTTCGCCACGACGGTCGGCGCGGCCATCTGTTCGCGCTCGTAGCTCAGGGCGACCGCCAGGTGCGTCGGGTTGACGACGACGACGTTGGCGCGGCGGACGGCGTCCATCATCGCCTGCATCAGAATCTCGCGGTGGCGCGCGCGCCGCAGGCTCTTGTGCAGCGGGTTCCCCTCGGTCTCCTTGTACTCCTCCTTGACCTCGTGCTTGGTCATCATCAGCTCGCGGCGGTGGAAGTAGCGCTGGAGGAAGTAGTCGGCCGCGCCGATGACGAGGAAGGCGACGCCGACGCGCAGCCCGATGGTGAAGATGAGCGAGACGGCGTACGAGGCGGCGAGCTGCGAGGGCTGGCGCGTCAGCTCGACGATGTCGCGGCGCGCGCTCCACAAAGCCGCGCCGACGACGACCGAGGCGATGACGAGCTTGAGGGCCGTCTTGCCCAGCTCGACGTAGGGCCTGGCCTTCAGGAACTTCTGCTTGAAGCCCTCGGCCGGGTTGAGCTTGTTGGCGTTGGGCTTGACCGTCTCGAAGCTGAAGACGGAGCCGACCTGGAAGTAGTTGGCGAGGAAGGCGACGACCATGAGCGCGGCGAAGAGCGGGGCGAGCACGAAGGCCATCGTCTTGACGCCCGTGAAGAGCGCGCCGAGCGCCGCGGCCTGGTCGAGCTGCCCGCGGTAGGTGGCGGCGTGCTCCAACTGCTCGCGCATCGCGCCGCCCGCCCAGCCGGCGACGTGGCCGCCCGCGAGGTAGAGCACCGCCACCGAGACGACTAACAGGACGGCCGAAGAGAGGTCGTGGCTGCGCGCGACCTGGCCCTTGCGCCGCGCGTCGCGCAGGCGCTTGGCGGTCGGTTGTTCGGTCTTCTCGCCGGCTTGAGACATGGACGGCCGCGCCTCCCGCGTCTCTAAACGGTCTTCACCTTGTGGAGGATGCCGAGCAGCTTGGAGTGGAGCAGAGGGTCGGCGGCGACGAACTCGCTGAGGCGCTCGACGAGGGTCGCGGCCTGTTCGCTCTCGCGGAACTTCCTGTCGAGGCGCGCGCGCACCATGAGGCGTGCCGACTCGCGCACGGCCGCCGCCGCGCCCTCGCTGCTCGCGAGGTTCGAGGCGTCGGCGATCTGCGCCAGCGCCGCGCGCACGGGGCTCGACGCGCCGCCTGGCCCGCCCGCGGCCTGCGCTTCGAGCTGCGCGAGCGCGGCGTTGAAGCGCTCGGTCTTGAGGGCGTTCTGCAACTCCTTAGCGTCGAGCGGCTCGACGGACTCGGCGCCGGAGCTGAGGGGGGAGCCGGGGCGGTTAACTTTCATCTCGCGTCCTCGGAAACTGCTCGGGACTACTTGACATTTATTTAGCCGCGGCCGCGTCGGGTTGCGCGGCGGCCGCGCAGATCAGGTCGGCCGCTTCGAGCAGGGCGCGGGCCGTGCGCGCGTGCGGCGAGTCGGGCTCCTGCGCGACGATCTCGCGCAGCTCGTCCTCGGCCTCGTCGCGCCGCTGCTGGAAGAGCAGGCTCTCGGCCCTGTGGACGCGCGCGTAGAGGCTCGCGGGCCGCAGGCTCAACGCCTCCTCGCAGAGCGCCTGCGCCTCGGCGAAGCGGCCGCGCTGCAACTCGACCGTGCCGAGCGCGACGCGCGGCACGTCCGAGTCGGGCAGGAGTTCGAGCGCCCCGCGGAAGACGGCGTCGGCGTCGTCGAGGCGCCCCGCCTCGCGCAGCACGAAGCCGGACTCAAGGATGACGCGCAACTCCTCGTCGGAGGGCTTGACGTGGCTGAGCCTCATAAACGCAACCGAGAGCCGCTACGACTTGAAGTTGTGGACGGCCGACATCTCGCCGTCGTGGCGCGCCTTCAGGAGGTTCGAGACCGTCGTGAACTCCTGCGTCTGCGTCTGCACGCGGTTCTGGATGGCGAGCATCTGGAACGACATCATCTGCTGCTGCCGCAGCATCTCGTTCATGTTGGTGGCGTCCACGCCGCCGCGGTTGATGAAGCCGCCGATGACGCTGCCCATGCCGGGGGCGACGATGTTGAGCGCGCCCGCGGCGATGCCGCCGAAGATTTTCGAGAACCTGCCCGGCTGTTTGGGCTGCTCCGGCGGGAGCGCCGAGGGCAGCGTGGCCGACTGGTCGGCCGGAACCTGGTTAATCATCGCGTCGCCGTTACCCATTGTTGACCTCCTGACTCCCGATCACGCCCGAAAATAGACGATTCAAAGAATATTTCCCCCGGTTCGGCCGGCGTCCGCCTCCCCGAGATTTCACGCGGTGGTGCTGCTTCCACAGAGGTTATCGGCGGTTCGTGGGAAAAGTTTCCTCCGAACCGTGATTTTTTTTGGCGGGGGCCGGGGCCGGGTTTTCCCTCTAGCGCGCGGCGCCTTCGCGGCGCATCCCGTCGAGGCTGTCTAAGAGCGCGAGCGTCAGGGTGACGGCGCGCGCGGCGCGCGCGGCGCGGTCGGCGTCCTCGCGCGTGCCCTGCCGGACGACGCGCTCCAACTCCTGGTTGGTGCGCGCCAGGCGCCCGCGCATCTCTTCGAGCGCGCGCGGGTCGCCGCCTTCGAGCAGGCGGCCGAGTGAGGGGTAGTTGAACAGCCCGGCGAGGTCGGCCGTCGCGGCGTCCGCGCCTTCGCGCAACGTGGTCATCGCAGCCTCCTCCGACTCGCGGTCGGCATCTTCTCAATTCAGACTGTGGGCGACGCTGTGATAGTATTGACGCAAGCGGGCTATTGTCAAACAAAGAGGCGCGGCGTCGGGCCACGCCCGACCGGCGGCGGCCGGCAGACCCTTTTCTCCCGGGCGCGCTGAGGCCGGAGCCCGAGTCCGGCCTCCCCGACGGCATGGCAATCAGACTCATCATCAGGCGGCGTGACGCGGGCGCGGGGGCGGCCCCCGCCGCGCAGACCTTCGACGGGCCGATAGTCACCATCGGCAGCGACCCGGGGGCGAGCCTCCACCTCGACCACGCGGCCGTCGCCGCCGAGCAGGCCATCATCATCGGCGGCGACGACGAGCCGCCGCTCTTCATCAACCGCGCCGAGGGCACGGCCCTCAACGGCGAGCCGCTCGCGCGCGAGGCGCGCCGGCCGCTCTCCGACGGCGACACCATCTCCGTCGGCCCATACGTCATCGGCTTCGAGTCGGGCAACGGCTTCCGCCCCGGCGCCGACGTGACGGGACTCGCCACGGCCGCGGACGTCTACGCCGACGCCGACGCGGGAGCCCCCGCCACGCGCGAGACGCGGGCGCTCCCCGCCGCCGACGAAGCCGAGCCCGCACCCCCGACGACTTCTCAGCCGACGAGCTTCGCGGCCATCCTCGACAGCCTCCGCACGGAGGAGGACACCTTCTACTTTCAGGTCGAGACGGCGACCAACGGGCGGCGGCGCGTGCCCGTCGAGGGCGCGACGCTGCTCCTGGGGTGGGACGCGACGGGGCTCAACGTCGCGTGCGGCGGCGAGGGCGCGGTCGCCATCCCGCGGGCCGTCGTCCACAAGGACTGGAGCGGCGTCATGCTCCAGCCGGAGGGGGCGGGCGCGGCCCTCGTCAACGGCGAGCCGGTCGAGACGGCGCGGCGCCTGCGCAACGGCGACCGCGTGACGCTGCGCCCCGCGCCCGGCTCGAACGCCCACGACCCGGCCCGCAACTTCTTCATCTTCTACGAGCCGGCCTCGCTCGTCGTGCTCGACTCGCTGCTCCCCGCGCAACAGCTCCCGCCCCCGGTGGCCGCGCCCCCTCCCGTGCCGTCGGGCGCGGGCGGAGGCGCGCTCGTGCACGCGCCCGCGTCGCCGCCGGCCGTGCGGCAGCCCGAACGCGCCCCGCTGATGTCGCGCCCCTTTCTGCGCTACTACACGGTCGGCGAGGTCTTGCTGATGGCGTGCGCGACGCTCGCGGGCGCCTTCGTCATCTTTCTGATTCTCGAATACTCTTGAGGCGCGCGGCGCGCCGAACTCCCCCCTGTTGAAGACCTGAAGAGGTGAAGAGTCCGACACGCCGTCGGACTTGGAGGGCATGGAAAAGGTACTCGCACAGCTCAGTTCGCTCTGGGGCGAGTTGCGGCGCGGGAACGTCTCGGGCGTGCTCGCGCGCTACAGCGACCTGCTGCTGCCCGTCTGCCTGATGCTGGCCATCGGGATGCTCTTCATCCCGATGCCGCCGGCGGTCATCTCGGTGCTCATCGTCGTCAACCTCGCGGCCTCGGTCGTCGTGCTCTCGACCTCGCTCTACATCACGACGCCGACGCAGCTCACCTCCTACCCGACCATCCTGCTCCTGACGACCGTCTTCCGCCTGACCCTGAGCGTCTCG
This sequence comes from Pyrinomonadaceae bacterium, assembly GCA_036389235.1. Classification (GTDB taxonomy): domain Bacteria; phylum Acidobacteriota; class Blastocatellia; order Pyrinomonadales; family Pyrinomonadaceae; genus QHXN01. The sequence continues at coordinate 2,041 of DASVQJ010000249.1, read as the reverse complement.
GCGACGCGCAGCATCCTGACGCAGGGGACGGCCGGCGGCGTCATCGAGGCGCTGGGGCAGATCACGGCGCAGGGCAGCATCATCGTCGGCGCGGTGATGTTCGTCACCATCCTCGTCGTGCAGTTCATCGTCGTCGCCAAGGGGTCGGAGCGCGTGGCCGAGGTCGCCGCCCGCTTCACGCTCGACGCCATGCCGGGCAAGCAGATGTCGATTGACGCCGACATGCGCTCGGGGCTCATCACGCAGGAGCAGGCGCGGCGCGCGCGCACGGCCTTGCAGAAGGAGTCGCAGCTCTACGGCGCGATGGACGGCGCGATGAAGTTCGTCAAGGGCGACGCCATCGCCACCATCATCATCGCGATGGTGAACATCGCGGGCGGGCTCGCCACGGGCGTCCTCGTGCGCGGGATGACGTTCGCGCAGGCCGGGCACAAGTACACCATCATGACCATCGGCGACGGGCTGGCCGCGATCATCTCGTCGATGCTCATCACGGTCTCGGCCGGCATCGTCGTGACGAGGGTCTCGACCGACGAGGAGACCTCGAACGTCGGCTCCGACATCAGCCGGCAGCTCCTGCGCAACCCGCGACCCATCACCATCGGCGCGGGGCTTTTGGTCTTGATGGGCCTTCTGCCGAACATGCCGCACGTCCCGCTGCTGCTGGTCGGGGCGGCGCTCGGCGGGGTCGCTTACGCCTTGTACCGCTCGCAGGCCGCGGCGGCGAAGGAGGAGGCCGAGCGGCAGGCGAAGGCCGGCTCGGTCGCCGGGCAGGACGAGTTGCAGCCGACGTTCGCGGTGCCGCTGGCCGTCGTCGTAAGCCGTGAGCTGTCGCGCCTCGTAGACAAGAACACGCCGGCCGGCGCGCGCTTCCGCGCGGAGCTGCCGAAGCTGCGCTCGGCGCTCTACTACGACCTCGGCGTGCTCCTGCCGAGCTGCTACGTGAGCGGCGACGCCCCCCTCGAACCGTTCAAGTACTTCATCGCCATCAAGGAGGTGCCGGTCGTCTACGGGTCGATCAGGCCCGAATGCGTTTACGTGAACGATTCGGCCGACAACATACGCGTCTTCGGGCTGGAGGGCGAGGACGTGCGCAACCCGGCCGACCTCAAGCCCGGCGCGTGGATTCCCGCGGCGCAGCGCCCCATCGCCGAGATGGCGGGGCTCAAGGTCTGGGAGCCGGCCGAGGTCATCACGCTCCACCTCTCGATGGTGATGCGCAAGTACGCGCACGAATTCATAGGGATACAGGAGTCGCAGGCGCTCTTAGACTTCGCCGCGCGCGGCGCGCCCAAGCTGGTCGAGGAGGTCGTGCCGAAGGTCGTCACCATCCACCAGATGACCGACGTGCTGCAAAGGCTCGTGCAGGAGGGCATCTCCATCCGCGACGTGAAGTCCGTGCTCGACGCTTTGAGCGAGTGGGGGCGCATCGAGAAAGACCCGGTGATGCTGACGGAGTACGTGCGCTCTTCGATGAAGCGCTACATCTCCTTCCGCTACACGGGCGGGCGCGACACGCTCTTCGTCTACCTGCTCGACCCCGAGATAGAGGACGTGATTCGCGGCGCCATCCGGCGCACTTCGACCGGCTCTTTCCTCTCGCTCGACCCGCACATCTCGCACGACATCCTCGACGCCATCCGGCGCGAGATCGCCAACCTGCCCCCGACCGCGCAGAAGCCGGTCGTCATCACCGACATGGAGCTGCGCCGCTTCGTCCGCCGCATGATCGAGCTGGAGTTCCCGACGCTCTCCGTCCTCTCCTACCAGGAACTCGCGCCCGAGCTGAACGTCCAGCCCGTCGGCCGCATCACCATGCGCCCGGCCGCGCCGCCCGCCGCCAACTTCTTCCCCGACGCCGCCTCGGCCCCGGCCGCGATGGTCAAGAACTTTTGAGGGGTTACAGCGACATTCACTTGAATGCGACTTCGGTTTAGGGGTAACGTGCCAACTATGCGCGCCTACTCTTTAGACCTGCGGCAAAAGGTCGTCGCGGCCGTCGAGCGCGGCGACTCCACCATCGAAGAGGTTGCAGCCTCTT
>DASVQJ010000248.1:0-10562 GCA_036389235.1 Pyrinomonadaceae bacterium | reverse complement strand
CGACGCCTGAACGGGCCGCACAGGCCGTGCCGGTTCAGGCGTCGCTGACGCGACGCGGCGGTTTCGATTCAACGCCGACCCGGCCTTGAAAGGCCGGGCTAAATTCAGACGCCGCTGACGCGGCTCCTCACTACCGTCTACCGTCTACCGTCTACCATCTACTGTCTACTGTCTACTGTCTACTGTCTACTGTCTACTCCTCTTCACCGCCTCGGCGTACACATCCAACGTCGCGCGGGCCGTGCGGTGCCAGGAGAATTGGGCGGCGCGGCGCAGTCCCGCTTCGGAGAGGGCGCGGCGGGCCGCGGGGTCGTCGAGGAGTTCGAGGAGGGCGCGGGCGAGTTGCCCGTGGTCGCGCGGGTCGAAGAGGCGCGCGGCGCCGCCCGAGACTTCGGCGACGGCGGGCGTCCAGCCCGCGACGACGGGCGCGCCGCAGCTCATCGCTTCGAGCGGCGGCAGGCCGAAGCCCTCGTAGAGCGAGGGGTAGACGAAGGCCGCGCACGCCGCGTAGAGCGCGCGCAACTCTTCGTCCGAGACGTAGCCGGCCAGCACGACTCGGCCGCGGGCGGGGGACTTCTCTATCGACTCGAACAGCGGCCCGCTCAGCCAGCCGCGCCCGCCCGCGACGACCAGACGCAGGCTCGACGCGGGGCGCTCGCGCAAGACCTCCTCGAACGCGCGGACGAGCGTCGCAAGGTTCTTGCGCGGCTCGATGGTGCCCACGGCGAGCAGGAACTCGCCGCCGCCGACCCCCAGCCCGCGCAGGACGCCCGACGCCTCGCCCGCCCCCATCGGCCTGAAGCACTCGCGCGCCGCCTCGTGGACGGCGAAGACCTTCGCGGGCGCCACGCGCAGCCGCGCGCAGACCTCGCGCCGCACGGCCTCGGTCGGCGTGACGACGGCGTCGGCGGCCAGCGCCATCAGCGGCAGCCGCCGCCGCGCGCGCCACACGCGCCGCCGCTCGTGCGTCTCCGGGTGCGACAGAAGCGACAGGTCGTGCACGGTCAGCACCCGCACCGCACCGCCCCACAGAGGCACCTCGTAGTTCGTCCCGTGGAAGAGCCCGTACCCGCGCCGCGCCGCGTAGCGCGGCAGCCCCGCAGACCACCAGCGCCGCCCGACCGCGCCGACCCGCACCCGCGCCCCCTTCAGGTTCGGGGGCAGCCGCCCTTCTAAATCGACCGCGGGGTATGAGGAGGGGTAGACCAGCTCGAACTCGTCGCCCGGCGCCGCCGACGCCAGCGCCCGCGCCAGCTCGTACGTGTAGTGGCCGACGCCCGCGCGCGGCTCCGTCAGCGGGATGGCGTCCAGACCGATGAGCATAGGCAAGTGGGCGGCGGGCGGCGGGCGGCGGGCGGTTCGCAGATAAAAGAAGCGGGGCTCGGATGTGACACCCGAAGCCCCGCTCCCCTACTGCTTACCGCCCACCGCCCGCCGCTCACTGAATCGTGATGCGGGGCGCGGTCTCGGCCGGGCGGCTGGTGAACGTCCCGGCGGTGGCCGCGACGGTGATGACGACGGGCACGTCCCCGGCGTGTTCGAGCGAGGGGGGCAGCGTGACCGTGACCTGGTCGAAGCCGGGCGTGTTCGTCGGGCTGATCGCGACGGGGCTCGTCGCCGGGTCGGCCGTGCCCACGATGTCGGTCGTGCCGATGCGGACGGTGACCGTCGCGGGCGCGGTCACGCCGCGCATGCCCGTCACCAGGAAGAGCAGCCTCGTCGCCACGTTCTCCCTCGTGGTCGCCGCGCAGTCGTTGTTCGCCGGCCTCGAAGAGACGACGGCGAAGGGCTCGGCCGTCCCCTGGACGCACATGTCCGTGACGTTGAGCGCGATGGCCCGCCCGCCCGGCCCGTTCGTCGTGGAGAAGATGTCGGGCTGCGCGAAGTTCAGCTGGAGCGACGTGCGGTAGAGCGTGCCGTTGTTGAAGACGACGACCGGCACCGGCGTCGCCGGGGTGGCGAGCCCCTTCGGCACCACGAAGCTGAGCCGGCCCGGCGAGACGAAGTAGAGCCCCGAGGCCGCGCCCGCGACCGTCACCGACACGCCCGCCAGCTCGACGGGCAGCGGCGGCCGGCGCTTGAACTCGTCCGCCGTGCCCTTGTCAATCTCGACCGTCGTCGGCGCGAGCACGAGCGTCGAGCGCGCGATGGCGAGCATGCCCGGCGCGAGCCCCGGCACGTCCGGCGGCGTCGGCGAAGGGCTCGGCGCGACCACGGCGCGGTCGCTCGCCCCCGTGAAGAACGAGACGGGGTCGGGCGAGGGCGAAGGGCTCGGCGCGGGCGTCGCCGGCTGGAGCGGGATGAGCTGGTAGAAGGCTTCGCTCGACGCGTCGCTGTTGCCGCTGCCCTGCTCGCTGCGGAGCGAGAGCGCCATGCGGCGAACGTCGTCGGCCGGGAACGGCTGGATGGCGCTGAACGGGCCGTGCTGCGCGACGCCCACGCCGACGCCGAGGTTGGTGACGCGCGAGACCGTCGTCAGCGCCAGGACGGGCGCCGAGAAGACCTGCGCGAGGTTCGACTGGTTGAGCCCCGTGCCCGTCGTCGTCGAGACCGTGCCATCCGCGTTGTAGTTCAGGTTCGAGGCCCAGACGACGCGCGAGCTGTCGCCCGTGAAGGTCGGCCAGCGCGTCGGCAGGTCGAGCTGGTCGGAGGGCGGGCGCTGCCCCACCTGCTGGAAGGCGGGCGTGCCCGAGACGTTGACGATGTAGATGCCGAAGCTGCCGGCGAGCGCGCCGCCGAGCCCGCCGGTCTCGGTGAACGGGGCCGAGGACTCGAAGACGACGCGGCTGCCGTCGCGCGCGATGCGGCGGCCGGGGCTCAGGATGTTGACGCTGGCGCCCGCGATCAGGACGCGCGTCTCGGGCGGCGTCTTCGTCAACTGCGTCGTGCCCTGGACGGCGACCGCGGCGTCGGAGAGGGTCAGCGTGGCGACGAAGATTTCGCCGTTGCCGCGGTCGGCCTCCGCCTCGGAGCTGCCCGCGTCCGCGTTCGAGATGTAGGCGAGGCGGCACGCGATGTCGCCGACGCAGGCCGAGAGCGAGGGCGACTCGTTGAAGACGAAGCGCTTCGGGATTAAAGGCGTGTCCCCCGGGACGTCGGCGGTCGTCGTGACCTGCGTGAACGTGCGCGAGGGCAACGCCGGATTCCTGACGAGGAAAATCTCCTTGTTGCCGTCGGCGTTCCCCGTGCCGATGCTGCCCGAGCGCGCCTTCGAGACGAAGGTGACGAGCGTGCCGTCGTCGTTGACGACGGGGTCGTAGTTGTCGAGCGCGAAGAAGGCCGGGATGTTGCTCCCGGACGCGGGGCGCGGCGGCGCCGTGGCCGGCGTCGCCGTGACGCGCCTCATCGTGCCGTTGGCGAGGTTGACCTCGGGCACCTCCGCCCCCTGCGAGAGGTCCGCGACCTCGGTGAAGGCGGGCAGCGCGTAGATGAAAATCTCGGTGTTGCCGTCGGCCTTGAGCGCGGCGGCGTTGGGCTGGCCGTCGAACTGCGCCGGCGAGAGCGAGGGGTTCGCGTCGACGTAGGCGTTCGACTGGAAGACGATGTACTTGCCGTCGTGGCTGATGGAGGGCTGGAGGTTGACGACCACCACGTCGATGTTCGTGGCGTCGAGCGGCGAGCGGGTCGCGTCCTTGAGCGCGCTCCTCGTGTCCGTGATCTGGTAGATGCGGCGCTGCGCGTAGTCGAAGAGGAAAATCTCCTGGTTGCCGTCCTCGTTGTTGCGCCCACGGGTGATGACGTTGCCGCTCGCGTCGCGCACGTCCGGGACGCGGTTGGTGGCGATGTCGCCGCTCGACTCGATGACGACGAAGCGCCCGCTGCCGCTGACGTCCCCGGCGAAGGAGTCGCGCTGGATGGGGACGGACGTCGCCGGCGTGGGGCTCGGGGTCGGGCTGGGCGTCGGCGTGGCCGAGGCCGCGGGCGTCGGCGTCGTCGAGGTGATCTGGAAGATGGCGGTGTCGGGCGCCGACGAGAGCGTCTGCGCCTGCGCGGCCGCGGTCAGGACGGCGGCGGCGGCGAGCGCGACGAGCGCCGCGCGTGCGCGCGACAGACGGAAAGCGTGCTTCACGAAAAATCCTCCGGAAGGGAGCATATGAGATCGCTGACGTATAAGCCCAAGGGAGACGAAACGGGCGCGGGCTCCAGCGGGCGGCGCCGGCCGTGCGGCCCCGGCGGGCCGAACCCCTTCGAGTGTGGCGCGCCGCTGGAGTAAAGAAACCGCATTTTACGCGGAAGCCGCGCGCCCGCGCAACCGCGGAGGCAGATGTCAGATGCCGGATGCCGGATGTCAGTTAAGACATTCACTCGCGTCCGGCATCTGACACCTGACATCCGCCCTTCTTCACTGCGCGAAGCGCTGGCGGTACTCGGTCGATTCGAGGAACGCCTTGACCAGCTCGGCGGCGACGAAGTTGCCGCCGAAGTCGTTGAGCTTGCCCAGCCAGTAGTTCCAGCCGGCGTAGTTCAGGTTCGCCTCGGGCGCGTCGCTCGGGTTCCGACGCAGGTAGCCGAAGTACTGCATCAGCACGAAGGCGCGGTTCTTCTCGCGCCTGTCCAGCTCGGCGTGCTCGGCGACCTTGCGCAGCACCGAGCCGCGCCCCGCCGCCGTGTTGTTCGCCGTCAACTCTTCGACCAGCGCGGCGCGCTCGGCGGCCGTCAGCACCAGCCCGGCGTTCCGGTCGAGGCGCTCGACGAACTGCGCCGGCGTCAGCGCGCCGAAGGCGTTCGTGAAGCGCGGTCGCTGGACGAAGGTCTGCGCGTAGGCGGCCTTGTTGCTTTCGAGCTTGGAGTCCCAGCCGATTTGGTTGACCACGACGCCGTCGCTGATGAGCGGCGCGTCCTGCATGAACTCCTCGCGCGTGATGACGGGCACGACCAGCCCCGTCGAGGCTTCCGTCCGGTCGCCGTAGGCGGCCTTGTACATGCGGTAGGCGAGGTAGCCCGTGTTCTGGAACTCGATGGACTGGAAGAAGGCGGCCGAGACGTTGATGCGCTTGACCTCGCGGCACCCGGTGTCGACGCCGCAGCCCTCGATCTCGCCCGTCCAGAATTGGAGCCCGGGGGCGTCCGGCTCGCGCCCGAGGAAGTCGCGGTAGTGCTGCGCGACGAAGAAGGAGGTCTCCTCGATCCGGTTCGCCTTCACGGCCGTCACGACGCCCACGTCGAGGGCGGCCGCCCCCGCCTGGAAGGGGAACCCGACCGGCGAGAGCGTGTAGCCCGGCTTGACGAAGGTGAGGTGGTAGCCCCTGTAGACCCCGACGCTCAACGTCCAGCGGCCGTCGGCGCCCGTCGAGGTCTGCTGGAGGAACGTGCCGGAACTGTCGTGGAGCCCGACGAGCGCGCCCGCCAACCCCTGCCCGCCCTCGACGACGCGGCCCGTGACCGGGACGAAGAGCGGCGAGGCCGTGAAGGTCACCGTGTGGTTCGCCGCGATGCCGTTGAAGACCGCGGTCGCCGGGCTGAAGGAGTAGCGCGAGTCGTCGGAGCGGACGGTGTAGTTGCCGCCCGGCGTGAGCAGCGAGAACCGGAAGTTGCCGCCCGCGTCGGTCGTGACCGGCAGGTGCGGGAAGGTGTTGACGAGGTTCGGGCCGTCGACGGCGACGCGCACGCCCTCGACGCCGTTGCCCGCGGCGTCCTGGACGCGCCCCGAGATGCTGTAGCTGACGGTCGGCGTCGGCGTGGGCGTCGGGGTCGGCACCGAGGACGTCCAGTTGAGCTGGACGGGGCCGTACTCGCCGTTCCAGCCGTCCACGTCGATGTAGTAGACCGTGCCGGCCACGGTGTTGAAGACGACGCGGCTGGTCTTGGTGCCGCCGCCCGCGTCGTCGTTCTGGCAGACGCCGCACGGCGGCGACGCGAGCGCCCCGACGGCGGCGCCCGTGTAGACGCCGAGCGTGGTGTCGAAGCCGCTGCCGGCGGTGTCGAAGGTCGCCGTGCCCGTCGTGGGCGCCGTCCAGGCGAACCAGACGGACTTGTCGCTCGTGAAGCCGGCCTGCATCGGGGGCTCGCCCGGCTCGCGCGTGGCCCAGACGTTCGTGCCCGCGGCGCCGCCCGACGCGCCGCCGATGGCGGTCGCGTCGGCGAAGTTGTCGTTCGCCGGGCGCGCGGGGTCGAAGGCGACCGAGTAGCCGAGCAGGTCGATGGTGCGGATGTCGTTCTCGGTGATGGTTCGGCGCACGCCGCGCGAGAGCGTCGGGTCCATGATGCCGATGAACGGGCGCGCCGCGAAGAGCTGGTCGTCCTTCCAGTGGCTCGACTGCCTGCCGTCGCCGGCCGCGCCGCCCGGCCCGCCGGACGAGAGGGCGAGCTCCGGCGAGGCGTAGGTGCCCGTGAAGCCGCCGAACATGACCTGCGTGTCGCCCGCCGTCAGCACGCGCGCGGCCGAGCCGAAGTTGCCGGCGTTCGCCGCGCCGGGGCGGAAGCGGAAGAGGTCCCAGATGCTGAGCGCGGAGCTGCTCGAACCGCCGTTGGCGGAGACGAAGCCGAGCGCGTGGCCGATCTCGTGGACGACGACGGCGTCGAAGTCTGTGGCGCCGGCCGTGATGCCGTCCGACGGGTCGAAGTCGAACTGCCCCGGGCTGCCGCTCGGGCCGAAGTTAGAGTTGAAGCCGATCTGCGCGTCGGCGGGCGGGTTGACCTGGAAGCCGATGGCGCGCGCCTGGGCCGTGTTGACCCGGACGTTCGAGACGTTGACGGTCGCGCCGTTGTACTCGGCCGGGACGGAGCCGGCCGGCAGCGCGTTGTAGAGCGCGAACTCGGCCGCGGTCGCGCCGTCGATGAGGTGCTGGCGGACGGCCGCGAGCGACGGGTCATTCCGGTTCTCGTCCTTGATGACGAACGCGCCGGTCTGGCCGAGGATGGACGTGTTCGGGTAGGCGCCCTGGTCGAAGAAGTTCGGGCCGAAGTCGACGCTGAGCGTGACGGTGATGGGCGTCGAGATGACCGACTCCCAGCGGTTGGCGGCGGCGATGAAGGCGTTCTTGGCCGTCGGGTTCGCGTCGAGCTGCGCGGTGCCCTGGAGCACGATGGTCAGGCCGGCCGAGGGCAGGAGCGGCACGCCCGACGAGTCCGCGACGGAGTTGGGGACGAGAACCTCCTGGCCGTAGTCCATGACCTTGCGGCGGGTCGGCGCGCCGCGGTAGATGACGTGCGTGGCGGCGGCGGCGCGGATGCGCTCGCGCTCCTCGGGCGTGGCGACGCGGCAGGCCGTCTCGCCGCGCTCGTTCTGGAAGAGGACGAAAGACTCTTCGAGGACGCCGGTGAACCCCTGCCCGCCGGTCTGCGCGCGGGCGGGGCCGGCGACGGAGCCGGCGAAGATCAGCGCCATGAGGCAGGCTGTAAGGCTTATCTCTTTACGCACAGTCTCTACTCCAAGTTACGAGGGGGGCGGTTCGGGTGCGCCCGGGTGTTTCGGCCGCGCGGCGCGCGCCCGGAAGGCCGCGCCATACTGTCATCTTGTCTGCGGTTGGCGCAAACTCGGCGCCGGCGTGGTGAGGGCTCGGGGCGGTCGCGCGGGGAATATTTTATGCCCGGCCGCCGCGAAAACGCACGCATTTAGACGCCCCGCGCGCCCGCCCGGTTGCTTTGCGATGCCCCCGTGGCGGCCCGGCGTTTAAAACACGGAGACACGGAGACACGGAGACACAGCCCGGGGCCAATAGGCATCAGGCCGTGTCTCCGTGTCGAATCTCTCTCGACGGCAGGCTAGAGGCGGCTGCCGAAGCGATCCATGTACTCGGTCGAGGTGATGAAGGCTTTGACCATCTCGGCCGCGATGTAGTTGCCGTTGAACTCGTTCAGCTTGCCGAGCCAGAAGTTGTAGCCGACGAAGTCCGAGTCCGGCCCGGAGTCCGGGTCGCGCTGCAAGTAGCCGAAGTACTGCATGAGGACGAAAGCCTCGTTGAAGGTCTTGCCCGAGACGGAACCGCTCTCGGCCACCGAGCGCAGCGCCGCGGCCTGCCCCGCCGCGCCGCCCGCGGCGAAGGCGCCGACGGCCGCCTGCCGCTCCTGCGCCGTCGGGGTCACGCCCGCGTTGTCGAAGAGCGAATCGACGTAGGCGCCCGCGGCCTGTCCGCCGTGCGCCGACTGGAAGGCCGCGCGCTGGACGAAGGCGAGCGCGAAAGCCTGCTTGTTCGTTTCGAGCTGCTGCTCCCAGCCGGTCTGCCCGACGATGACCTGCGCGGGGCTGCTCCCGATGGTGCGCGTGTCGGCGATGAAGTCGGCGCGGCGGACGGCCACGGGCTTGCCCGCGAGGTTGCCGAAGCCGGCCTTGTGCATCTTGTAGACGAGGTTCCCCGTCTGCTGGAACTCGATGGAGAGGAAGAAGGCCGCCGAGACGTTGATCCTCTTCACCTCCGTGCAAGCCTTGTCCGTCCCGCAGCCGAAGACGTCGTCGCGCCAGAACGTCAGCCCGCTCGTGTCGGGCTCGCGGTTGAGGAAGTCGAGGTAGTGCTGGCGGACGAAGAAGTTCACGTCGCCGACGGGGTTGAACGCCCAGCCCACGTCGCGCATCTGCGAGCCCGTCAGGTCGGCCGGGACGGCGACGCTGTGGACGAGGTCGCCCGTGATGTTCGGCTCCATCAACTGGTTCGCGTAGAGGCTCACGTCCCAGTGCGAGACCGACGACCCCGAAGAGACGGGGTTCGGCGCGTACATGAGCGCGCGCCCCTGCCCGTCCACGCCCGAGGGCGCCGAGTTGTCGAGCAGCAGCGTCGCGTTCTCGCCCGCCGTGAGCTGGCTCTTGAGCGTCGCGCCGTCCGTCAGCGAGACCATCACCGAGGGGATGTTGATCGTCGTGTCGCCGCCGCCCATCTGAATCACGCCGGGCGTCACGTTGTTGGCGACGATGACGCCGACCGCGCCCGCGTTCTGCGCGTTCTTGACCTTCACCGTGAAGTTACAGCCGCCGCGGTCGACCAGGGCGATCTTGCCCGACACGGAGGCCGGGTTCGTGAGCGCGGAGCAGGCGTCGGCGGGCGCGGCCTGCGCGACGTTCGCGGTGGTGCCGCCGGGCGAGACGGCCGGGCCGAACTCGGCCGTGCCGACGGCGTAGTTGTTGGCTATCGTCGAGGGCGCGTTGACGCGCGCGCGCGCCGTCCCGAGCACGCCGCGCGCGTCGGCCGCGGTCTGCGCGCCCGTCCAGACGAGGTTGCCCGTGTTGACGGCCGAAGCCTGCCGCTCGGCGTTCGTCATCTGCGGCCAGCCCTTCCCCGTCGTGTTGTCGAAGAGGAAGCGGTCGTAGGCGGACGGGAAGCCGCCGCTCTGCGAGCCGGTGCCGGAGTTGGTGAATGACTGGAACCCGAGGCCGTGCGCGAACTCGTGGATGAGCACGGAGACGAGGTCGGTGGCGTCGCCGTGCCGGTTGTCGAGGCCGAGGTAGAAGGGCGAGCCTTCGAGGCAGCCCGCCTTGCCGAGGTTCGAGTTGAACTGCGCGGTGATCTCGGGCTGGCCGGGGTTGAGGTCGGCGCCGCTCAAAGCGTTGGCGAGTGCCGCCGAGTACCACGTATCGCGGACGGGCGCGTTGGGGAAGTTGCGGAAGATGCCGGTCGAGCCGGCCGAGCCGAGCGTGGCGCTCGTCGCGGTGCACGGCAGGGCGGCCCAGCTCGCCCCGACCGTGATGGTCACGTCGCTCCTGATGGTCGCGCCCCAGACGTTGGCCGCGAACTGGAAGGCGTTGAGCCGCTGCTCGCCGACGGTCGTGCCGTTGTTGCCGCCGACGGGGGCGGCCGGCGTCGGGTCGTTGAAGCCGGCGCCCGCCGAGTCGTTGTTCCGGATGACGATGGTCGCCGCGGCGCGCGCGTCGGCGGCGGAGGCCGCCACCGCCACGGCGAAGGCGAAGGCGAGGGCGATTAACTTCGCGAGGAAAGTCTTCTTCATCACTGGTTCGACGCCGCCTTTCTGTTAACGCCCGTGCCCGTCATCGTCGCCGTCTTCTCCGCGCCGTCGAGGAAGGCGCCGGCCGCCTCGGGCGTGTCCACGCACGCCGCCGAGACGCTGCCGTCGTCGTTCTTCTTCGCCAGCGTCACGTTCTGGAAGCGGCCCTGCAAGTCGACCGCGACCGTGCCGTCCCCGCGCTTCTCCTGCACGAGCCCGTCGGTCTCCTTGTTGCCTTCGAGCTGTTCGGCGAGCTGCCGCGCCTGCTCCTGCGTCAGCGGCCCCTGCTGCAACGTCTGCGCGTTGACGCGCACCTTCCGCCCGCCGACTTCGACCGTGACGAAAGGGTCGGCGGGCCGGACGGCGTCGGCGCGCGCGGCCTTCGGCCGTTCGACGTTCCGCGCCGCGTAGGTGGCGGCGGCCGTCGCGACGCCCGCGAACAGCAGTGCGCACGCGAAGAGCCACGCGCGGGAGGCGCGCGCGCGCCTCGCGGCGGGCCGCGGCTCGGGGACTCTCTTCGACTTCTTCATGGGTGGGATTCCTCTGTCTTACAGCGACATTCACTTGAATGCGACTTCGGTTTAGGGGTAACGTGCCAACTATGCGCGCCTACTCTTTAGACCTGCGGCAAAAGGTCGTCGCGGCCGTCGAGCGCGGCGACTCCACCATCGAAGAGGTTGCAGCCTCTT
>DASVQJ010000247.1:0-11879 GCA_036389235.1 Pyrinomonadaceae bacterium | reverse complement strand
GGGGCGTGTTATTCTTGCCGCACGGAGGCTCAAAACTTATGGACAACGGCGTGACGAAGGCGGTCATCCACTCGGCGGGCGACGGCCTCTTCATAGGGGTTTCGCCGGGCGGGCACGCGCAGGTCATCGAGACAGACAAGGAGCGCGCGAGCGCCGCGACGCCGATGGAGCTGCTGCTGCTGGCGCTCGGCGGCTGCACGGCCGTGGACGTGGTCTCGATCCTGAAGAAGAAGCGCGAGCGGGTGACGGCCTACCGCGTCGAGGTGAGCGGCACGCGCCGCGAGGAGCACCCGCGGGCGTACACGCGCATGGAGGTGCGGCACGTCATCACCGGGAAAGGCATTTCGGAGAGGGCGGTCGCGCAGGCCGTCGAGCTGTCCGAGACGAAGTATTGCAGCGTCGCGGCGACGCTCAGGCCCGGCGTCGAGATCGTGACGAGCTATGAGATCATCGAAGACGTTGAGTGACGAAGGGCGCCCGGGCCTCCGTCAACAACACTTTCATCAAACTTCATCCGCCGGGCTTCGTCGAAGGTTGAGCATGGCACTCTTCATCCAACAGGTTCTTCTCTGCGCGGCCTCGCTCCTGCTCGGGCTCTCTTGCGCGCGCGTCGAGCCGGCCGCGAACAACGCGAACGGCGCGACCGGCGGCCCGCCCGACGCGCCCCTCCTCTCCGCGGCCGAGCCCATCACGCTCTCGCCCGAAGACCAGACCGAGGACGCGCTCAACAACGTCCGCCGCGCCGACGAGTCGGCCCGCGCGGGCGGCGGCGGAGTCCCGCAGCTCACGCCCGCCGAGCACATGCGGCGCGCGGCCATCTACCACGCCAACCGCGCCTTCGAGGAGGCGCGCGCGCACTGGCGCGCGCTCATCGAGCGCTACCCGACCGACGGCAACGTCCCGGCCGCGCACTTCGGCATCGGCCGCACGCTCTTTCAGGAGCGCCGCTACGAGGAGGCGCTGCCCGTCTTCCAGCAGCTCGGCGAAAAATACTCTGCGACGCCCGCGGGGCGCGACGGCTTCTACTACGTCGCCGCGACGCTCCTGCGGCTGAACCGCCCCGGCGACGCCGCCGCGCGCTACGCCGAATACGTCGAGCGCTTCCCCAACGGCGAGCGCATCGAGAACGCCTACCTCAACATCATCGACTCGCTCCGCGAGGCCGGCCGCCCCGCGGAGGCTCTGCCGTGGATAGACCGCACGCGCGCGCGCTTCAAAGGGACTGCCTCGGACGTGGCCGCGCTCTTCGCGCGCCTGCGCATGGCCGTCGCGCTCCGCGACTGGGACACGGCCCTGCGCACGAGCGACGAGCTGGGCCGCATGACTTTGCCGAAAGCCTCGAACACGACGCCGTCGGAGGTCGCCTACCTGCGCGCCTTCAGCCTTGAGATGTCGGGTCAGAAGGAGCAGGCCGTCAAGGCTTATTTGAACGTCGGGGACTCGGCGGCGTCTTACTACGGCTGGATGGCGAACGCGCGCTTGCAGAAGCTGGGCGGTGAGGCGAAGGCGGCGGCCGCGGCGCGCGAGGCCCGCGTGGCGGCGGAGGTCAGACGCTCGGCGGGCGACTTCCCCGCCCCTTACGCCGACGCGCTGGTGCGCGCGTCGAAGCAGCAGAAGCTCGACCCGCGCTTCGTGCTCTCCATCATGCGGCAGGAGAGCGGCTACAAGCCGCGCGCCAAGTCGGGCGCGGGCGCGCGCGGCCTCCTCCAGATGACGCCCGACCAGGCGGCCAAGTACGCGCCCTCGGTCAACCTCCGGAACGTGTCCGAGGACGACCTGTTCAAGCCGGAGGTCAACATCCTTCTGGGCAGCGCCTATCTCGGCGAGCTGAACCGCATGTTCCCGAATCTGCCGGAGGCGGTCGCCGCCTCCTACAACGGCGGCGAGGACAACGTCGCGCGCTGGGTCGTGCGGGCCGTGCACAAAGACCCCGGCATCTTCACCTCCGAGGTCGGCTTCAACGAGTCGAAGGACTACGTCAACCGGGTCATGGCCAACTACCGCGCCTACAAAATCCTCTACAGCGAAGACCTCAAGCCTCGGCGCTGAGCGCCCTCTTTTTATCGAAGAGTTTACCGGACGGAAGGATTAACACGGAGACACGGAGGCACGGAGACACGGCTTGAAGTCTTTTAGCCGTGTCTCCGTGCCTCCGTGTTGAAAAGCTTACTTCACCTCTGCCGCCGAAACTTACGGCGGGCGGGCGCGGCCGGCCTCTCCGTCTGGTATTCGTCATCCGAGACGAAAGTGCCGAGCACGGCCTCACCTTGAATCGGCGGCGAATCCATCCAGCCCATTATCGGTTCGACATCTTCGGCCTGGTCTTCCACCTCGGGCATCGGCGGCGCGGGCACGGCCGACTTTTCCATGATGGAGGGCGACAGCGCGCGGTCTAAGCCGAAGTTGAGCCCGAGCGCGGCGCAGAAGCCGAGCACGGCCGTCATCGTCGCGGTCGCCGCGCGCGCGGCCCGGCGCTTGAGCGCGCTCAGGCCGACGGGACAGTTGCGCGTCAGGATGGTGCCGTCGGGGCGCCGGTAGTAGCGCACGCAGAGGCGCCCTTCGGCGTTGGTGACGAGCGCCTCGGCCTCGCGCCGGGTCATCCCCGAGAGGTTGTAGACGTGCAGGCTGCAACGGTCGCAGTAGCGCACGCGCTCGTCGCCGACCATCTTCCCCCAGTCGGCCGGGCACGGCGCGGCCACCCTGACGTGTTCGAGCGGGTTCGTGTAAGCAGGCATCAGACCTCCTCCGAAGGCGGCGGGTATGCCACTTTAGACGCCGGCCGCGCCGCGACGTTCCCTAACTTTTCCGGCGGCCGGCCCCGAACGCTCTCACCCGCCCCGAGACTCAGCGGGGAGGCTCGGGGCTGTAGCGCGGCTCCTCGAAGCCGCGGGCGCGTTCGCGGCGGCGGAGGGTGTCGTCGCGCCAGGGGCGCGGCAGCAGCCCGAGCCGGACGAGCGCGTCGCGGTACTCGTAGCGCAGGGTCACCTCCGCCGCGGGCGTGCGTTCGAGCGGCAACTGTATCCAGGTGACGTCGTGCCCGACCGAGCGGCCGATGCCGGTCGCCGCGTAGTCGTCGTCGGCGCGCGGCGGCCTCGCCGCGGTCGAGCCGGCGCCCGCCGAACTCCTCGACTTCCGCTCGGCACCATCCACGCGCGTCGTCTCCTCGTCGTGGTGCACGCCGGAGCGCTCGCGCGGCGAGGGTTCGTAATACGGCGGCGGCGTGACGGGGTAAGGGCGCGGCGTGCTCTCGCGGAAGAAGACGGCGGTGATGACGCCGAGGTCGGAGGCGCGGCCGAGGCGCGCGGCGTAGGAGTCGCGCTCGGTCGTGAAGTAGAAGCGGCGCGCGCGGCTCGAACTCATCTGCCAGCCCGAGATGCGGATCGTGCCGTAGGGCTCGATGACCCACTTGCTCGACTCCCAGGCGGACGTGCGCCGCGCGTCGATGGTGTTGAGGCCGTCCACCGAGAGCGCGACGGCCACGCGCACGGGCAGCGGGTTGCGGACGAGCAGGTCGTACTCGGCCCCCTCGCGCGCCTCGACGTAGCGCCGCCCGCGCCCGTAGATGACTTCGAGCGGCCCGCCCCCGACGAGCACCTCCACGCCGAACGAGCCGTACTGCGGACGCACCACACGCCGCTCCTGCGCCGTGACTGTCGCCGCCCCGACGAACAGCAGGAATGAACCGAACAACGAGACCGCACGCGCCCTGGACATAAGACACCCTCCTCCGGTCAGACTTCCACACCGTTGGAACGACGAGGGCCGAGACTTCTTGCAGACCGTGTTCGCCCGCAATGAGGCCAGCGGCTGAAGAGGTCAGAACCACGCGCTACGGCGGGTGGTTCTGACCTGTTACGCCAAGCGTTGTCTTGAACTTAACAGCCTGCGCGCGAGGACGAGGAGCGCGAGCAGGCTCGTGACGGTGGCGGAGATGAGGCAGTAGGTGCAGAAGGCCCTGATGACGAAGGCTTGCAGGTAGACGAACCAGAGCGTCGCGAGGAACATGACGGCGACGAGCGGCGTGAGGAGTTTGCGCGCGCCGTGGTAGCCGTAGGCGGCGAGCGTCGCCAGACTGAAGGCCGTGAAGTACGCGGCGGCGCCGACGGCCGCGACGGGCACGCCGCCCGCGACCGTCGCGTAGCTGCTCTGCAAGACCTCGTCGCAGCCCGACACGACCATGCAGCGGACGCTCTGGCCCGAAAGGTGCTCGACCGTCAGGTAGACGGCGTCCGTCAACCCTACGAGCGCGACGAGCGCGACGGCCGCGTCCCACGCGCGCCCCGCGCCCCGCGCGCCTGCCTGGATTACCTCGGTGCTCATCGCCCTCCTCGGTGCCGGGTGCTGAGTACCGAGTGAGGAACCGGCCGGTTCTTCACTCGGTACTCAGCCCTTACCCCGGCACCCGGTACTTGCCCTTCACTTCCCCGGCTGGCCGAGCGCCGCCTCGATCTCGCGCCGCAGGATGTCCTCCGTGATGAGCTGGCCCGGCACCAGCTCGCGCCCGTTGAGGTAGACGGTCGGCGTGCCCTTCACGCCGAGCGAGTTGCCGCGCAGCATGTCGGCCTTGACGCGCTCGGCCAGGTCCTGCCGCTCCATGTCGGCCTTGAAGCGCTGCACGTCGAGCCCGAGCCGCGTCGCGTACGAGTCGAACTGCACGCGCGGCTCCATCGAGTCGCTCCACTCCTTCTGGTTGTCGTAGAGCATGTCGTGCATCTCCCAGAACTTGCCCTGGGCTCCGGCCGACTCGGCGGCGCGCGACGCGAGGAACGCGTATTTGTGCATCTGGAGCGGGTAGTTGCGGAAGACGAAGCGGACGCGGTCTTCGTAGTCCTTCATCACGCGGCGCAGGCCCGGCTCCAGCGCGCCGCACGCGGGGCACTGGAAGTCGCTGAACTCCTCGACCGTGACGCGCGCGGTCGGCATCCCGCGCGCCCAGGGGTTGGAGGCGCCGGGCTGCGGCGCCTGCCTCTGCGGGGGGCTCGTACTCGCGCCGGAGTTCTGCGCGGTCGTGCTGTTGCTGACCGAAGGGCGCGACATCAGCACGACGGCCGCGATGACGGCGAGGAGCACGGCGCCGATGATGATAAACGGGAGCGGGCTTTTAGACTTCGCGGGAGCGTTGTTGGGGTTGCGACTCATTCGGGTAGCTACCGTCCGGGAAATATTTTACAGGGCGAGCCGGGGCTGCCTGAAGACGCCGACATGGTAACACTTGCGCCTCCGCCAGTCGAAACCGGCGGCGCGGCGGGGCGCACCGGCTTAGAAAAACCGGACACATGTGTTAACTTTTGCGAACCCGCCCCCTCGGATACTTTTTACGAGCGTTCAGCAGGTGTTGGGTTCCGGGTTTTAGGTGTTGGGAAGACCTGCTGCTTCTCACCTAACACCTGAAACCCGGAACCTGGCACCCTTGACGAGACCAGAGGAGACGCATGAGCCAGCGCGAGGCGACAACCACCCGGCTGCCCGAAGACCCGGTCTCGATCTACGACCGCTTCACGAACCTCTACGACCTGATGTTCCGGGTCAACGGCTACGGCCGCTCGGTCGAGCGCTACCTGCGCGAGACCCCCCTGCCGCTGCCCGCGGGGGCGCGCGTGCTCGACGCGGGCTGCGGGACGGGGCTGCTCACGCTGGCCTTCCTGCGCGTGCACGAGCGCCCGGCGGACGTCGCCTCCATCGACCTCTCGCTGCGCTCGCTCCAGACGGCGCGCAAGGCGGCGGAGAAGCTCCCGAAGCAGCCGCGCCGCCGGGTCGCCTTCGCGCAGTCGAACGCGCTCGCGCTCCCCTTCGCCGACGAGACCTTCGACCTCGTCCTGACGAGCGGCGTGCTCGAATACCTGCCGCTGCGCGAGGGGCTCGCGGAGCTTTCGCGCGTGCTGGCGCCGGGCGGGCACCTGCTCTTCGTCCCGGTCAGGCCGTCGCCCCTCACGCTCCTGCTCGAAATCATGTTCCGCTTCAAGGCGCACCCGCCCCGCGAGGTCGAAGAGGAGACGCGCCGTTTCTTCCGCGTCCTCGAACACCACCACTTCCCGCCCTTCGAGCCCATCGGCTGGACGAAGAGCCTCGTCCTGGCTCAAAAGCCTTAACATTCGGGCGTTTTTTGCGCGCCGCCGCCGCTTCCGGCCGCAAATCGCTATAAACTCTTGCGAATGCTGCCTTTATCCTGGATGGGCTCGCTACAGGACGGACTGCTATTGCGGCGGTAGCAACTGCTATCGTCACGATAGCAGTTGCTACCGTGACGATAGCAACTGCTATCGTGACGATAGCAATTGCTGTCGTGACGATAGAAACTTCTACCGTGACGATAGCAACTGCTACCGTGACGATAGCAACTGCTGTCGTCACGATAGCAACTTCTACCGTGACGATAGCAACTTCTATCGTCACGATAGCAGTCGCAATCATGACGATAGAAGTTGCTATCGCCGTAATAGCACTTGCTATCGTCGCCAAATCAATCCGTCTCGTCACGATTCGGATTGATTTCGTCTTCAAACGGCGCGACCTCCGTGCTCCCGGCTGAAGGGGCGCATCTACAGCTTACTTAAAGCTCGTCACTCCCTTAATCACTTCCCTCGCAATCGTCGGGATGATGTCGCGCTCTTTGGCGAAGTCTGTGGTGAAGGTGACGAGGACGAGGCGGCGGCCGCCGGGCAGTTCGAGGTAGGCGGCGTCGTGGCGGGCGGTGCTCGTCCAGCCGGCCTTCGACCAGAGGCGCGTGCCCGGCTCCAGCGCGATGCCTGTGAAGCCGTGCGCCTGGTCGTCGGGGTCTTCGGACTTGCCCGCGAAGTCGCGCCTCATCAAGTCTAACATCCGGCGGCTGCGCTCGGGTGTGACCGCGCGCCCCGTGACTATCTCCGCGAGCAGGCGCGCGGTGGCGTCGGTCGTCAGCTTGTTGCGGTTCTCGAACTTCGGCCCGAGGAACTGCCGCTCGCGCCCGTAGGGGCCTTCGCACCAGGGCTTCTGGTTGACGTTGATGCCGCCGAGGCCCACCGCGTAACCGAGCGAGGCGTAGTAGCGGTTGACGGCGTTCCGCCTCTCGCCCCACTCCTTCAACTCCGCGGGCGAAAGCTCCGCCCCGCTCGACACGCCGGTCAGCGAGTCGAGCACGAAGGCCGTCGCGTCGTTCGAAGAGTCCACGATCATGTCGCGCAGGCCGCGCGAGAACTCCTCCGACTCCTTCAGCCGGCCGTCCTCCACCCAGCGGTGCGCCGCCGCGAGGTAGAACAGCTTCACGACGCTCGCCGGGTAGATGGGCTCCGAGCCGCGGAAGCTCGCGCGCTCCGGCCGCGCCGCGTCGGTCAGGTCGACGAGCGTGACGGCGAGGTTCTTCTCCGCGAACCCCTTATCTTTGAACCGTTCGAGCGCCGCCCGCGCCGCGTCGTCCACCACCTTCTGCAAGCGCGGGGACTTCACAGGTTCGGCCGTCCCCGCCTTATCCTGCGCCGCCGCCTGAACGGTCAGCACGGCCAGCGCGCCCACGACACACGCGAAGAAGGACAGCTTGTCTCTCATCATTGTCATCCCATGAGCGACGGACGGAGGAGGGGTGTCGGGTGTCGGGTGTCGGGTTCTGTTTAAGACCAACACCCGGCACCTCACACCCGACACCCTTCTCCCCGCTCGGCGTTCATACTTCCTAGTTCCAGTACGTGTAGAGGTTGACGAAGAGGCCGATGACCAGCGCGTTCGAGAAGTCTATGAAGAACGCGCCGACCACGGGCACGACGAGGAAGCTGCGCGGCGCGGGCGCGAAGCGCTCGACGAGCGCCTCCATGTTGGCGACGGCGTTGGCCGTGATGCCGAGGCCGAAGCCGACGTGCCCGCTCGCCGTCACCGCCGCCTCGTAGTCGCGCCCCATCAGCGCGAACGTCACGAGCAGCGCGTACGCCACCGTCAGCAACACCTGCGCGCACAGGATGACGAGCATCGGCAGCGCCAGCCCCGCGATCTTCCAAAGCTCCAGACTCATCAGCGCGATGACGAGGAAGAGCGAGAGCGCCACGGCCGCGATCAGCCCGACCGCCCGCCCGTCCACGCGGAACCAACCCGTCCGCTCGTCCACGTTGCGCACGACGGCCGCCACCACCATCGCCCCGATGTAGTCGGGCAGTGTGAAGCCCGGGTTCTTAACCGACCAGCTCAACACAGCGCCCACGCCCATCACGAGCAGAACCAGCAGCAGGTTGTGTATCAGCACGCCCGCGTCCAACTCCGGCCCGGCCTTCGTCGGAGTCCGTTCCCGCCGGCCCTCATCATCATCCTCCTCCGGCGCGACCGTCGGGCTCAGCGCCCAGAACTCATCCTCCGCGCCCTTCGCTTCGGAGACGCCGCCCTCCGGGGCCAGCCGCAGGCGGCGTATGAGCGCGGTCGCCACGGGGTTGCCGACGAGGCTCGACACGAAGATGCCGAACAGCGCCGAGGCGATGATGAGCGAGCCCGCGCCCGCGACGCCCAACTCCGCGAACTTCGCCTCCCACGCCTGCCCCGTCGCCGGCCCGCCCGTCAGCGTCAGCGAGCCGCAGATGATTCCGAGCAGCGCCGGCGCGCCCAGCGCGACCGCCAGCGCCATCCCCAACGCGTTCTGCACCACGGCCGTCAGCGTCGCCAGCAGCCAGAAGAAACCCATCCGCCACCCGCCCGCGCGCAGCAGGGAGAGGGTCGCGCTCAGACCGATGGTCGTGAAGAAAGCCGTCTGGAGCGGCGCGCGCAAGGTCGTGTTGAGCGAGACGCCCGCCACGCCCCACGCGCGCAGAGCGAAGACCAGCCCCGCGAACATCAGCCCGCCCACGGCCGCCGCCGGCACGTTCGTCCGCGACAGCAAAGGCACGCGCCGCTGCACGAAGTAGCCCGCGAACAGCACCAGCGCCGCCAGCGCCAGCGAGAAGACGAGGTCGAACTTGACGGTCTGCAAGCCTGCTTCGACGGCGAACTCCAACGACACTCTCCCCTTAGAATCTCAAATTTCGAATTCGGAATTTGGAATTAAGCTCCCGGCTAATCCTTCTTCTCGTAGACGACGCGGCCGTCCATGACGGTCACCCTCACCTTCACCTTCTCTATCTCGGCGGGGTCGAGGTTGAAGATGTCGCGGTCGAGGATGACGAGGTCGGCGAGTTTCCCCGCGGTGATGGTGCCCTTCACGTTCTCGGCGAACTCGGCGTAGGCGGAGCCGACGGTGTATGCGCGGACGGCCTCTTCGACCGTGATCTTCTGCTCGGGCACCCAGCCCCCCGGGTTCTTGCCGTCGAGCGTGCGGCGCGTGGCCGCCGCGTAGATTCCCATGACCGGGTCGAGCGGCGCGACCGACCAGTCGGAGCCGAAGGCGAGCACCGCGCCCGCGTCGAGCAGCGAGCGGAAGGCGTACGTGCCCTTCGCCCGTTCGCGCCCGATGCGCTTCTCGGCCCAGCGGCCGTCGTCGATGCAGTGGTAGGGCTGCATCGAGGCGACGACCTTGTCGCGGCCGAAGCGCGCGATGTCCTGCGCGCGCAGGTGCTGCGCGTGCTCGATGCGGAAGCGCCGGTCGCGCGCCCCGTTCCGCTTTTCGACCTGCTCGTAGATGTTGAGGACGGCGTCGTTGGCCTTGTCGCCGATGGCGTGGATGAAGACCTGTAGGCCGGCGGCGTCGGCCCCCTCGACGCGCTTGAGCATCGCGCCTTCGGGGAACATCTCGTCGCTGGGCAGCCCCGAACTGCCGGGCGCGTCGAGGTAGGGCTCGAAGAAGAGCGCCGTGGTGGAGCCGAGGCTCCCGTCGGAGAAAGCCTTCAGGCCGCCGATGCGCAGCATGTCGCTGCCGAAGGCGCGGCGGACGCCGACCCGCTTGAGCCGCTCCCAGTCCGAGAGCGGCGAGGCGGCGTAGACGCGCGTCTTCAGCTCGCCGCGTTCGAGCAACGTCTGGTAGACGCCCACGTCGTCGCCCGCCGACATGTCCTGCACGCTCGTCACGCCGTGCGCGGCGGCGTGCGCCGTCGCCGCGCGCGCGGCCTCAAGCTTCTCCTCGAAGCCGGCCCCCGGCGCGACCTTCCAGACGAAGCTCTGCGCGGCGTCCTTCAGGACGCCCGTGGGCTCGCCCGTTTTGGGGTCGCGCACGATGAGCCCGCCGGGCGGGTCGGGCGTGTCGCGCGTGACGCCCGCGAGCTTGAGCGCGTAGCTGTTGGCGAGCGCCATGTGCCCGTCGAGACGGTTGACGAAGACCGCGCGGTCGGGCGTGAACGCGTCGATCAACTCCCTCGTCGGCAAGGGCGCGACGCCGTCAACGTTCGGCCAGCGCTCGTGATCCCAGTCGCCGCCCGTGACCCAGCGGCCCTTCGGCAGCTTCTCCGAGAAGCGCCGGATGCGCTCGGCAAACTCCTGCGGCGTCGCCGCGTCGCGCAAGTCCACGCTCGACAACTGGAACCCGCCCGAAAGGAAGTGGACGTGCGCGTCGTTGAAGCCCGGCAGCACCAGCGCGCCCTTCGCGTCTATCACGCGCGTCTTCGCCCCCGCCAGCGCGCGCACCCCCGCCGACGTGCCCACGGCCGCGATGCGTCCGCCGTAGACGGCCACGGCCTCGGCCGTCGGGCGCGCGGAGTCCTGCGTGCGCACGCGCGCGTTGACGATGACGAGGTCGGCCTCGAACTTCTGTGCGTCGGTCGTCGGGGGAATGGGGGCTGACATGAGACAGGCGAGAAGGGCGGAGACAAGGGTTGCTCTCATCAACGGAACCGTTCCTGTGTCGATTGAAGGATGCCGGGCGCGCAGTGTTACTCGAACGACGGACGCGTAGTGTATCATTGCCCCGTCGCCTTCCGTTAAAGTTTTTCCGACGCACCGACGCGAGACTCCCGTGGACAAGCTTGTCGAAAAGCTGCGCGCGACACTCAGGCCCGAGCAGGTCATCTCGGAGCCGGAGGAGCTGCTCGTCTACGAGTGCGACGGGCTGACGCACTACCGGCACAGGCCGCGCGCGGTCGTCTTCCCCGGTTCGACCGAGGAGGTCGCGGAGGTCTTAAAGTTACTCGCGCGCGAGCGCGTGCCTCTGGTGCCGAGGGGGGCGGGGACGGGGTTGTCGGGCGGGGCGCTCACGTTGGGCGGCGGCGTCTGCGTGGAGATGGCGCGCATGCGCCGCGTGCTGAAGGTGGATGTCGAGAATCGCCTGGCCGTCGTCGAGGCGGGCGTCGTCAACGCGCACGTCTCGCGCGCGGTCGCACGCCAGGGGCTCTACTACGTGCCCGACCCTTCGAGCCAGGGCTCTTGCACCGTCGGCGGCAACATCGGCGAG
The DNA here is from genome assembly GCA_036389235.1 of Pyrinomonadaceae bacterium. Classification (GTDB taxonomy): domain Bacteria; phylum Acidobacteriota; class Blastocatellia; order Pyrinomonadales; family Pyrinomonadaceae; genus QHXN01. The sequence continues at coordinate 613 of DASVQJ010000247.1, read as the reverse complement.
AACGCGGGCGGCATCCACTGCCTGAAGTACGGGACGACGACCGACCACGTCCTCGGCGCGCGCGTCGTCTTGCCCGAGGGCCGCGTCGTCGATCTGGGCGGCGCCGGGGCGGAGGCGCCCGGCTACGACCTGCTCGGCCTCTTCGTCGGCAGCGAGGGCACGTTCGGCGTCGTCACGGAGGTGACGGTGCGGCTGACGCCGGTCGCGCCGTCGGTGCGGACGCTGCTCGCGGACTTTCTGCGACTGGACGACGCGAGCCGCGCCGTCTCGGCCGTCATCGCCGAGGGCATCATCCCGGCGGGGCTGGAGATGGTTGACGGCGAGACGATACGCGCCGTCGAGGCGAGCGTCTTCGCCGCCGGGATGCCTCTGGACGCGGGCGCCGCGCTGCTCGTCGAGCTTGACGGGCTGGAAGCGGGTCTTGACGAAGAGGTGGCGCGCGTCCGCGAGATTTGCGCGCAGAACGGCGCGCGCACGGTGAAGCTTGCCGCCGACGAGCTTGAGCGCAAGAAGCTCTGGGCCGCGCGCAAGGGCGCCTTCGGCGCGATGGGCCGCGTCTCGCCCGACATCCTCATACAGGACGCGGTCGTGCCGCGCTCGCGCCTGCCCGAAG
>DASVQJ010000246.1:0-6374 GCA_036389235.1 Pyrinomonadaceae bacterium | reverse complement strand
GTCCCTTCCCTCTCGTACATCCCCCGCAGATAGTTGAGGTGCTTGAAGAAGTAAGCCGCGGGCGCGCCCACGAAGGGCAGCGCGACCTGCCCGCCGTGCGTGTGCCCGCTGAGGATGAGCGAGACGCCGCGCGTCTCCGGCTCGTCGAGCGCCCTCGGCTCGTGCGCGAGCAGCACCGACGGCCGCGACAAGTCCACCCCGCCGAGCGCACGCGCGTAGTCCGCGTAACCCCAACCCCAATCGTCCACGCCCGCCAACTGCAACACGTCCGCCCCGCGCCGCAGCTCCGTGTTCTGGTTCGTCAGCACCTCGATCCCGCGCCGCCGCAAAGCCTGCCGCGTCAGAGGCCCGTCCGTCCTGTGGTCGTGATTCCCCAACACCGCCCACACGCCCTCCGGCGCCTTCAACTCGCTCAAGACCTCCGCGCACGGCTCGACGTACTCGCGATAGTCGGTCGTGTAATCGCCCGTCAGCGCGACCATGTCCGCCCCCGCCGCGTTCGCCAACGCCACCACCCGCCGCACCTCCTCAATCGACACCAGACGGCTGTGGTGCACGTCCGACACCTGCGCGATCCGGAACCCCTCGAACCTCTCCGGCAAATCCTTTATGCGGATGACCGTCTCCGTCACCTCATACGCCCAAGCCTCCACCAGCCCCCCGTACACCGACGGCACGCCGACGCCCGCGACCGCCGCCGCCCCCGCCCACCTCAAAAACTCTCTCCGCGTCAGTCCCAAACTCACCTCTCCCCTTCCGACCCCACCCCGAACTCATCCGCCGGGTCAATCTCCACCTCCGGCATCGGCTCAAACTTCGACTCGTCAAACGCCGGCAGCTCCGGCTCCCCCGCCCCCAGCTCCCTCAACAACCCCCGCGCCCTCTCCAACCCCCAATGATAAGCAAACGGCGGCCCATCACACCACGCCAACCTGTAAGCCCTACTCGCCGCCTCCACAGCTTTTTCAAGATTCCCCTCGTCCCGCTCCACCTCCGCCAACACATTACACGCATCCGCATGAATCAACGGATACGGCCCCCGCTCCGCCGCCTCCCACACAGCCCCCAACCACTCCCGCGCCGCCCCCAACTCCCCCTGCCGCCGCCTCAACTCCGCGAGGCTTATCAGTGCCACTAGCTCTTCCTCAACTAAGGTTACCATCCGCGCCCTCGTAAGCGCGTTGTGCAAATGCTGGTCGGCCGCAGCAAAATCCGCTAATCCCAATGTGGCTTCGCCTTGCAGCAGAATCGCGAAGATGAGTTCACGTCCATTACGTTCCTTGATAGCCAACTCTCTAGCACGATCAGCGAATCCGAGTGCGGCAATAATCTCATCTACCCAAATCGCTCGTAGACATAAACAAGAATACGCAAAGCTTAAAAATGTGGGCTCATCTTCCTTTCGGAGTATCTGCACTGATCTAGAAAGAGCTAACAGAGATTTTCTCCCATCGCCTTGAACTGCCAAGACAGTTCCAAGATATTGCAGAGTTACGGCTTCACTAAAAAGATTTTTCTGCTCGCGATCAATCAGCAATGCCTGCCGGGCAACTCTGGCCGATTCACGCAGGCAACCTAACAGTTGCAGAGCTTCTGATAGGTTACCCAAACTGGTACTAAAATTATCGTCACGTCTTGTATGCAAGCTAATTGTGCTTGAGCGGCTAAATAGTGGGGCCGCGCGCCCTGGTCGTCCGATATACTGATAACCTTGCGCTAATGCATTGAGCGCAATTGCTTGATCGTCTATATGGGCCAAGCTTGGCAACTGCTCTAACCCGGTGGGAAATAGCATTTCTAGGAGTTCTACGCGCTGTCGATTGGTGCTCAACCGGTTAAGCATTACGTTATCTATTCTGCTAATAAAAAATTCAAAGGCATCGTCATAACGCCCTAGTCCGATTAACGCGTTGTATAGCTCAATCGCAGGGGTCAGGTCTTCAAGCTCCCCCACTTTATCTTCATCAGTCTCTGGTAGAGATTTAAAGTGCGTGTGAAAGCTCGAATAGATGCCGCGACGGGCATCATCCGTCAAGCCGGTCCACACTACACCGCGCACGAGCGGGTGCAGGTCGTAACGATTGGCGCGCTTGTCCCAACCAACCAGCCCACGGTCTTCTAACTCGGTCAATACTTCATCCAACTCACGCTCGTCGGCGCATGCCTTTCCTTCACCTATCAACAACGCGGTCAGCGTGTCGTAGCGCGCCGGCATTCTGAAGGCGGCGACGGTGCGCAACACTTGCTGCGCTTTGTCATCTAGCCCGTGCAGGGCGGATGCCAGCACGTGCGACTTCACCTGCACGAGCGGTAGACCGAAGGGGTCGAAATCAGGATGAGCGCGCCGCCACGCGTCGAAGTCGCCGGGCGCAGGCCGGTAGCGCGCCACCTCACTCGCCAACGCCTGAATCAACAGCGGGTGATTATCTGCGCGCTGGAAAAGCGGCAGCAATGAATCGCGCGCGCCGGCCGCGCCGAACGCCCGCCACAGTTCGAGCGCGTCGTCGTCAGCCAACCCCGGCAGGAAGTCCGCGGCGCAACTGCGAAGCGGCTCGCCCGTCACCATCTGCAAGTCGGCGGGATAGAGGCGCGTGCTGACGAGGATGCGCGAGGCGCGGACGTTCGACAGCTTGCGGAGGAAAGAGCCTGCGCGCGGGTCGGGGGTCTTGCGCAGGCGATGCTCGCCCGTGAAGGATTGCGCGGCGCTCGCGGGCAGGCCGATGGCGTTGGCGACGAAGTTCGCCGTCTGCCTGTCATAATCATCATCGCTTAAGTGCGCCGCGTCCACGCGGGCGTAGGCGATGAGGATGCGTTCGAGGCCGTCGAGGACGAGGAGGAAGGGCTCGCGGTCGAGGGCGGCGAGGAGTCGCGTCTCGCGGTCGGGGGCGGGGATTTGTTGCACCTCTTCTAGCGGGCGGCGCGAGACGTAGGCCAGCGCGCGCGTGACGAAGTTCTCGAAGGTCGCGTCGGATTCGTAGAAACTCCACCACATGCGGCCGGCGAGCGGGGACATCTCCTGCGGGGCGATTTGGTTGAACCACTGCCACGTCAAAGCGCTCTTGCCCATGCCGCCGACGGCGACGACGTTGAGGATGCGCGCCTTGTAAACACCGGAGTCGGGCTTGGCGACCCAGTCGGTGAGGAGGTTGAGTTCGGGCTGGCGGCCGACGAGGCGGTGAGTCTGGAGCAGCGTGTAGGGGTGCGCGATGAAGGCTTCGGGCGGGGCGGGGATGTCGCTGACGTAGTGGAACTTGGTGAGGTCGGGCTCGCGGTGCTCAACGAGTGACTGGATGACCAGCGCGCGCAGGTCGGCCGGAGACTTGAAGGACGCGACGACGCGCTCTTTGCCCGCGCGCTTTTTCAACTCGCCCAGCTTCACCTTGCGCCGCGCCGCTTCGGCCGGGTCGCCCGTCTCCTCTTCCATGTCCGCGGCCGTGAGCTGGTGCGACTTATCCATCAGGAAGATGAGACGCGGGATGCCGCGCTCGACGGCGCGGTCATACTCCATCTCGGTGATGGAGATTTGCTCAGGGTTGTTCGCCTCGGGCACGTGGCCGTAGCGGTAGGCGAAGACGCCCAGGTAGATGGCCGCGTCGTCCACCATCGCCAGCGACTTCTCGGCCGCGGTGGTGTCGCCCGCACTCAGGTGCTCCATCATCACAGGATGCATCCCCATCCGCAGGCAAGCGTCCATGACCTCTTTGCGGTGTTCGGGCAGGTCGAGCGCGGTGCTGCTGACCATGACGACCGGGCGATCTTTTGAAGTTTCGGGCACGTGAGGGAGTCTCCTGTCGATAAAATGTCGGGACGTGCGGCCGAATTTTAGCACCGCGGGTAGCGGCGCGCGCGCGGGAGTTTTTCGTGTGGGGAAACGTGTGGGCGTCGGCTTGACAATCGAGTGTCGCGGGCTAGAATAGGTTTTCGCCGTTGCGGAGATGTGGCCGAGTGGCTGAAGGCGGCGGTTTGCTAAACCGTTATAGGTCAAAAGCCTATCGCAGGTTCGAATCCTGCCATCTCCGCCAGAATTTTAAGTAGTCAGTAGACAGTAGTCAGTAGTCAGTAGGACTCAACCGTCTTCTACTGACTACTGTTTACTGTCTACTGACTACTTTTTTAGCTTATGACCGTCCGCGTCCGTTTCGCTCCTTCGCCCACGGGTTACCTGCACATCGGCTCGGCGCGCACCGCGCTGTTCAACTGGCTCTACGCGCGCGCGCGGGGCGGCCGGTTCCTCCTGCGCGTGGAGGACACAGACCTCCAGCGCTCGACCGAGGAGTCCACGCGCTCAATCCTCGAAGGGCTCGCGTGGCTCGGCATCAGCGACTACGACGAGGAGATCGTCTTCCAGTCTCGGAACGCCGACAAGCACCGCGCCGCCGCGCTGCGCCTCGTCCGGGAGGGCAAGGCTTACCGCGACTTCACGCCGAAGGGCGAGCGCGCCGACGCCAACGTCAAGCAGGAGATCGCCGAGCGCGCACGCGCGCAGGCCGAAGGCCCCGGCACAGACCACCGCGCGAACCCCTTCCGCGAACTGCCTCCGGAAGAGTCGGAGCGGAGGGCCGCGGCGGGCGAGCCCTTCGCCGTGCGCCTGAAGGTCTCGGCCGAGGGGCAGACGCGCTTCGCCGACGCAGTCTACGGCGAGCAGGAGCGCGCGCACTCCGAGATCGAAGACCTCGTGCTGCTGCGCTCGGGCGACCTCTCGCCGCTCTACAACCTCTCGGTCGTCGTGGACGACATCGAGATGGGCATCACGCACGTCATACGCGGCCAGGATCACCTGACGAACACGCACAAGCAGGTGCTCATCTACGAGGCGCTCGGGGCGCCGGTGCCGACGTTCGCGCACCTGCCCCTGATACTCGCGCCGAACAAGGCCAAGCTCTCGAAGCGCAAGCACGGCGAGGTCGTCTCTCTGACGACGTACCGCGACCGCGGCTTCATCCCCGCGGCCTTCCGCAACTACCTCGCGCTGCTCGGCTGGTCGCCCGGCGAGGAGAACAAGGAGATCATGTCGCTCGGAGAGTTGGTCGAACTCTTCTCGCTCGAAGGCGTGCACCGCTCGAACGCCGTCTTCAACTTCAGCGACACCGACCCGCGCCAGTGGACTGACCAGAAGGCGCTGTGGATGAACGCCGAGTACGTCCGCACGATGCCCGTCGGAGAGCTGCTGCCGATGGTCAAAGGCGAACTCGAAGCGGCCGGGCTCTGGCGCGCGGAGTACGAAGGCGAGCGGGCCGAGTGGTTCGGGCGCACGGTGGAGCTGATTCGACAGCGCTTCATCACGCTCAAGGATTTTTCCGGGCAGGGGCGCGCCTACTTCGCCGACGAGTTCGAGTACGACCCGGCCGCCGTCGCGAAGAACCTGAAGAAGGACGCCGCGTTGCGCGGGCTTCTGCCCGGCTTGGCCGAGCGGATCGAGGCGGCCGAGCCCTGGACTGTCGAATCGACCGAGAAGGCGCTGCGCGACTTCGCGGACGAGGAGGGGGTGAAGGCCGGACTCCTCATCAACGCCTCGCGCACGGCGCTGACGGGTCAGTCGGTCGGCCCCTCGATGTTCGAAGTCTTCGACGTGATCGGCCGCGAGCGCTCCGCGCGCCGCCTGCGCGCCGCCGCCGACCTCGTCTGAGGACCTAACACTTAAATCGTCACCGTGAATTTCTGAGAGGTGGTTCGGGAATGATTAAGAGACTGTTCTTCAACACGACTTTCGTCCTCGTGCTCGCGGCCGTGGCGGCGGCGCAGAACGCGAACACCGCCCCGACTCCGGCCGCGCCCGCGCAGGGCCAGCCCGGCGGCGCGTCGGCGCGCGCGCGCCGCGCCGCGCAGACGCCGGCCGAGGCCACACAGGCGCGCGCCGTGCGCGCGGCTTTCGACTCGCTCGTGGACGGCATACGCCGCGCCGACGCCGCGGCCGTCGCGAAGCTCTACTGGAACTCGCCGCAGCTCACGGTCTTCAACAACAACGGCACCGTGACGAAGAGCTGGGAGCAGGCGCGCAGCAACCGCGAGAGCCTCTACGCGAAGGTCTCGGACGTGAAGCTCGACGTGCGCGACGTGCGCGTCAAGACCCTCGGCGCCTCGGGCGCGGTCGTCACGTGCCTCTGGGATCAGTCGCAGACGGCCGACGGCCAGCCCGAGCACGCGACCGGGCGCCTGACCATCGTCTACCAGAAGGTCGGCGCCGAGTGGAAGATCGTCCACACGCACACTTCGCCCGACCGGCCCGACCCCTCGCGCCTGCTCCCTTCAGAGCGCACGACGACGCCGGACGCGGCCGCGCCGTCCGCCAAACCGACACCGGCCAAGCCCTGACGCGCCGGGGAAGGCCCGCCGTAAACGCGGAGAAGGCGTGACCCGTTCGCCATAACGGGTCA
>DASVQJ010000245.1:0-7755 GCA_036389235.1 Pyrinomonadaceae bacterium | reverse complement strand
CGTCGTGGTGCAGCGGCTTCACGTCGAGCGCGTAGAGCCTGAGCGCGAGCGCCAGCAGCAGGATCGCGGCGCCCGCGTACGTCCACACGCGCTCGGGGACGTCCGGGGCGGGCGCGGGCGTCCCGCCCGGCCGTGCCTCTTCCGCCGCGCGCCGCTTCTGCGCAGACGAGGCGGCGCCCCAGTCGTCGCGCGCCTTCTTACGGTTTCGTTTTGTAGAGGCGGTAGGCACCTGCTTCCCCAACCTTCCTGTATCTCGCGAAGAACGACTCGTTGACGTTGAGGCCCCGCTGGCGCATCTCGTCCCGCTCCAGTGGGCCGACGACGACGTACTCGATGCCGGCGCGCTCGATGAGCGCGGCCGCTTCGCCCGCGCCCGAGTAGATGCGCTTCAGCTCGGCCTCGCGCGGCCCGTAGTCGATGCCGTGCGACCAGACGTGGCCGGGGTATCCGAGGAAGGTTCTGCGGCCCGTCAGGTAGACCGGGTCATTATAAGTCGGCGCGTGGAGAATCAAAGAGCGCGGGTCGGTCTCGCGCCTGACGAGTTCGGCGAAGGCGACGCCGTCCCTGTCGAACGAGCGCCGCTCGACCGCGCCCGAGGCCGCGCGCCACACGTCGAGCCCGCCCGCAGCCGTCTGCGCGAGGAGCAGGGCCAAGGCCGCCGCGCGCCACGCCCCCCCGCGCCGCCACAGGCGCGCCAGCACGAGCGCCACCAGCGGCGCCGACGCGACCCACCAGTAGAGCAGCACCTTGATGTTGTCCCACACCCACGGCGAGAGCCTGTAGACGTTCGGCACCACGAAGCAGAGCACGAACGGCAGGTAGAAGAAGAGCAGCCTCCGGCTCACGCCCGCCCCGCGCCACGCGAGCGCCGCGACGAGCAGGGGGATGAAGACCGCCGTGTTCTTGACCCAGAACCAGACGACGTTCGTCTGCCCGTGCGCCCACCCGAACTCCCAGCCGAAGAACTGGCCGGCGTTCACCGCCGACTCGCGCGTGGCGAAGTACATCTGCGGCAGCGCCAGCGCCGACGCCGCGGCCGCGAACAGAACCCACGGCCGCCACACCGCCCACACCCTCGACGCCGCGGGCGCTTCCGCCGGACCTTCGACGTCGCCCGCCTCGCCCTTCGACATCAGCACCGCGGCGCCCTGCGCGAGCGCCATGCACGCGCCCATCAACATCATCACGACGAAGGTGTGAGCGTGCACCAGCGGCAGAAGCCCCGCCACGACGCCCGCGGCGATCATCTGCCGCAAGGCGAAAGGCCGGAGGCCGAAGGCGAAACTGTTATCGGCGGCCACCGCCTCGTCCTCAAACGCGCCCTCCGCCCCCCCGCCGCGCACGGCCTTACCTTTCCCGGCCCTCCCCTTAAGCTTCTTCTTCCCGACACGGCGACTCTCAACCTCCGCCGCGCCCTCTTCCCTTCCGCCTTCCGCCTTCCGCCTTCCGCCTTCTGTCTTCTCGCTCGCCTGCCACCACAGCGTCCACACGACGAGCGCGACGGCGACGCCGAGCAGGATGCTGCGCTGCGTGACGAAGAGCGCGGTGACGGCGTTGCCCCACTCGAAGCCTCCGTACGCCCTCGTGTAGTCGTGCTCCAGGCTGCCGAGCATCGCGAAGACGCCCCGCCCGCCCGACGCCGCCTCGCGGAGGAAGCCCACCCAGCCGAGGCCGCCGCTCAGGAGCACTAAGGCCGGCACCGCCAGCGCGGCCAGGCGCTCGCGCGTCTGCTTCAGCGCCCAGCGGTGCAGCAGCCCTACGAGCGACATCATCATCGCGAAGCTCTGCCAGAAGAGCGCGCCTTCGAGCGTGGCGCCCGCGCGCACGAACATCGCCGCCACGAAGTCAACGACGAACGGGTAGGTCAGACGCACGCCCGCGAACTCCGGGTGCTGCGGCGGGAAGTTCTCTCCGTAGGCGAAGCCCGTCACGACGGCGAGGTGAAACGGCATGTCGCCGATGTTCGTGTCCACGCCCGTGAAGATGCCGTCCGGCGTCCGGTACATCGCGCGCGCGTAGACCAGCCAGAACAGCAGCGCCGCGCACAGGTAGAAGACGAGCACGCCCGCCCCGCCCTTCCCCGCCGGCGCGCGACTCACCAAACCCAGTCCTTCTTTAACGTCGGCGGCCACACGCCCGCGCCAACCCCCGCGCAACAGCAGCAGGAGCGGCGAGCCGCAGACCACGCCGGCCAGCGCGAGCGCCGCCGGCCCCATCCCCAACACCGACGCCAGCACGAAGCCCACGAGCCCCAGCGCCGCGAAGCCGAGACACACGCCCGCGCACAGGCGCGACCAGATGTTAGCCTCGCGGTCGTAAGTGTAAGTCAGCACCAACGCGCCCGCGATTGCCGCGAGCGCCAGCAGGAGTGCGAAAGGCATAGTTCGCGCGGGACTTGCTTGAGCTAGAAAGACGCCGCGATTATACGCGAACAACGTCAGCCCCGCGCAAAGCGGCCGGGCCGTCCCCGCGCGGCGCTGCTGGACAACTCCGAGGCGCCGATGTTTAGATGTTCGACTTAAAGAACGCCACAGGAATCAGAACTTATGCTCCGTGCAGGCATCGTCGGGCTCCCGAACGTCGGCAAGTCCACACTCTTCAACGCGCTCACCGCGCAGGCGTCGGCGCTCGCCGCCAACTACCCCTTCGCCACCATCGAGCCCAACGTCGGCGTCGTCCCCGTCCCCGACGAACGGCTCGAACCGCTCGCGAAGATCGTCAAGACGACGACCATCGTCCCGGCGACGGTCGAGTTCGTGGACATCGCCGGACTCGTCCGCGGCGCGTCGAAGGGCGAGGGCCTCGGCAACCAGTTCCTCGCCAACATCCGCGAGACCGACGCCGTCATCCACGTCGTCCGCTGCTTCGAGGACGAGAACATCCACCACGTCGAGGGCACCGTAGACCCGCGCCGCGACATCGACACCATCCAGGTCGAGCTGGCCCTCGCGGACCTCGCCACGGTCGAGCGCCGCCGCGAGCGCGCCCAGAAGTCCGCCAAGGGCGGCGACAAGACGGCCAAGTCAGAGATCGAAGTCGCCGACAAGCTGCTCGCCGTCCTCTCCGACGGCAAGCCGGCGCGCACGGCCGAACTCGACGACGCGGGGCGCGCCGTCGCGCGCGGCTTCTTCCTCCTCACCTCGAAGCCGACCGTCTACGCCGCCAACGTGGACGAGGCGACGCTCGCCGACCCCGAAGCGAACCCGCACGTCCGCGCCGTCCACGAGATCGCCTCCGCCGAGGCCGCCGAGTACGTCCCCATCTGCGCGCAGCTCGAAGCGGAGCTGGTCGCGCTCGCGCCCGAAGACCGCAAGGGCTACCTCTCGGAGCTGGGCGTCGATTCGAGCGGCGTCGACAGGCTCATCCAGAGCGCCTACCGTCTGCTCGGCCTGATGTCCTTCCTGACGGCGGGCGAGAAGGAGGTGCGCGCCTGGACCGTCCCCCGCGGCACGCGCGCCCCGCAGGCCGCCGGCACCATCCACTCCGACATCGAGCGCGGCTTCATCCGCGCCGAGGTCATCGGCTACGAAGAGCTTTTGCGCGCCGGCTCCTACGCCGCCGCCCGCGAGCAGGGCCTCCTCCGCCTCGAAGGCAAGGAGTACGTCATGCAGGAGGGCGACGTCGTCCACTTCCGCTTCAATGTGTGACCGACGGCCGGCGCGTCCGGCCTACGCCCCGCGGCCGATTGTGTCGAGTAGTTTTCCGACCGCCCATTGCAGCACGGCGGAGAGGGTCTGTAGTGCGATCCAGCTTCCTACGCCGAACACGAGGATGGACGTTACCCTGCCGAGCCTCGTCTGCGGGTACGCCTTGTTGAGGGCCTTCTTTAGCTCCATCTGCTGCTCTGGGTCGGGGAGATGTGTGTTCAGCCAGCGAAGCCAATTCACCTGGCTTTTTTGAGACGTGAACTTCTGAATCTCCAGCAGATCGACGATCACCTGGAAGATGCTTTTACCCTTTATCAAACTCGCGGAAGCCAGGATGCCGAATACCACGCTGCAAGCCGGCAGAAGTATGTTGACCACCACGGACGTAAACTCCCCGCTGATAAAGGTCGCGAAGAAGATCGACAACAGGGCGATGGTTAAGAACGTGGTAAAGACCAGCCAGTCGTAGACGCGTTGGAACGTCCGGCTTGTGGCCACGGCCGGCCAGAGTAAGAGGAAGAGTACGGGCGAAAAAAACAGGCAGACTTCGATGTTGGTGAGCAGGCCGGCGATGAGAGTTTTGTTACGTACGAAAAGCAGCAGTCCGCGCCGGGTATACAGATCGTGGTAAAAAAAGTTCCCCAGGCCGAGGAACGCGAACCCGACCAACAGCGACAGCACCATCATTTTCGAGGCGCGGATAGCGCGCCGGGCGCCGCTCTCCGTGGCCGCCACCTCTCTCAGCCCGAACGCGACGCTCAACAGAGCCGCCATCATTATGTTGAACGCGCCCGAGACGCTTATCAACAGGGCGGCGGAGAAATCTTTGAGGGCGGCCGGATTCCTCTTACCCGCGCCCGCCGCCCACTCAACCGCCCTCCATTCCGCTCGCAGGCCGGGGTAGTCACGCATGACCTCACGTATGCCGAGCCATAGAAGCACACACGCCCCGACCAAAAAAAAGACCGCCCCTCCCCAATCGCGCTTGACCGGCGCCGCCGTCGCTTCCGGGAGCCCCCAGTCGATGTGCGGTGAGAGCGACCGGGCCAAGTTGATGCTGACCCCCTCGACCTTATCCAATTCTTCGGGGGAGCGAAAGTACCCGTTCCGCTCTCTGTATTCGACGATTCTCGCGGCCAGGACGGCCCCGATCCCGTGAAGCTCCGATATTTTTTCCGCGGGGTCTGAGTTAATCTTAACGGTGGGTGATTGCATCGTCTTTTCGCCGAGGTGGCGGATACGGGTTGAGAGGTTTGCAGGCTTCCCTGAAGAGTTGCCGCCCGCTAAAGCGCCGCGAATAATACCAACCCCGGTCGGTTAAGACAACCACTTTGCACAACACTAAGAGGCCGGCGCCGCGAAGATGAGTTCGCGGCGCCGGCCTCTTAGTGTTGTGCCGTTGCTACTTGAGGAGGGCGCGGACGCCCGCGAGCACGAGGTAGATGACGGCGAGCGTGACGGCCACCTTGATGACGAGGACGGCCAGGCTGACGGCGGCGCCGAAGATGATGCCGGCCGCGGCGAAGACGAGCGGGACGACGACCACGACGACGAACAGGCCGAGGAGGATGATTCCGACGATGCGGAGGATATCTTTCGCTTCTTTCATAATTTCACCTCTAACACCCGCCGCGGCTTGGTTTGATTGCGGGACGAGCGGCCGGCGGCTTCTTCTCCGCCTCCCTATACGTGCGTGGGCGGGGGCGCGTTCCGTCCAAGATTTTACACCTTTCGTCAAATCCGTGTCTCACATTTTTGTCACCGCCCCCGCGCCGCCGCCCCGCCCGTTTGTGCTAAGCTTTCCGGAGTTCCCCCGGTTTCTCCCGAACTATATTCGCCAGTCGAGACGGAGTGTGAGCCATGCCGAGCCGCGCGGGTGAGAGCCTCTTCGCAGACGAGCCGGAGGCCGAAAGCGGGCCGGACTCGGCCGCACCTCTGGCCGAGCGGATGCGGCCGCGCACGCTCGAAGATTTCGTCGGGCAGCGGCACCTCGTCGGCGAGGGGCGCGTGCTGCGGCGCGTGATCGAGGGCGGCGGCCTTCTGCCCTCTCTGATTCTGTGGGGCGGCCCCGGCACGGGCAAGACGACGCTGGCGCGCCTGCTCGCCAGCCGGAGCGGCGCGCGCTTCGTGGCGCTCTCGGCCGTCTTCTCGGGCGTCAAGGAGGTGCGCGCGGCCATCGCGGAGGCGCGCGAGGATAAGCGCCGGGGCCGCCGCACGACGCTCTTCATCGACGAGATACACCGCTTCAACAAGGCGCAGCAGGACGCGCTGCTGCCGGCGGTCGAGGACGGGACGGTCACGCTCATCGGCGCGACGACCGAAAACCCTTCCTTCGAGGTCATCGGCGCGCTGCTCTCGCGCAGCCGCGTCCTGACGCTCGAACCCCTGGGCGAAGAGGACGTGACGGCGCTGCTGCGCCGCGCGCTCGAAGACGAAGAGCGCGGGCTCGGCCCTCTGAAACCGCAGGTCTCGGACGAGTTGTTGTCGCGCGTCGCGAAGGCCGCGGGCGGCGACGCGCGCGTCGCGCTCACGGCGCTCGAATCGGCGGTCGAGGCGACCGAGCCCGACAGGAAGGGCGCGCGTAAAGTTACGGAGGAGACTGTCGTCGAGGCGCTCGGGCGCGCGCGCTACGCCTACGACAAGGGCGGCGAGGAGCACTACAACCTCGCCTCCGCGCTCATCAAAAGCCTGCGCAACTCCGACGCGGACGCCGGCCTCTACTGGCTCGCGCGGCTCATCGAGGGCGGTGCCGACCCCGTCTTCATCGCGCGCCGCCTCTGCATCCTCGCCTCCGAGGACGTGGGGCTGGCCGACCCGCAGGCGATGGTGCAGGCGGCGGCCGCCGCGCAGATCACGCAGCTCATCGGCCTGCCCGAGGCGCTCTACCCGCTCTCGCAGGCGACCGTCTACCTCGCGCGCGCGCCCAAGTCGAACGCGATCAAACGCGCCTACATGGCCGCCGCCGAGGACGCCTCCGAGACCGCGCGCGAGCCCGTCCCGCTCCGACTGCGCAACGCCGTCACGCCCCTGATGAGGCGGCAGGGCTACGGCAAGGGCTACCGCTACGCGCACGACGACCCCGCGGCGAGCCGCGAGATGGCCTGCCTGCCCGAGGGCTTGCAGGGGAGAAAGTATTGGAAAGACGAGGAGTCAGGAGTCAGGAGTCAGGAGTCAGAATAACAGCGGCTTCCGCCTTATTATTCTGTCTTCCGACTCCTCACTCCTGACTCCCTTCAAACTTATGACAACGAGGAAGTCGGACAAGGAGTTGGCGTTTCTGCACGACCTGTACGTGGCGACCGACTGGGGCGAGCGTTTCGCGGAGCTGCTGGACGAGCACGTCGCGTTGCCGAAGGAGGGGCGCGCGCTCTACGTCGGGTCGGGGACGGGCGGGCACGCGCTGGCGCTGGCGGCGCGCGGCGGCGCGGCCCTGGAGCTGATCGGCGTCGAGGAGAGCGAGGGGCAGGTGGAGCTTGCGCGCCTGAAGGCCGCGGCGGTCGAGGACGCGGGCGTCGACTTCCGCCACGCGCAGCTCGAAGACCTCGCGTTCGAGGACGAGCAGTTCGAGCTCGTCGTCGGCGACGCCTCGCTCGTCGCGCCGGAGCGCCTGCCCGAGGTGCTCGCCGAGATGGTGCGCGTGGCCGCGCCGGGCGCGACCGTCTCTTTGAGCCTCGCGTCGTCTTCGAGCTTCGGCGAGTTCTTCTCGGTCTACTGGGAGGCGCTGGCGAACGCGGGCTACGCGGAGCAGGCGGAGGGCGTCGGCTCGCTCATCGCGGAATTGCCGACCGCCTCGGACGTGGAGAGGCTGGCGCGGCGCGAGGCGCTCGAAGAGGTCGAGACGTGGACGAGCATCGAGGAGTTCAACTTCGCCACGGGGCGCGAGTTCCTCGACGCGCCGCTCGTGCAGGACTTCCTGCTCGGCCGCTGGCTCGACTCGCTCCCCGACGAAGAGGCGCGCGCGGATGTGCTGGAAGAGGTCGCCCGCATCATCGACGACGACCACGAGGGCATCTTCCTGCTCACGGTCAAGGCGACCATCGTCGTGGGGAAGAAGGCGGGTTAAGAGAAGGCAAAGGTTGGAGACAAAAGGGGGCGCGGCTCTCATCGG
>DASVQJ010000244.1:0-28576 GCA_036389235.1 Pyrinomonadaceae bacterium | reverse complement strand
CGCGCCGCCGACCACGTACGCCACCAGCCGCACGTCCCCCGGCACGTCCGCGCGCGCCACCACCGCGCAGTCGGCCACGCCCTCGTGCCGGCGCAGCACCGCCTCGACCTCGCCCGGCTCGATGCGGAAGCCGCGAATCTTCACCTGCTGGTCTGCGCGCCCCAGGAACTCGACGTTGCCGTCGGCGAGGTAGCGCGCCACGTCGCCCGTACGGTACATGCGCGCGCCCGCCTCTTCGGAGAACGGGTCGGGGATGAACCGCTCGGCGGTCAACCCGGGGCGGTTCAGGTAGCCGCGCGCGAGGCTCGCGCCACCGACGTAAAGCTCGCCCGCGACCCCCGCGGGCGAGGGCTCCGTGTGAGAGTCGAGGACGTAGAGCCGCGTGTTGGCGACGGGGCGCCCTATCGGCAGCGTCTCGCGCCGGCCGCCGCGCTCGCAGGCCCAGTGGGTCACATCGACGGCCGTCTCGGTCGGGCCGTACTGGTGTATCAGCTCCGCGCCGAGGCGCTCGAAGAACGAATCCTGAAGCTCTTTGCTCAGGCTCTCGCCGCCGCAGAAGACGCGCCGCAGGCTCGCCCAGCCGCCGACGGTCTCCTCCCCCAGCATCGCCCTCAGCATCACCGGCGCGAAGTGCGCGGCCGTCACACGCTGCTCGCCGATGAGGCGCGCAAGGTAGCCCGACTCCTGCTGCCCGCCGGGCCTCGCCACGACGAGCCGCGCGCCGGACATCAGCGTGCCGAAGATTTCCCACACGGAGATGTCGAAGCTGATCGAAGCCTTGTGGAGGAAGCTGTCGCCGGGCGCGAGCGGGTAGGCCGCCTGCCGCCAACGCAGGTGGTTGCAGATGCCGCGGTGGGTCATCACCACGCCCTTCGGCTCGCCCGTCGAGCCCGAGGTGTAGATGACGTAGGCCGCGCTCTCCGCCCCGACGACGGCCGCGGGCTCTTCGCCGCCCTCTCCCGCGAGGAGTTCACTGTCCGCGTCGAGGATGACGAGCCGCGCCGCGTGCCCCGGCAGGCTCTCGCGCAGACGCTCCTGCGTGAGCACGACGGAGACGCCCGCGTCTTCGAGCATGAAGGCGAGGCGCTGCGCCGGGTACTGCGGGTCGAGCGGGACGTAAGCGCCGCCGGCTTTGAGCACGCCGAGCAGGGCGACGACCAGCTCGGGCGAGCGCTCCATCATCACGCCGACGCGCGCCTCCGGGCCGACCCCCTCGCGGCGCAGCCTGCGCGCCAGCGCGCCGGCCCTCGCGTCGAGTTCGGCGTAGCTCAGCGTCTCGCCCTCGAAGGTGAGGGCCGCGGCGTCGGGCGTGCTCTCAACCTGCCGCTCGAACAGCCCGTGCAGCAGGGCGTCGGCCGGGTAGTCTGCGCGCGTGTCGTTCCACGCCCCGAGCAGTTCTTCCCGCTCGCCTTCGGAGAGCAGCGGCGCGCGGTCGTGGCGGGCCGACGGGTCGGCGGCGATGAGACTCAGGGCGCGGGCGTAGTACCCGGCGATGGCCTCCCGCTGCCGGGCCGAGAGTTCGGCCGTGTCGAACTGTAGGTGGAGGTAGACCTGCTTCGAGAGCGTGTCGAGGCCGAAGGCGGCCTCCAGCGTGAAGTGAACCTCCTCGCGCCCGAGCGAGCCGAGCACCTGGATGTTGCCCGAGTTGACCACGTCGTCGAGGCTGTGGAAGTGGACGAAGTTGAACTGCGACTCGAAGAGGGTCTGCCCGCCGTGCCTGCGCTGCAAGGCGCTGAGCGGGTAGCGGCGGTAGGGCAGCAGCTCCCACTCGGCCTCGAAGGTCTGCCGGATGAGGTCGTCCCAGGTGCCGGGGCCGACGCGGAGCCGGAAGGGCACGGAGTTGAGGAAGAGGCCGCGCACGCGCTCGCCGTCCAGCTCTTCCGAGCGGCCGTTCGTCACCATCCCGCTCATCACGTCGGCGCGGCCGCCGACGAGACTGAGCACCTTGAGGTGCGCGGCCAGCAGGACGCTCTTGAGCGGGACTTTGGCGGCGAGCGCCGCGCGCTTGAGCCCCTCCGAGACCTCTTCGGGGACGCGCACATGCACCTCTCGGAAGCGCGGCTCCTCGGCCGGCTCGCGCAAGTCGGCGGGCCAGCGCGGCAGACGCGTCGGGGCGCACCCGGCGAGCTTCCCGTCCCAGAAGCCGCGGCACTCGTCCGATTCGAGCGCCGCCCGCTCCAGCATCACGTAGTCGCGGAAGGTGGAGGCCGGCGGCGGCTCGTCGGCCGGCCTCTCGCCGTTGACGAGCGCGAAGTAGCGCGTGAAGACCTCGGAGAGCGTCGAGGTCAGGCTCCACCCGTCGAAGATCGGGTGGAACTCGGTGAGCGTGAACTGGAAGGTCTCGGCGTCGCGCAGGTGTATGTAGAACCGGAGCAGCGGCGGGCGCGCGAGGTCGAAGCGGTTCTTCGACTCGCGCTCGACGAAGGCCGCCAGCTCCGCCTCCTGCTCGCCGTGGCTCAGGTGGCTGATGTCCTCGACCACGATGGGCAGCCGCGCCGAGCGGTGGACGAGTTGCAGCGGCTCGCCGTAGCCCGCCAGATCGAACGAGGTGCGCAGGACTGGGTGGCGGGCGACGACGTACTGCACGGCCTCGTCGAAGGCGCGCCCGTCGAACCTGGCGCGCAGGTGCCAGCTGTCCACGTTGTGGTAGACGGACGACTCCGGCATCAGCTCCATGTGGTAGATCATCCCGGCCTGGAGCATCGTCAGAGGGTAGGCGTCCTCCAGGTCGGGCGGGAGCAGCGCGCGGTCTTCGGCCGAGACGAGTCCGAAGGGCTCGGAGCCGGCGCGCGCGGCCGCGTCGCCGAGCCGGCCCGCGGCGATCTCTCCGGCCAGCTCGGCGACGGTCTGGTGGCGGAAGAGCTGTTGCAAAGAGAAGTCCATCCCCTTCTCTTTGGCGAGGGCGAGGATGCGGACGCTGCGGATGGAGTCGCCGCCCAGCTCGAAGAAGTTGTCGTGGGCGCCCACGCGCTCGACGCCGAGCACTTCCGACCAGATGGCCGCGAGCACCTCCTCGACCGGCGTGCGCGGCGCCTCGTAAACCTCCTCCAGCTCCGGGCGCTCGCCGCCCGCCTCCGGCAGCGCGCGCCGGTCAACCTTCCCGTGCGCCGTCAGCGGCAGCCGCTCCAGCGTCATGAACCGCGCCGGCACCATGTACTCGGGCAGGCGCTCGTGCGCGTGCGCGCGCAGCTCGCCGGCCGTCGCCTGCCGGCCCTCGCGGCAGACGACGTAGGCCACAAGGTATTTCTCGGCCGCGCCCTCATCAGACCGCGCGACCACCACCACTTCGCGCACGTTCGGGTGTTGGGCCAGCACGGCTTCGACCTCGCCCAGCTCGATGCGGTGGCCGCGAATCTTGACCTGCTGGTCTGCGCGCCCCACGTACTCCAACTCGCCCCCGTTCACGCGCCGGGCGAGGTCGCCCGTCTTGTAGAGGCGCGCTCCCTGCCGCTCGGAGAACGGGTGCGGGACGAACCTCTCGGCCGTCAGCGCGGGCCGGTTCAGGTAACCGCGGGCGAGGCCGTCGCCGCCGACGTAAAGCTCCCCGGCGACGCCGAGCGGCACGGGCTCCATCCGCGAATCGAGGACGTAGATTTCGAGGTCGGGGATGGGTTGACCGATGACGCTCGCCCCCTCCGCGTCCTCAGACGCCAGCGGCCGGTAGGTGACGTGGACGGTCGTCTCCGTGATGCCGTACATGTTGACGAGCCGCGGGCGCCGGTCGCCGCGGCGCGCGAACCACGGCCGCAGCGAGTGCATCTCCAAAGCCTCTCCGCCGAAGACGACGTAGCGGAGCGCCAACTCCGATTCTTCGCCCGCCTGCTCGTCCTCGCGCATCAGTTGGCGGAAGGCCGAAGGCGTCTGGTTGAGCACCGTCACGCGCTCCTCCGCGAGCAGCGCGCGGAAGGCCGACGGGTTGCGGCTCACCCAGTAGGGCACGACGACGAGGCGACCGCCGTGCAGCAAAGCGCCCCACAGCTCCCACACCGAGAAGTCGAAGGCGTAAGAGTGGAACAGCGTCCACACGTCTTCGGAATTGAAGTCGAACCAGTGTTGCGTCGCGGAGAAGAGCCGCGCGACGTTGGCGTGCGTCACCGCGACGCCCTTCGGCTTGCCCGTCGAGCCGGACGTGTAGATCACGTAAGCCACGTTGTCGGGCGACGCCGCCCTCGCCGGCTCCACGGCGCTCTCGTCGTCCGTCTCCGTCCAGTCTTCGTCGAGACAGACCGGCCGCGCTTCGCCGGCCGGCACCTGTTCGAGCAGCGCGCTCTGCGTGAGCACGACGGAGACGCCCGCGTCTTCGAGCATGAAGGCGAGGCGGTCTTGCGGGTAAGAGGGGTCGAGCGGGACGTAAGCCGCGCCGGCCTTGAGCACGCCGAGCAGAGCGACGACCAGCCCGGCCGAACGTTCCAACATCACGCCGACCAGCGTCTCCGGCCCGGCGCCCTCGCGGCGCAGCCGGCGCGCGAGGCGGTCGGCCCTCCGGTTCAGCTCGCCGTAGCTCAGCGTCTCGCCCTCGAAGGTGAGGGCCGCGGCGTCGGGCGCGCGCTCGGCCTGCCGCTCGAACAGCTCGTGCAGGCAGGCGGCCGAGTCGAAGCGGGCGGCGGGCGGCTGCCATTCGTGGAGAAGTTGCCGGCGCTCCTCCTCCGCCAGCAGCGGCACGGCCGACAGGCGGCGGGCCGGGTCGGCGACGACCGCGCGCAGGACGACCTCGAAGTGTGAGATGAGGCGGCGGACGGTCGCGGCGTCGAAGAGGTCTGTGTTGTACTCGAACGAGCCGTAGAGGCCGTGCGGCGTCTCCTCCATGACGAGCGTCAGGTCGAACTTCGCCGTCTCGCTCTCCTGCGGCTCGGCGCTGATGCGGATGCCCGGCAGCTCGAAGCTTTCGGCCGGCGTGTTCTGGAAGGTGAAGACCACCTGGAAGAGCGGCGTGCGGCTCAGGTCGCGCTCAAGCTGTAACTCCTCGACCAGCCGCTCGAACGGCACGTCCTGGTGCGCGTAGGCCCCGAGCGTCACCTCGCGCACGCGCCCCAGCAGCTCGCCGAAGGTCGGGTCGCCCGAGAGGTCCGTGCGGAGCGCGAGCGTGTTGATGAAGAAGCCGATCAGCCCCTCCAGCTCCGAGCGTCCGCGGCCGGCGATGGGCGTGCCCACCACCACGTCCTCCTGCCGCGTGTGGCGGTGGAGCACGAGCTTCAGGGCGGCCAGCAGCGTCATGAACGTCGTGACGCCTTCGCCCCGGCCGAGCGCCTTGACGCCCTCGCTCAGCTCCTCGCTCAGCCCGAAGAACTCGCGCGCCCCGCGGGAACTCTGGACGGGCGGGCGCGGCCGGTCGGTCGGCAGTTCCAGCGTGGCGGCGCCGGCCAGATGCTCGCGCCAGTACGAGAGCTGTTCCCCGAGCGTTTCGCCCGTCAGCCACTCGCGCTGCCACTCGGCGTAGTCGGCGTACTGCAAGGGGAGTTCGGGGAGCGGCGACGGCCGCCCGTTCGAGTAGGCGTCGTAGAGGGTCGCCGCCTCGCGGATGAGGATGCCGCGCGACCACGCGTCGCTGACGATGTGGTGCATGGTGAGGAGCACGACGTGCTCCTCATCCTCAAGGCGCAGGAGTCGCGCGCGCAGCAGCGGCCCGGCCGCGAGGTCGAAGGGTCGCCGGGCCTCCTCGCGCGCGATGCGCCGCGCCTCTTCCTCGCGGTCGGGGCGCGCGCGCAGGTCTTCGACCGGCAGCGGGACGGGCGCCGCGGCGGCGGCGACCTGCGCCGGCTCGCCGCCGACCAGCTCGAAGGTCGTGCGGAGCGACTCGTGGCGGCGGACGATCTCGTCGAGCGTCCGCCCCAGCGCCCCCGCGTCGAGCCGCCCGCGCAGGCGCACGGCGATGGGGATGTTGTAGGCCGAAGACTCGGGCTCCAACTGTTGCAGGAACCAGAGGCGCTGCTGCGCGAACGAGAGCGCCCGCCGCCCGCCGCCCGCGCGCGGGCCGATGGTCTGCTCCGGCGGCAGCTCGAAGCCCTCCTCTTCGAGGAAGAGGGCGAGCAGTTCGTGCTCCTCGACGGCGCGTGCGCCCGCCGCGATGTCCTTGTCGTCCAGCATACTTTAAACCTGCTTCGCGCTCTTGCGCGCCCGCAGCGCCTCCTTCAAGTCCTCGGCCGACATGCCCTTGATCTTCAGCGCGAACCGGGCGACGTTCTCGGCCTGCCCCGGCCTGGGCTCGTGCGCGACGAGCACGCGCGCCAGCTTCTCGACCGTCGTCGCCTCGAAGAGGGCACGCAGCGGGACCTCGACGCGGAACGTCTCGCGCAGCCGCGAGACGACGCGCATGGCGAGCAGCGAGTGGCCGCCCAGCTCGAAGAAGTTGTCGAGCACGCCGACGCGCTCGACGCCGAGCAGCCCCTTCCAGATGTCCGCGACGACCTCCTCGACGGGGCCGCGCGGCGCGACGAACGGCCTCTCCGGCTCCGAACGCGCCTCCTCCGGCGAGGGGAGCGCGCGCAGGTCCGTCTTCCCGTTCGGCGTCAGCGGCAGGGAGTCGAGCGCGACGAAGGCCGCGGGGATCATGTGCTCGGGCAGCCTGCCCGCGAGGAAGCCGCGCAACTCGGCCACGGCCGGCGACGGCCTGCGCGCGGCGACGACGTAAGCGACCAGCCGCTTCTCGCCAGCCGCCCCGTCCTCGCGCGCCACGACGACGCACTCGCGCACGCCCTCGTGCGCCGCCAGCGCCGCCTCGACCTCGCCCGGCTCGATGCGGTAGCCGCGAATCTTCACCTGATGATCGACACGGCCGAGGAACTCTACACGCCCGTCGGGCAGGTAGCGCGCGAGGTCGCCCGTGCGGTAGAGGCGCGCGCCCGGCTCGCCGGAGAAGGGGTCGGGGACGAAGCGCTCGGCCGTCAGCGCGGGCCGGTTCAGGTAGCCGCGCGTCACGTTGTCGCCGCCGACGTAGAGCTCGCCGGGCGCCCAGACGGGCACGGGCCTGCGCCCCGAGTCGAGCACGTAGACGCGCGTGTTGTGGACGGGGCGGCCCAGCGGGAGCGTGCCCGAAGTCTGCCCCTCGTCCGGCGGCCCGACGCGGCAGGTCAGAACCCCGACGGTCGTCTCGGTCGGGCCGTAGTGGTTGAAGAAGGCGCAGTCGGGCGCCGCCCTCCGCAGCGCCTCGATCAGCTCGACGCGCGACGCCTCGCCGCCGACGATCAGCCGCCTGCGCGGCACGACCCGCATGCCGTCGGCCGTCGAGAGCAGCGCCTCCAGGTGGCTCGGGACGATCTTCAGACAGTCGATCTCGTGCTCCTCAAGGTAGCGCGCGAAGGCTCGCCCGTCGGATGCCGTCTCTTGCGAGACGACGTGCAGGCACCCGCCGAAGGCCAGCGCGGGGAAGATGACCGTGTTGCCGAGGTCGGCCGCGAAGGTCGAGACGGTGGCGAACGACGTGCACTCCGCCAGCCCCAGCCTCTCCCGGATGGAGTGGAGGTAGTTGAGAATCTGTCGGTGCCCGACGGCGACCCCCTTCGGCTCCCCCGTCGAGCCGGAGGTGTAGACGACGTAGGCCACGTTGTCCGCGCCCGCGAGCGGCGCAGGGTCGTCCTCCGATTCAGCATCCGCCAGTTGAGACTCTGCGTCGAGGCATAAGACGCGTGCGTCGCCGCCCCCGCCCGCCGTCTCGGCCAGGCGCTCGTGCGTCAGGACGACTTTGGCCCCGGCGTCGGCCAGCATCGCCCTCAGCCGGCCTTCGGGGTACGCGGATTCGAGAGGCACGTAGGCCGCGCCCGCCTTGAGCGCGGCGAGCATCGCGACGACGGAGTCGGCCGAACGTTCGAGCAGCAGCGCGACACGGTCTTCCGCCCCGACGCCGAGGGCGCGCAGCCTGTGCGCGAGCCGGTTCGCGCGGCGGTTCAACTCGCCGTAGGTCAGCCGCCCGCCTCCGGACACCAACGCGGGCGCGTCCGGCCTGAGCCTCGCCTGCTCCTCGAACAACTCGTGCAGGCAACGGTCGGACGGGTAGGGCGCCGCCGTGTCGTTGAACTCGACGAGCAGCCGCCGCAGGTCTTCCTCGCCGACGACGCGCAGCGACGCGACCGCCTGCCCGGCGTCCGCCGCGACGCCCCCGGCGAGCCGCGCCAACTGCGCGGCCAGCCGCTCGACCTCTTCGTCCGTGTAGAGCGCCGCGTCGTAGATGAGCTCGCCGGAGAGTGTGCCGCCGACCAGCGTACAGGCGAGGCTGAGCTTCGCCGGCTCGGGGCAGGCCCGCTGGCGCAGCAAAGAGAAGCTCAGTCCGTCGGCCTTCTGCTCGCCGGCCGCCTCCTCGTACTCGAAGCCGAAGGCGAAGTATTCTTCGCGGCCGGGGGAGGCCGCCGCCTGCCCCGTGAAATACTCCTGCCACTGCTCGCCCTCGCGCGCCGCTTCCGCCGCCTGCCGCAGCACGTCTGCGAACGGCGTCGTCTCGTCGAACTCGCAGGCGACCGGCAGGCGGCGTGCGAAGGGGCCGAAGGCCCCGAGCAGCTCCTCGTGCGCGCGCCCGTCGAACACACGCCCGACGACGACGCGCGGCTGGCGCAGAAGGTGCCACAGGAGCGTCTGCCAGCAGGCGGCCAGCACGGCCGCGAGGTCTGCGTCGTAACCGGCTGCGACGCGCCGGAGACTGGCCACGAGCCCGGCCGCGAGCGGCACGGGGGCGGAGCGCGTCTCGGGCCGCTCGCTGCCGGCCGGCCGCCGCTCGAAGGGGAGCCGCGCCGCGGCCCACTCGGCCGGGTCGTGCCGCCGCCAGTGTTCCCTGCCGGCCTGCTCCTCTTCGTCTTCGAGCAGTTCGTGCTGCCACTCGGAGAACTGTACGTACTGCAAAGGCTCGTCCTCGTCGTCCTCCCCGGCGTAGGCGCGCGCCAGCTCCGTGACGAGGTTGCCGAGCGTCCGCGCGTCGGCGCAGACGGCCGGCAGCGCGAGCACGAGGGCGTGCCGCTGCGGCGCGAGGGCGGCCAGCGTGGCGCGCACGAGCGGCCCGGCCGCGAGGTCGAAGGGGCGGGCCAGCTCCTCCTCGAAGAGTGACGTGAGGGCCGACTGCTCCTGCCGTCCGGCGCCGCTCAGGTCTGCGCCCGCCCATGCGGGCGGGGCGGCGTCGCCGACGACCTGCACGGGCGTCTTCATCCCGGGCACGCTCTGGAACGTCGTGCGGAGGATTTCGTGGCGGGCGACGACGCGCGCCAGCGCGTCCTCCAGCCGCGCGCGCCGGAGCGGGCCTTCGAGCAGCACGGCGCACCCGGCCGCGGCGCCGCCCGCTCCGCCGGGGCGCGACAGCCAGAGGCGCCGCTGCTGCGGCGAGAGTCGGAACCGCTGTTCGACTTCGTTCTGCATGCTCTACTCGGCCTCCGCGGCGGGCGCCGGGTCCGGCAGCTCGGCGCCGTCGATCAGCTCTCCCATCGCCACCGTGATCTTGCGCTCGCCCGTGAAGGGGCTGCGGCCGTGGGCCGTCAGCATGTTGTCCAACATCAGCACGTCGCCCTCGCGCCAGGGGAACCTGACGGCGCACCGCTCGTAGACTTCGCGCACCCGCGCGACGACCTCGTCCTCGATGGGCGAGCCGTCGCCGTAGTAGACGTTGCGCGGGTAGTCCTCCTCGCGGAAGAGGGCGCGGACGTTGGCCTGCGTCTCGCGCTCCAGGCAGGAGATGTGGTGGAGCTGGAGCTGGTTGAAGAAGACCATCTCGCCCGTCTTCGGGTGGCGGGCCACGGCCCGGCAGACCTCGCGCGTCCGCAGGCCGTCGGGCCGCCACTCGAACTCGATGCCCGAACGGCGGCAGCGCTCCTCGACCTCGGCCCGGTCTTCGGTCTTGAAGAACTCACGCCAGCTCACGTCCACGCCCTCGACGAAGTTGCGGACGTACATCAGCCCGCGCTCGGCGAAGCGGCGCAGCAGGTCGGGGTCGAGCAGTTGGTAGATGCGGCGGCAGTCCACGATGGGCGTCTCGCCCCCCGTCGCGGCGGCCTTGACGCAGAAGAACCAGAGCTTGAGGGGCCAGCGCCGCATGTGCGAGCTCTCGTTGTGGAAGAGGATGGCCTGGTCGGACGGGTACGGCGTCGACTTGTAGACGCGGTCGCTCACGCCCTCGCGCGGCAGGTCGCCGTAGTTGCCGAAGAGGTCGGGGTAGATGGCGGAGGCGAAGCCCTCGAACTCCGACACGCCCGCGAGGCTGAAGCCGCGGAAGAGGACGGCGCCGTGCTTGAGCAGCTCGGCCTCGACGAACTCGCGGCTGCCCGCCGCCCAGTCGCGCGCTTCGATGTCGGCGACGGCCGGCCGCAGGACGACGGGCAGCGCCTCCCCCGCCGGCAGGTACTCTTTCGTGACGAGGCTCGCCGGCGAGTGCCCGACCGCCTTCGGCCTGACGCTGCGGAGCCGGCTGAACTTCGCGTCCTCCCTCCTCCTTCGCTCCTCCATCGCCTTCTCCTTGTCGGCCGGGTTCGGCAGGCCGAACTCGTCGAGGCGCGCGCCGGGGCGCGCGGCCATCTGCACCAGCGCCGTCTGAAAGTCGTCGAGCAGCCGCCGGACGGCCGCGCCGTCGAGGCGGTGCCCGTCGTAGGTGGCGTGCAGCATCAGCCGCTCGCCCGGCATGACCATCAGCGTGAACGGGAAGCTGTTGCGGTTGACGCCTTGGTAGATGTCGTCGACGAGGAGGCTGTAGCGCTGCTCGACCGGGGTCACGTCGGCCGGGCTGCTCATGTAGTTGAGCAGGCTCTCGAAGAGCGGCGCGCCGCCCCCGACCTCGCTCCACTCGCGCAGCTTCACCAGCGGCGTCTGCTCGAACTGCCGCGCCTCGACCTGCTCGGCCTGCAACTCCCCGAGCCATTCGACGAGGCCGGCGCCCGGCCGCACGCGCACGCGCACCGGCAGCGTGTTGATGAACGGCCCGATGATCGTCTCGACGCCGGGCAGCTCGGCCGGCCGCCCCGACACGACCGCCCCGAAGACCACGTCGCGCTCCCCGCTGTGGCGGCTGAGGGCGAGTCCCCACGCCGCCTGCACCAGCGTGTTGACGGTCAGGTGGTGGCGGCGCGCGAACTCCTGGAGCGCGGCCGTCGCCTCGGCCGAAAGCTCGGCCTGCTGCTTCTCGTAGACCTCCTCGGCCGGCATGGCGCCGGGCCGCGCGCGCCCCACGGGCGTCGGCGCGCGGAACCCCTTGAGCGCGCGGCGCCAGAAACGCTCCGCCGCGCCCAGGTCCTGCCGCCCGAGCCAGCCGATGTAGTCGCTGTAGGGGCGGCGCGCTTCGAGCGCCTGCTCGCGCCCCTCGCGCAGCGCCTCGTAGCAGGCGAAGACCTCCTTGAGCATCATGTAGACGCACCAGCCGTCGAAGAGCATGTGGTGGAAGCTCCACGAGCAGTAGTGGCTCCGCTCGTCGAGCCGCGCCAGCGCCAGCCGCATCAAGGGCGCGCGGCCGGGGTCGACGGCCCGCCGCCTGTCCTCCCGCAGGTAGTCGTCCAGCGCCGCCCGCTGCTCCGCGGGCGGCAGCGCGCGCCAGTCGTACGACTCGACCGGGAGCCTGACGCCGCGGCGCACCACCTGGTGCGGCTCGTCGAGCCCCTCCCAGACGAAGGCCGTGCGGAGGATGGCGTGCTGATCGACGACGCGCTGCCAGGCGGCCTCGAAGGCCGCGCGGTCGAGGTCGCCGCGCAGCGTGCAACTGACCTGCTCGAAGTAGACGCTCAACTCCGGCTCGTACAGCGTGTGGAAGAGGAGCCCTTCCTGAAGCGGCGAGAGCGGATAGATGTCTTCCACGAGGTCGTCGTCGCCGACCAGCGCGCGGAGCTGCGCTTCGGGGAGCCGCGCCAGCGGGAAGCGTCCCGCGAGGCCGCCGGCGGGCGACTCGCCGTCGGGCCGCCCTCCACGGCCGCCGGTGTCGTCGTCGGCCTCAGAGCCCGGGCCTGCGTCGCCGTCGCCGGCCGCGACGGCGACGGCGGCCAGCTCGCCGACGGTCTGGTGCGTGAAGATCTGCGCGGGCGTCAGGCGCAGCCCGGCGCGGTTGGCCCTTGAGATGATCTGGATGCTGAGGATGGAGTCGCCGCCGAGGTCGAAAAAGTTGTCGCGCGCGCCGACGCGCGCGACGCCGAGCACCTGCGACCAGATGGCGGCCAGCGCCTCCTCGGCCGGGCCGCTCGGCGCCACGTAGGCGGCGGCGGCGCCCGACACATCCGGCGCCGGCAGGGCGCGCTTGTCGAGCTTCCCGCTCGGCGTCAAAGGCATGCGCTCAAGGATGACGAAGGCCGACGGCACCATGTACACGGGGACTCGCGCCGCGAGGTGGCGGCGCAGCGACTCGGGCGAGTGGTCGAGTCTGACGAGCGGCGCGGGCGTCTCGCGGCCGGCGGCCTCGCCCGACGCGCCCGCCGCCCCCTTCGCGGCCGGGCGGCGCGCGTAGACGTTGAAGAGCTTCGTCCGGTGCAGCCACTCGTCCTGTTCGACGCCGACCTCGTAACCGCGCGCGCCGAGCAGCGACGTGATGCGGCCGAGCAGGCCGTCCTCGTCCTGCACCTCGACGACGAGCTGCTCTATCTTCGGCCAGTCCTCGTCGGCGATGCCCTTGAGCACGTCCGGCTCGCTCCTCCCCACGTCCACCTTGAGCAGGTCGATGCGCTCGACGCCGTGCTCGCGCATCACGTCGGAGACCGTCCTGAACCGGCAGGCGAAGGTCTCGCCGTCGAATTCGCCCTTCGCGCTCATCACGGCGCGCGTCAGGTTCTCGTCGGCGGCCGCGTCGGCGTAGCCGCCCGACATCGAACTCATCGGCGGGTAGAAGGTGAAGGGCAGTTCCTTCGCCTCGTCCGACAGGCCGAAGTCGAACAGCTTCGCGTCGAGGCCGTAGAGCGCGGCGTTGGCCTCAAGCTTCCCGAAGGTTCTCGGCGACGGCTCGAAGGCGAAGACGCGCGCGCCGCGGCAGCGCTGATGCACGAAGAGCGTGAAGAGTCCGATGTTGGCCCCCACGTCGAAGACGCAGGCGCCGTCGCCGAGCGTGACGCCGTGCTTGAGGTACGTCTGCTCCTCGAAGATCGCCTTGTAGATGACCTCCGTCTCTTTCCGGTTGAGGTGCGCGACCTCCAGCCCGTTGGGCAGCTTGTGGAGCCGCTCGGCCCCTTCGCGCCTGGGCACCACGTAGGCCACCAGGCGCGGCTGCCCGGGCTCGTCCTCGCGCGCGACGACGGCCGCCTCGCGCACCGAAGGGTGCGCGAGGAGCGCCGCCTCGACCTCGCCCGGCTCGATGCGGTAGCCGCGAATCTTCACCTGGTGGTCTGCGCGCCCCACGTATTCGAGCGCGCCGTCCGCGCGCCAGCGCCCGAGGTCGCCCGTGCGGTAGAGGCGCGCGCCCGGCGTGCCCGCGTGCGGGTCGGGCACGAAGCGCTCGGCCGTCAGCCCGGGCCGGCCCACGTAGCCGCGCGCCAGACCCCGGCCGCCGACGTAGACCTCGCCGACGGCCCCCTCCGGCGCGGGCTCGCCCCGCTCGTCGAGGACGTAGACCCGCACGTTCGCCAGCGGCCTCCCGATGGGCACGCCCTTCGAGGCGTCGTCCAGACTGCACCGCCAGTGGGTCGCGTCGATGGAGACCTCGGTCGGGCCGTAGAGGTTGTGCAGCTCGGCCCAGCCCGCGCGCTCGTAGAAGCGCCGGCACAACTCCGCGCTCAGCACCTCGCCGCCGCAGAAGACGCGCCGCAGGCTCCCGCAGCGCGTCACCCCCTCCTCTTCGAGCAGCACGCGGAGCATGGTCGGAACCAGTTGCAGCGTCGTGATGCCGTGGCGGCGGACGGCCTCGACGAGGTAGGCCGCGTCCTGCTGTCCGCCGGGGCGCGCCAGCACGAGGCAGGCGCCCGAGAGGAGCGGGGTGAAGAACTCCCAGATGGAGGCGTCGAAGCTGAAGGCGGTCTTTTGCAGCAGCCGGTCGTCGGGCGCGAGCGGCAGTTCGCGGAGCATCCAGAGCACGCGGTTGGCGATGGCCCTGTGCGAGACCGCGACGCCCTTCGGCCGGCCCGTGGAGCCCGACGTGTAGATGACGTAGGCGAGGGCGTCGCCTTCGACGGCGACGGACAGATTCTCCCCGCTCTCCCGCTCGGCCTCCGCCCGCACGGCTTCGAGCGCGACCGGCCGCGCGCCCTCCGGCAGCGCGGCGGCTTGCGCGGCCTCGCGCGCGACGAGCGCACGCACGCCCGCGTCCGCGAGCATGAAGGCGAGGCGCTCGGACGGGTAAGCGGGGTCGAGCGGCACGTAGGCGCCGCCCGCCTTGAGCACCGCGAGCAGCGTCACGACCATGTCCGCCGAGCGCTCAAGCATGATGCCGACCGGCGCCTCCGCACAGACCCCCCGGCGGCGCAGCAGTCGCGCCAGACGGTTCGCGCGCGCGTTGAGTTCGGCGTAGGTGAGCGAGCCGCCCTCCCACAAGAGCGCCGCGGCCCCGGGCGTGCGCGCCGCCTGCTCCTCGAACAACTCGTGCAGGCACGCGTCGCGCTCGTACTCGACCCGCGTGTCGTTGCGCAGGTGGAGCAGCAGGCGGCGCTCGCCGGGCGCGAGCACGTCGAGCCGCTCGACCCGTGCCGAGGTGTCGGAGGCGGCCTCGGAGACGAGCCGCCGGAACTGCCTGCGCAGGCGTTCGACGCGGCGGCGCGTGAAGCGGCCCGCGTCGTAGTAGAGTTCGAGGGCGACGCCGCCGCGGTCGGCCAGGCAGCAGAGCTTGAGCTTGAAGGGCTCAGTCCAGACCTCCTGCCAGAGCGTTTCGAAGGTCAGCCCGGCGGCCTCGCGCGCCGTCGGCGCCTCGGCGTACTCGAAGCCGAAGTGCTCGCCGCCCTCCGCGCCGCCCGAGGCGGCCGCCTGCCCGTGTGTGAAGAACGACTGCCACTTGGCGGCCTCGGCCGACGCCGCGGCGACCTCGCGCAGCAGCGCGTCGAAGGTCACGCCCCGGCGCGGCGTCACGCCGACGGGCAGGTGCCTGGCGAAGAGTCCGAGCGCGCCGCCCAGCCCCTCGTAGCCCCGGCCGGCGTGGGCCGCGCCGACCGTCAGCCCGGCCTCGCCCGCGAGCCGCCACAGGAGGACGAGCCAGCAGGTCTGAAGGAAGACGGCCGCCGTCTCACCGCGCGACCGTGCCGCGCGCTCGACCTCGGCCGACAGCCGCCGTCCGAGCCGACCGCGCATCAGCGCGGGCGCAGCCCCCCAGGCGACCGCCTCGGCCTCGCCGCACAGGCTCGCCTCGGCCGACCCCTTCCGGCGCCGCCAGTACTCGCGGCCGGCCGCCGTCTCCTCCGCCTCCAGCAACTCCTGCTGCCACTCGGCGAGGTCCGCGTACTGCAAAGCCTCCTCGTCCTCCGACTCGGCGAGCCCGCCGAACGCGTACGCGCGCGCGAGTTCGCCGACGAGGTTGTTCATGCCCTCGCGGTCGGCGCACAGCGCCGGCATGGAGAGCACGAGGAGGTGACGCTCCGCCGCGAGTTCGGCCAGCCGCACGCGCAGGAGCGGCCCGCGCTCGAAGTCGAACGGGAGGCGCCGCACGGAGTCGAGCAGGCGCTCGGCGGCCGGGGCCGGGGCCGCCCGCTCGTGCTCCGTCAGCGACACCTCCTCGAAGTCGGGCGCCGAGTCGTCGCCGACGACCTGCACGGGCAGGCTCATGCCGTCGAGCCGGTGGAACGTGGTGCGCAGGACTTCGTGGCGCGCGACGGCGGACGCTACGGCCGCGGCCAGCGCGCGGCGGTCGAGCCGGCCCGTCAGCAGCAGCGCGCAGGCCGCGCGGTAGGGCGTGGCCGGGTCGAGGCCGCCGAGGAGGCAGATGCGCTCCTGCTGCGGCGCGAGGCGGTATCCTTCGATCTCTTCCTTGAGCATAAGAATTTTCCCGCGCGGGGGAGGCCCGCGCTAGAGGCCGCGGTCGCCGCAGGGCTCGGCCATGCCGACGAGAATCTGGCGCCGGCCGGCGTAGGGCGAGCGGCCGTGCGCGACGAGCATGTTGTCGAGCAGCATCACGTCGCCCTCCTCCCAGGGGAAGCAGACCGTCTCCTCGCGGTAGGCCCGGCGCAACTCTTCGAGCACCTCGTCCTCGATGGGCGAGCCGTCGCCGTAGCAGGTGTTGGTCGGCAGGTCGTCGTCGGCGAACTCCTCGCGCAGCAGGTCGCGGACGGACGGGTCGAGCGTCGTGACGTGGAAGAAGGTGGCGTGGTTGAACCAGACCACCTCGCCGGTCTTGGGGTGGCGCGCGAGGGCCGGGCGGACGGCGCGCGTGCGCAGGCGCCCGCCCTCCTTCCACTCGGCGCGGATGCCGTTGCGGCGGCAGTGCTCCTCGACCGCGGCCGGGTCTTCGGTCTGGAAGACGGTCTGCCACGGCAGCCCGAGGCCGTCGCCGAAGTTGCGGACGTACATCCACTGCCGCCGCCGGAAGCGCTCGCGCGTCTCGGGCGAGATGCGCGCGTAGACCCGGCGCACGTCGGCGATGGGCGTCTCGCCCTGCCGCTCGGCGGCGACCGCGCAGCAGAAGTAGACCTTCAGCGGCCAGGTGTGCTGGTACGAGTTCTCGTTGTGGAGGAAGATGCTCTGGCTGGCCGGGTGGTCGGTCGAGGTGTAGATGTTGCCGCTCACCTGGCTGCGCGGCGACGAGCGCTCGCGGTACTCCAGCGGCTCGCCCGAGACGGCCCGGATGAAGCCCTCGAAGGCTTCGGGCGTGCGCACGCCGAAGCCGCGGAAGAGCAGCCCGCCGTGGCGCAGGAGCTTCGCCTCGATGAACTCGCGCTGGCGCGCCGCCCACCCGGCCAGGTCGACGCCCTTGACGGCCGGGCGGATGACGAGCGGCAGCTCGGCCCCCGGCGCGAGCGGCCCCTCCGTGACGAGCCCCGCCGGCGAGACGCTGACGGGCTTGCGCCGCGCCGCGCCCGGCTTGCGCAGCTCAGGCACTTTGGGTTCCGAATTTGTCATGTGCGATGCCCCCGCCTTCGACGTGTTCGTGGTCGGCGCCCGCCCGCTTGAGGGCCTTGCGCCGGACGCTCTTCAGCTTGCTCAGCCCGGCCTCCTCGACCTCCCGCTCCTTCGCCGTCCACTCGCGCCGCCGCGCCTCGGCGAGCGCGTCCCGCAGCTCCGAGACCGTGGCCTCGGGCCGCTCGACGACCGCCCCGAGCAGCGCCTCGAAGTCGTTCATGACGCCGACGACGGTCGGCTCGTCGAAGAGGTCGGTGCTGTACTGGAGGTAGGCGAAGAGGCCCTGGTCGCTGTCGACCATGTGCATGACGAAGTCGAACTGGGTCGTCTCGTTGGGGGTGGAGAGGTGGTTGAGCGTGATGCCGGGCAGCTCCTTGTTGAGCGGCGCCGGGCTGTCGACCGTGAACGAGACCTGGAAGAGCGGGTTGCGGTTGAGGCTCCGCTCCGGCCGCAGCTCGTCGACGAGCTTCTCGAACGGCGCGTCCTGGTGGGCGAAGGCGCCGAGCACCGTCTCGCGGACGCGCCGCAGCACCTCGCCGAAGGTCGGGTCGCCGGAGAGGTCCGTGCGCAGCACGAGCGTGTTGGCGAAGAAGCCGATGAGCGGCTCCAGCTCGATCCGGTTGCGGTTGCTGATGGGCGTGCCGAGCACCACGTCCTCCTCGCCCGTGTGCGAGAGCAGCAGCACCTTGAAGGCGCCGAGCAGCGTCATGTAGAGCGTGGCGCCCTCGCGCCGCGCGATGGCCTTGAGCCCTTCGGCGAGCCCCTCCGGCAGGCGGCGCCCGAAGGTTCCGCCGCGGTTGGCCGGGGCGTCCGGGCGCGGCCGGTCGGCCGGGAAGTTCTGCGTCGCCGAGGCGCCGGCCAGCTTCTCGCGCCAGTAGGCGAGCTGGGCTTCGAGCACCTCGCCCGCCAGCCACTCGCGCTGCCAGACGGCGTAGTCGGCGTACTGCACCTGAAGCTCCGGGAGCGGCGAGGGCCGCCCGGCGGAGAACGCCTCGTAGAGCGTGGCCACCTCTGCGAAGAGGATGCCGATGGAGCCGCCGTCGCTGATGATGTGGTGGATGGTGACGCCGACGACGTGCTCCTCCTCGCCGAGCCGGACGAGGAGCGCGCGCAGCAGCGGCCCCGCCGAGAGGTCGCAGGGGCGCCGCGCCTCCTCCTCGATCAGCCGCCGCAGCTCGCGCTCCTGCTCTTCGGCGGGCGTCGCCCGGCAGTCGACGACCGGCAGCTTCACCTCGCGCGCCGGGGCGATGACCTGCGCGGGGACGCCGTCCACCGTCTCGAAGGTCGTGCGCAGGATTTCGTGGCGGCGGACGATCTCTTCGAGCGTCCGTTCGAGCGCGCCCACGTCGAGCCGCCCGCGCAGGCGGACGGCCAGGTGGAGGTTGTAGGAGGTGCCGCCCGGCTGCAACTGGTCGATGAACCAGAGGCGCTGCTGCGCGAACGAGAGCGGGAGGCGGCCTTCGCGCGGGGCGGGCTTGATGGGCGGCGGCGCGGACGGCACGGAGCCGCGCGCGGCCGCGGCCTGCGCCGCCTGGCCGGCCACGGTCGGCGCCTCGAAGAGGCTGCGCAGCGGCAGCTCGACGCCGAGCGCGCGGTTGACGCGCGCGAGCAGTTGGGTGGCGAGCAGCGAGTGGCCGCCGAGGTCGAAGAAGTTGTCGTTGACGCCGACCGTCTCGATGCCGATGACGCTCGACCAGATGCCGGCCAAAACCTCTTCGAGCGGCGTCCGCGGGGCGACGTACTGGTGCGCCGCGCCGCGCTGCTCGCCCGGCGTGGGCAGCGCCTTGCGGTCCACCTTGCCGCTGATGGTGCGCGGCAGCTCGTCCATCCGGACGAAGGTCGTGGGCACCATGTAGGACGGCAGGTGGTGCGACAGGAACTCCTTCAGCTCGGGGCCGTCGGCCGCCCCGCCCGTCACGACGTAGGCGCAGAGGTACTTCGTCCCGTCGGGGTCGTCGCGGTCGATGACGGCCACGTCGGCGACCGAATCGTGGCGGCGCAGCGCGTCCTCGACCTCCTTCAGCTCGATGCGCACGCCGCGCACCTTGACCTGCTGATCCTTCCGCCCGATGAACTCGAAGTTGCCGTCCTCGTCCACGCGGCCGAGGTCGCCCGTCTTGTAGATGAGGTCGGCGGGGTTGTCGCTGAACGGGTTGGGGACGAAGACCTCGCGCGTCAGCTCGGGCTGGTTGTAGTAGCCGTGCGTGCGGTAGGGCGTGCGGATGTAAATCTCGCCGACGGCGCCCGGCAGGCACGCGCGCCCGCGCGCGTCGAGCACCAGGGCGCGCGCGCCCTCCATCGGCTTGCCGATGGGGATGGAGCGGCGGCCGGCGTCCGACGGCGTGACGAGGTGGAAGAACTTGGTCATCGTCGTCTCGGTCGGGCCGTAGAGGTTGACGAGCTGGACGCGTTCGCCGAAGACTTCGTACCAGCGCCTCACGTCGGCCGGCAGCAGAGGCTCGCCCGACGTCAGCACGTAGCGGAGGGCCGGGAAGTGTTCGGGGCGGAGCGGCTGGTTGACGACGGCGCGGAAGAGCGACGGCACGCAGTGGACGAGGTTGACGCGGCTCCCGTCGAGCCACGCGACGAGCCGCGCCGCGTCGGGAATCATGTCCCGGCTCTCCGGGACGCAGACGGTGCCGCCCGCGCGCAGCGGCGTGAAGATGTCGCGCAGGAAGGCGTCGAATGAGGGCGAGGTGAGCTGGCTGACGCGCGTCCCCTCGCCGAGGCCGAAGGTCTTGACCTCCCAGTTGATGAAGTGGTCGATGCCCTTGAGGCGGCCGGCGATCCCCTTCGGCCGGCCGGTCGAGCCGGAGGTGAAGTAGACGTAGGCCACATCGTCCGGCTCGTAGGAGACGGCGGGCCGCGCCGGGTCGAAGCGGGCGGCGAACTCTTCGGCCGCGCGTCCGCCCGCGCCCTCGGGCGGCGCGGTCGCCTCCGCGCCCTCCATGAAGAGGAGGTCGGCCCCGCCGCCCGCGAGGCCCGCGGCGAGCGGCGCGAGCGAAGGGTGCGTGACGAACCAGGACGGGGAGACTTCGGCGGCCATCGCGCCGAGCCGCTGCCCGGGGATGTCTGGGTCGAGCGGGACGAAGACGCAGCCGGCCTTGAGCGTGCCGACGAGCGCGGTGATGATCGTCAACACGTCCGGCGTGAGGACGGCGACGACCGTCCCCTTCCCCGCCCCCCCGGCGAGGAGGAAGTTCGCCAGACCGTTGGCGCGCCCCTCCAGCTCGGCGTAGGTGAGCGCGAGGTCGCCGCGCTCGACGGCCACGCGGTCGCCGAGCCTCTCGGCGGTCTGACCGAATAACTCCTGGATGCTCTGGTGTGTCATATGTTCTCCCCCACTAGTTCGCTCTCGGCGACGCCCCGCGCGATGACGGCGAGGGGGTCGATGCAGCCGTAGGCGCGCGGGCCGCGCGCGACCTGCTTGGCGAGCAGGTGCGTCTCTGTGCAGCCGACGATGAAGGAGTCGACGCCGTACTTCGCGAGCAGCTCTTCGAGGCGCGGCGTCAACTCCCGCAGGTCTTCGTTCCGCTTGACCCGGTAGATCAGCTCGTGGATGGCCGCCTGGTCGGCGCCCTCCGCCAGCACGAAGAACTCCTTGAGCCGCCCCCAGCGCTCGTGCCGCTCGAAGAGCCCGAGCCGGCGCGTCCCCGTCGTGCAGACGAGCAGGTGGCGGCGGCGCGTGCGCTCGACCTCGTCGAAGACCACGTCGATGAGCGAGACGACGCGCGCGCGCAGGTCGGCGGGCAGCAGCGGCAGCAGGTGGTGAATCGTGATGCAGCAGATGACGACCCGCGAGACGCCGAGCGCGAGCAGGCGTTCGAGCGCCTCGACGAGCCGCGCGAGCAGCTCGTCGTACTCGCCGGCCAGCAGCGCGTCGGTGCGGTCGGGGAAGGTCGGGTCGGAGTAGAGGACGACGCGCGGCGACTCCTGCTCGCGCCCGCCGAGGCTCTGCTCGTAGATGGTGCGCAGGAACTCGGCCGAGGCCAGCGGCCCCATGCCGCCGACCACGCCGAGAAAGGGTCTGCCGTCTTGCGTCCTCACGACCTCGCTCCTCAATTCAGCCCCGGCAGTTTGAACAGGTCGAGCAGCGTGCCGAAGGTGAGCACGACCATCAGGAGGTCGGTCTCCAGGTGCGGGTTGAGGCTGAAGCCCGGCCGCGCGTACTGCCCCCGCAGGCGCTCGACCACGTCCGGGTTGAAGTAGCCCTGGCGCTTGATGCGCTCGTAGGAGAGCGCGTCCTCGACCCACTCGACGCGGCGCTGCAACAGGTAGGGCGTCCCCGGCGCGCGGAAGCCGAACTTCTCGCGCCGGATGATCTCGTCGGGGACGAGGCCCGCGGCCGCCCGCTTGAGCACGTACTTCTCGGTGTAGCCGTTGAGCTTCAGGTCGGGCGGGATGACCTTCGAGAACTCGACGAGGTCGATGTCGAGGAACGGGTAGCGCCCCTCGACCGAGTTGGCCAGCACCATCCGGTCGCCGTGCTCGGAGAGCAGGTGGTCGGAGAGCCGGAGCTTGAAGTCGAGGTAGGAGCGCTGGTGGAGGAAGTGTCGGCCGCGCAGGCGCTCGCCGTCCAACATCCGGAAGTTGGTGCAGTCGAACTCGTCGAACAGCTCCCCGACGGCCTCGGAGTAGAGCGCCGTCTTCACCTCGCGCAAAGGGTACTGGTCCACCTCGTAGAAGACCTCGCGGTCGCCCCACAGCCGCTCCCGAATCTCGCCCTCCATGATCGACTCCAGGTCGTTCTGCTCCGCGCCGCGCAGGCCGAGCCGGTCGAAGCGGTAGCCGACGTAGCCGGCGAACAGCTCGTCGGCCCCCTCGCCGGCGAGGACGACCTTGATGCCGGCGGCGCGGGCCGCGGCCGAGAGCGCCATCGAGCAGGTGTTGAAGGACTCCTTCACCGGCGACTCGCAGTGGTAGATCATCGAGGGCAGACGGCCGGCGATCTCCTCCCAGTCGAAGACGATCTCGTGGTGCTCGGAGCCGACGTGGGCCGACATCAGGCGCTGGTACTTCGCCTCGCAAATCTCCTTGTCGGCGAAGCCGATGGAGAAGGAGTGGCGCCCCTCGCCGGGCGAGACGCGCCGGATCATCGCCGCCACCATCGAGGAGTCGAGGCCGCCGCTCAGGTAGAAGCCGACGGGCACGTCCGCCTGGAGCCGGTACTCGACCGAACGCGTGAAGAGTTCGAGCAGCGTCTCGACGTAGTAGCTCTCGGGCCGGTCGTAGGAGACCTCGCCCTCGCGCGGGTAGTCGAGGTCCCAGTACTGGCCGACGCGGACGCCGCGGCCGCCCCCGGCCGTCAGGTAGTGGCCGCTCTCCAGACTCTCGACGCCCTTGAAGATCGTGCGCGGGCTGACGAGGCCGGGGAACGAGAGAATCTGGTCGAGCCCCGTCAGGTCGACGGCGCGCTCGACGAGCGGGTGTTCGAGGATGGCCTTGACCTCGGAGGCGAAGACGAGGACGCCGTCGGCGACCGTGTAGTAGAGCGGGTTGATGCCGAAGTGGTCGCGCGCGATGAAGAGCGAGCGGTCGCGGCGGTCGTAGATGACGAAGGCGAACTGCCCGTTGAGCCGGTTGAGGAGGTCGGCGCCCTCCTCCTCGTAGAGGTGCAGCAGCACCTCCACGTCGCACGCGGTGCGGAAGCGGTGGCCCTTGCGTTCGAGCCCCGCCCGCAGCTCGCGGTAGTTGTAAATCTCGCCGTTGCAGACGAGGACGAGCGAGCCGTCCTCGTTGTAGATGGGCTGGTCGCCGCCTTCGAGGTCGATGATGCTCAGGCGGCGGAAGCCGAGCCCGACCGGCCCGTCGGCGAGGTAGCCGGCGGAGTCCGGCCCGCGGTGGACGAGCGTGTCGGCCATCCGCTCCAGCACCCCGGGGCTGGCCGCGCGCTCGCCGCGCAGGTCGATGTATCCGGCGAAGCCACACATGATGCGCGAAGTCCTTCCGGTTGCGTGCTCAGACGGCCGCGCCGGCCGTGACGAACTCCTCGATGAGGTCGGCGGCGGCCGAGGGGGCGTCCATCTCGTCGAGCCGGGGCGCGAGCCGGCGGTAGTTGCGCCCGACCTCTTCCGAGCCGAGCAGCCGCCCGAGGGAGCGCGCGACCCAGTCGGCCTCCCAGCGGATGGGCGGCAGCGTCTCGGCCACCCCGAGGCGCTGGAGCCGTGCGGCGTTGTCGGGCCGGTCGATGCCGAGCGGGAGGACGAGCTGCGGGACGCGCGCCGCCAAAGCCTGCCCCGAGGTGCCGATGCCGCCGTGGTGCACGACGGCGCCCGCGCGCCGCATGACGCTGCCGAACGGGAGGTAGCGGAACCGCTTCACCCCCTCGGGGAGGTGGCGCGGCACCAGCTCGTCGTGCGGCGTGACGATGAGCCCCCGGCGGCCGAGCAGCCGGCACGCCTCGGCGCAGGCGGCGAAGGGGTTGCGGTCGCCCTTGCTCGTCCCGTGCGTGATGAGGACGGGCGGCTCCGCGGCGTCGAACATCTCCTCGACCTCGGCCGGCAGCGCCCCCTGCTCGAACTCCTCGTCGTGCACGAAGCCGACCATCTCAGCGCGCGCGGGCCACCCCGGCTCCTGCGGCCCGAACCACTCGGGCCAGAGGGCGAGGCTTCGGTCGGCGTGCCTCACCCACGCGCCCCAGTCCCCGACCGGCGCGAGGCCGAGCCCGCCGCGCGCCGCGTTGATCTGCGCGGCCTGCGCGGCGTAGAGCTGTTCGAGCATGGGCAGGCTCGACATGAAGTAGGGCGAGGGGAAGACCGAGACGAGCGGGAGGCCGAGCCCTTCGGAGGCCGTCTGCGCGACGAGGTGCGAGATGTGGTTGGCGACCAGCACCGCCTCGCCCCCGCCCGCGTGCCTGGCGACGACCTCGTACTCGTCCCTCAGACTCTCTTCGACGTACCGCCGCATGAGCGTCAGGAAGTAGTCGAGCCCGTTCCGGAGCGGTTCGCCGCCGAGCGGCTGGAGCGTGTCGTCGGGCAGCGGCGCGAAGTCGAGCCCGGCGCGGCGCGCGTCGGCCTCGAAGTTGGTGTGCGTGATGAGCCTGACGGCGTGACCGCGCGCCTTCAGGGCCTTGCCAATGGGGAGCAGCGGCAGCAGGTCGCCGCCCGTGCCCCTCGTCAGTATCAGGATGTCCGGCATCTTCTCTTTTCGTCTCCGTTCCCTTGTTCGCCAGGGCGCGCGCGCCCTCAGACTTCGAGGTCTTCCATGAAGGCGTTGACGGCCTCGTCGGCCGCCCGCGCGTCGGCCTCCGCCGAGACGGCCGCGCGCAGTTGATCGACGTAGGTGAGGCTTTCGAGGATGGCGGGCGCGTCGTCGAGGAAGTCGATCAGGCAGGCGACCTCGTCGACCCCGGCCTCCTCCAGCTGGCGGACGAGCGGCAGGCAGTCGGCCGTCGTGCCCATCAGCGCCGCCGTCCGGTAGTAGCGCTCGAACGTGAGGTCGAGCAGTTCCTCCATCACGGCCGGCGGGATGTCGTGCGGGGCGATCTTGTGGCCTCCGCTGATGGTGCCGCCGCCGGCCGCCGCCTTCTCCTCAAGGCTGATGGCCGAGCGCAGGTACTCGCGGAACGGCCGCCGCACCTTCGCCCGCACGGCGTCGGCGTCCGGCCCCATGAAGGTGTGGAGCATCAGCGTGACCGTGCCGCCGCCGGGCTCGTGGCCGTGGCTCGCGCGCGCGGCGCGGTAGCGTTCGATCTTGCCGGCCAGCGCCTCGACGTTCTGGCCGATGAGGTGCGTCAGCAGGTTGGCGCCGACGGCCCCGGCGCTCTCGAACGTCTCGGCGTTGCCGGACGAGGTCACCCAGACGGGCAGCTCCTCCTGCACGGGGCGCGGGTGGAGCCTGATCTCCACCTCCTTCCCGAACGTGTTGGCGCGCACCAGCGGCTCGCCCCGCCAAAGCCTCCGCACCGTCTCGATCTGCTCGTACATCAGTGCGTGGCGCGTCGGGTAGCGCTCGGGGAAGAAGACGAAGTCGTCCACGTTCCAGCCGGAGCCGAACGAGACGGCCGCCCTCCCGCCCGAGAGGTTGTCGACCACCGACCACTCCTCCGCGATGCGGACGGCGTCGTGCAGAGGGGAGATGAGGCTGCCGGCGCGGAGCTGCACGCGGCGCGTCAGCACGGCCAGCGCGGCGCCGACGACCGAGGGGTTCGGGAAGAGGCCGCCGAACTCGTGGAAGTGTCGCTCCGGAGTCCAGACGGCGCAGAACCCCCGCTCGTCTGCGTAGCGCGCGGCGTCGAGCAGCAGCCCGTACTTGCCGCCGCCGCCGGCCTCCGCCGCGGCGCTCGAAAAGAACATGATCCCGAATCGCATGCTTGCTCCGGCGGCGCCCGCGCGCCCTAGAGTTCGAGGTCGTCGTTGAAGTCTTCGATGAGGGCGGCGGCCTCGCGCCCGGTCTGCTTCCTGACGAGGCAGCAGTAGGTGACCGCGTACTTCGGGTCGGCGGCCATCGCCCAGCGCTCCCCCTCGGCGAAGGGCTGGTGCGTGTTGATGGTGCAGTAGTCCTCCACGACGCGGAACCCCGCGGCCTCGGCGAGCTGCCGGCACTCCTCCACGGAGTCGAACTGGTAGAGGTGGTCGAGCTGCGGCATCCTGACGGCGAACGTCAGGTAGGCGCAGCCGTCGTCGGCGAGCACGCGGTGCGCCCCGCGCAGGTAGGCGGCCGGGTCGCTGACGTGTTCGAGCAGCTCGATCATGGAGACGAAGTCGTAGTCGGCGCGGCCGTCGAAGGCGTAGTACTCGATCTTCAAATCCACCTTGCCGCCGAGGCCGAGGAGCTCGTGCCAGACCAGGCTCTTCGGGTTCTTCTCGTAGACGGCGACGGGGCCGTAGCCGCTCAGGAAGAGCGCGTCGAGGCAGTTGCCGCCGCCGATTTCGAGGCACCGGGCGCCGGGGGCGAGGCCGCGGCGCACGGCCTCGCGGAAGTGGCGCGACACCTCGTAGCGGCTCCGGTTGAGCGGCGTGCTGAGCGTCAGGACGTAGAGGTATTCGAGTTGGAACTGCTCGGCGCCGACGACGTGCTCGATCTCCTCCTCGGAGCTGTGCCGGTAGCGCCCCGTCCGCGCGAACTCGCGCGCCTCCCTCACGGCCTGCTCGGCGAACTCGACGTAGACCCGCAGGACGTGGGCCAGCGAGTGGCCGTGGCGCGCGGCGAACTCTTCGAGCCGCGCGACGGTGAACTCCGCGTCGGCGAGGTAGGCGTCGCCGTAGCGCTCGGTCAGGTCTGCGACGGCGAAGCGGTAGAGCTCCAGGTCGCCGCCGAGCAGCGACACGAGGCGGCCGACGGCCGTCTCGTCCGCGCCCGCGCGCTCGCGGGCGGCCCCGGCCGCCGCGTCCCTTATCACGCCGGTCGTCGAGTTCATCAGAATTCGTCCAGGTCTTCGCCGAAGGCGTAGATGAGTTGGCGGCTCTCCTCGCCCGCGCCCAGCTCGGCGCGCGACACCTCCTCCTCGGGGTCGGAGAGGAGGCGCCCGAGGAGCGTCTGGTACTGTTCGCAGAAGCGCGCGACCGTCGCCGCGTCGAAGAGGTCCGTGTTGTACTCCCAGACCCCGAAGTACTGCTCGCCGCGCTCCTCGATGATGAGCGTGAGGTCGAACTTCGAGACGGGGTTGGGCGAAGGCATGGCGGAGATTTCGAGCCCCGGCACGGCGAGCGTCTGCGCCGGCAGGTTCTGGTAGACGAGCACCACCTGGAAGAGCGGCGGGCGGCTCGCGTTGCGCTCCGGCTGCAAGGCTTCGATCAGCGTCTCGAACGGGATGTCCTGGTGCGCGTACGCCCCGAGCGTGACCTCGCGCACGCCGCCGAGCAGCTCGCGGAAGGTCGGGCTGCCGGAGAGGTCTGTGCGCAGCGCCAGGAGGTTGAAGAAGCAGCCGAGGAGCCTCTCGGTCTCGACGCGGTTGCGGTTGGCGATGCCGGTGCCGACGACGATGTCCTCCTGGCCCGTGTAGCGGCCGAGTAGCACCTTGAGGGCGGCCAGCAGCGTCATGAAGACCGTGACGCCCTCGCGGCGGCTGACCTGGCGGAGCCGCGCGCAGACCTCTCCGGGCAGCATGAAGGTGTGCGTGTCGCCCGCGAAGGTCTGGACGGGCGGGCGCGCGCGGTCGGTCGGCAGCTCGACGAGGGGCGCGCCTTCGAGGCGCGCGCGCCAGTATGCGAGCTGCTCGTCGAGGACTTCGCCCGAGAGGTATTCGTGCTGCCACGCGGCGTAGTCGGCGTACTGGATGGGGAGTTCCGGGAGCGGCGACTCCTCGCCGCGCGTGAAGGCCCCGTAGAGCGTCGTCAACTCTTCGACGAGCACGCCCATCGACCACCCGTCCGAGACGATGTGATGCATCACGAGCACGGCGACGTGCTCGTCGTCGCGGAGTCTCAGGAGGCGTGCGCGCAGCAGCGGCCCGGCCACGAGGTCGAAGGGTCGCCCGGTCTCTTCGGCGATGAGCCGGAGGGCCTCCGCCTCGCGCGCTTCGGCCGGCAGCGGCGAGAGGTCTGTGAGCGGGAGCGCCGCGCCCTCGGCCGAATCAGAGATTACCTGCACGGCCCGCCCGTCCACCTCCGCGAAGGTCGTCCGCAAGACCTCGTGCCGTCGGAAGACCTCGGCGAGCGCGCGCCGGAGCGCGTCGGCGTCGAGCCGCCCCCGGAGGCGTACGGCGACGGGGACGTTGTAGACCGCCTGGTTCGGCTCCAACTGGTGCAGGAACCAGAAACGCTGCTGCGCCAGCGACGCAGGGAGCGCGCCGCCCCTGGGGACGGGCCGGATGGGCGGCGCCTCCACGCCCCGCGCGGCCCCCATCTCGCGCTCGACCGACTCGGCGAGTTCGGCCACGGTCGGCTCCTCGAAGAGCGCGCTCAACGGCAGCTCGATCCGGAAGGCTTCGCGCACGCGCGAGGCGAGCCTCGTCGCCAGCAGCGAGTGGCCGCCGAGCTGGAAGAACTCGTCGCCGGGCTGAACTTCAGGCAGCCCGAGCACGTCGGCGTAAATGCCGCAGAGCAGTTCGACGGTCGGCGTGCGGGGCGCGGCGGCCGTGGACGCCTCGGGCTCCGCGCGCGTCGGGGCCGGCGCGGGCAGGGCGCCCCGGTCAACCTTCCCGTTGGGCGTGAGCGGCAACGCCCCCATGACGACGAAGGCCGAGGGCACCATGTAGGCCGGAAGCTTCTCCTTCAGGTAGCCACGCAGGTCGTTGGCGGCGGTCGTCGCCGGCGCGGCCACGTAAGCCACCAGACGCCGCTCGCCGGGCTCGTCCTCGCGCGCCAGCACCACCGCGTCGCGCACGGCCTCGTGGCGCGTCAGCGCGGCCTCTATCTCGCCCAGCTCGATGCGGTGGCCCCGAATCTTCACCTGGTGGTCGGTGCGCCCGATGAACTCGACCTCCCCGCCCGGCAGGTAGCGCACCACGTCGCCCGTCCGGTAGAGCCTCGCGCCCGGCTCCGGAGAGAACGGGTGCGGGATGAACTTCTCGGCCGTGAGCCCCGGCCGGTTCAGGTAGCCGCGCGCCAGGCCCGGCCCGCCGATGTAGAGCTCGCCGGCCACGCACACGGGCACGGGCCGGAGCCCGCCGTCGAGGACGTAGAGCTCCGTGTTCGAGAGCGGCCGCCCGATGGGGACGGTGGCCGCGCCCTCCGGCACCTCCCCGACCAGGTGCCAGGCGGCGAAGGTCGTACACTCCGTCGGCCCGTAG
>DASVQJ010000243.1:0-3690 GCA_036389235.1 Pyrinomonadaceae bacterium | reverse complement strand
CGGGGGCACCTCCGTATGGTGCCCCCGCGCCCGCCGGGTTAGAGGTCGAGACGAGAGCCGCAGCGTCTCACCGCGGCGCCCGGCCCGCCCGGCTGCCTGAAGGCCCGCGTAAGCTCCTGGCGCGCTTCGCCCGCGGCTGATCGTTCGAGGGCGGCCGTGACGAGTTGTGCGAGTCCTTCGCGGCGGGTCCTTTCATCTCGCCGGACTCGTGGTTAGCGCGCCCCGCGCGTCCCAGTCTCGGGCGAGCCCGTCACCCGACCCGTCTCCTCAATCCTACCCGCCCGCTCCGCCTGATTCTCCGCCCTCCCCGCGGGGCCGAG
Organism: Pyrinomonadaceae bacterium; assembly: GCA_036389235.1. Taxonomy (GTDB): domain Bacteria; phylum Acidobacteriota; class Blastocatellia; order Pyrinomonadales; family Pyrinomonadaceae; genus QHXN01. The sequence goes on along the minus strand of DASVQJ010000243.1, from coordinate 3,370 downwards.
GGCTTCGGCCCTGGCGATGTGCAGGGCCGAGCGGATGAGCCCGAGGTGCGTGAAGCCCTGCGGGAAGTTGCCCAGCAGCTCGGCGCTCACCGGGTCTATCTCTTCGGCGAGCAGGCCGAGGTCGTTGGCGTATCCCGCGACCTTCTCGAACAGCGCCCGCGCCTCGCCCACGCGCCCCGCTTCGGCCAGGCAGTCCACCAGCCAGAAGCTGCACAGGGCGAAGGTGGCCTCGCCGCCGGGCAGCCCGTCCTCCGTCAGGTAGCGGTAGACCAGCCCGTGCGAGGTGAGCTGCTCCCGTATCCGTTCGACGGTCGAGAGGACGCGCGGGTCGTTCGCCGGGAGGAAGCCGACCTGCGGGATGACGAGCGCGCAGGCGTCCAAAGCCTGCTCGCCGAACGCCTGCGTGAACGCGCCCGCCTCCTCGTCGTAGCCCTCTTCGAGGATCGCCGCGCGAATCTCCTCGCGCGTCCTCTCCCACAGGCTCACGTCGCCCGGCAGGCCGCCCCCCGAGGCCATCCTCACGACCCGGTCGAGCGCCACCCAGCAGAGCAGCTTCGAGTAGAGGAAGTGGCGCGGCCCGCCGCGCACCTCCCAGATGCCGTGGTCGGGCTCGCGCCAGCGCGCGACCGTCTGGTCGGCCATGTGGCGCAGCGTGTCCCACAGCTCGGGCCGGACGGGGCGGCGCGCGCGCTCGTGGTAGAGGTACGCGGCGTCGATCACCTCGCCGTAGATGTCGAGCTGCTTCTGGTCGAAGGCCCCGTTGCCCACGCGCACGGGGCGCGAGCCGCGGTAGCCTTCGAGGTGTTCGAGCGTGCGCTCGGGCAGGTGCGAGCCGCCGTCGATGCGGTACATGATCTGGAGCTCGTTGCCGCAGGGGATGCAGAGGCCGTCCAGCCACCCGAAGAAGTCTGTGGCCTCCTCGTGGTAGCCGAGGAGTTGCAGGGCGTAAAGGATGAGCGCCGAGTCGCGCAGCCATGTGAAGCGGTAGTCCCAGTTGCGCACGCCGCCCAGCTCCTCCGGCAGCGAAGTGGTCGGCGCGGCGACGAGCGCGCCCGTCGGCTCGTAGGTCAGGAGCTTGAGGACGAGGGCGCTGCGCCTGACGAGCTGTTCGTAAGGCCCGCTGTACGTGCACGTCTCCGACCACTCGCGCCAGTATTCGAGCGTCTGCTCCAGTTCGAGGTCGGCGTCGATCTGCGGGATGGAGAGCGGCGGGCGTTCGTCGCCCGCGAGGTAGGTGAGTGCGACCCACACGCGCTGACCGGCCGCGACGCTGAAGCGCGCCGAGACGCCGCCGGAAGCGTCTTCGCGGAAAGGGGCGGGACAGGATAGCGCCAGCGACTCACTATCGTTCTGTGCTACGACGCCGCCCTCGCAGTGGTGAAAGGCGGCTTCGGCGCGCGCGTAATCGAAGGTGGGCCGGAAGCTGACTTCGACCTCGGCCTCGCCGGAGAGCCCCTCCAAGAGTCTGAGGACGCGGTAGTGCGAGGCGATGTCTTCGCCCTCGTGACGCTGATTCAGCCGCTCGACGGGCATCAGGTCCGTGAGGCGGAACCGGCCTTCGTCCGTCGAGAAGAGGGTGGCGAGCACGTTCGTCCCCTCGACGTAGGCGCGCGAGACGGCGGCGCGAGCTTCGGCGGGGCCGACGCGAAAGTGCCCGCCCTTACCCCTGTCGAGCAGCCGGCAGAAGACCGCGGGGCTGTCGAAACGCGGCCAGCACAGCCAGTCGATGGAGCCGTCGCCGGAGACGAGCGCCGCCGTGTGTGCGTCGCCGATGAGCGCGTAGTCGCGTATGGGCCGGTACTCGCCGTGTCTCACGCCCTTCCTCCCCCTCCGTCGTGAGCCGCCCGGAACTGTTCTTCACCCACAATACTAGATGACGGGGCGGTGGGGACAGTGTTGCCCTGCCCGGACCGCCCCGTGTCATCAAGTATAGGCGCCCGGGCGGAATTGTGCGGGTGGTGACTACAGACGGCGGGCGGCAACAACCGTGCGATTACTCAGGCGGCGTAAGTGCAAACACCTACGCCGCGGACGCGCCGGCGTTGCCCTCATCCCTCCCCCCCTTCTCGCCGGGACTCTTCTCGCCGGGCAGCTTGGCGTCTTTCTCACCGGCCGCCGCGGCGGCGCGCTCGATCTCGGAATTGACCTCGCCGCCGATAAGGATGGCCGCCCCCGTCAGGTAGAACCAGAGCATGAGGATGATGACCGCGCCGAGCGAGCCGTAGACCGCGTTGTAGGTGTTGAAGTAGCGCAGGTAGAAGCGGAAGCCGAGCGAGCCGGCCAGCCACAGGGCGACGCCGACCACCATGCCGGGCAGCACCCAGCGGAACCTCTGCTCGTGGAGGTTCGGGGCGAAGTAGTAGATGAGGCCGAAGGCCAGGAAGACGAACGCGAGCACGACGGGCCACTGTATGACGCCCCAGGCGGCGTCGAACGCGCCCCCGAGCCTGAAGGCGTTTGACAACGCCTCCGCGACCTGGCCGCCGTAGAGCACCAGCACCAGCGCGGAGATGATGAGCACGCCGAGCGCGAGCGTCAGCGCGGCCGCGACCAGCCGGGACTTCCACCAGGGGCGGGCCTCGCGGACGTGGTACGCCGAGTTCAGCGTGTCGATGACCGCGAGCATCCCGTTCGACGCGGCCCAGACCGAGGCCAGCAGCCCGAACGTCAGCTTGCCGCCGCTCCCGCCCTCGGTCACCTCGCTGACCGTGTCGTGGACGAGCGCGTAGGCGGAGCGGGGCGCGACCCTGGCGAGGAGTGAGAACATCTGGTCGCGCAGCTCCGCCCCCGTCTGCGCGAAGAGGCCGAGCAGCGCCGTCAGGCAGAGCAGCAGCGGGATGAGCGCGAGCATGAAGTAGAAGCCGAGGATGGCCGCCCGGTTGAAGACGTCGTCTTTATTCATCTCGCGCCAGACGCGCGCGGCCAGCTCCCACGGCGTGAGGCCGCCGAGACTCAACAGAACTTTGAGAGGGGCGTACATGGGCGCTGACGTTCAACCCTTTCCGAGAACGCCAACGGTAACACGGCGCGCGACGGTAGGAGAAAAAAAGAGGCCGCCGCCCTTCGCAAACATGGAAAGGCGGCGGCCCCCAGTCGCAGGCGGGAATCGGCCGTGCGTACCTCCGGCTCAAGCTGCTCGGCCGTCCCGTAGCCGGCGACGACGACATGGACGCGCCGGACTTTGGAGGGGTGCCGGAAGAGGGGCGGCCGGCCCACCTCGGCGTTCACCCGCTAAAAAATGAGCGGAGGTTACCGCAGGGCTTATAATGCCTTTATGGACAGGCAGCCCCCGAGTGGTCACGCGCCGGACTCCCTCGAATCGGTGGACGAGCGGATGATCGGGGCCATGCGGCTCCTGCTGGCCCTCTCG
>DASVQJ010000242.1:0-11049 GCA_036389235.1 Pyrinomonadaceae bacterium | reverse complement strand
TCCGACAGGAATTTTCCGAAGCACTCGCAGAAGAATCCCGTGGACAAGCTCGTCGAACATTTGCGCGCGATGCTGAGGCCCGAGCAGGTCATCTCGGAGCCCGAGGAGTTGCTCGTCTACGAGTGCGACGGGCTGACGCACTACCGGCACAGGCCGCGGGCGGTAGTCTTCCCCGGCTCGACCGGGGAGGTGGCGGCGGTCTTAGAACTCCTCGGGCGCGAGGGCGTGCCGCTGGTGCCGCGCGGGGCGGGGACCGGGCTGTCGGGCGGCGCGCTGGCGGTGGGCGGCGGGGTCTGCGTGGAGCTGGCGCGGATGCGGCGCGTGCTGAAGGTGGACGCGGAGAACCGACTCGCCGTCGTCGAGGCGGGCGTCGTCAACGCGCACGTCTCGCGCGCCGTCGCGCGCCACGGCCTCTACTACGTGCCCGACCCTTCGAGCCAGGGCTCCTGCACCGTCGGCGGCAACGTCGGCGAGAACGCGGGCGGCATACACTGCCTGAAGTACGGCACGACGACCGACCACGTCGTCGGCGCGCGCGTCGTCCTCGCCGAAGGGCGCGTCGTGGACTTAGGCGGCGCGGGGGCCGAGGCGCCGGGCTACGACCTGCTCGGCCTCTTCGTCGGCAGCGAGGGCACGTTCGGCGTCGTCACCGAAGTCACGGTGCGCCTGACCCCCGTCCCGCCGTCGGTGCGGACGCTGCTCGCGGACTTCACCGACATCGACGACGCGAGCCGCGCCGTCTCGGCCGTCATCGCCGCGGGCATCATCCCCGCCGGCCTTGAGATGGTTGACGGCGCGACCATCCGCGCGGTCGAGGCGAGCGTCTTCGCCGCGGGGATGCCGACTGATGCGGAGGCCGCGCTGCTGGTCGAGCTGGACGGGCTCGAAGCGGCGATGGACGAGGAGGTCGAGCGCGTCCGCGCCATCTGCGCGGAGAGCGGCGCGCGCTCGGTGCGGCTCGCCGCCGACGAGGCCGAGCGCAAGCGCCTGTGGGCCGCGCGCAAGGGCGCCTTCGGCGCGATGGGCCGCATCACGCCCGACATACTCATACAGGACGCCGTCGTCCCGCGCTCGCGGCTGCCCGAGGTGCTCGCGGCGACGTACCGGATAGGCGCGCGCCACGGCCTGCGCGTCGCGAACGTCTTCCACGCGGGCGACGGGAACCTCCACCCGCTCGTCTGCTTCGACTCGCGCGACGCCGCGCAGGTCGAACGCGTCCACGAGGCCGGGCGCGAGATCATGGAGACGTGCGTGCGCGCGGGCGGCACCATCACGGGCGAGCACGGCGTGGGGCTGGACAAGAGCGACTACCTGCCGCTCGTCTTCTCGGACGAGGACATGCGCGCGATGCTGAGCGTGCGCGCCGCCTTCGACCCTTCGGGGCTCTGCAACCCCGGCAAGATCATCCCCGTGCTCAAGGGCTGCGGCGAGGCGCGCGCCGTCGCGGAGGTGAAGCGCGCCGCCCGCGGCGCGGCCGACGTTAACGGCCCGGACGGCAAGTCCACTCAGTCTGAGCCGGACGCGTCGGCGGTTCACGCGGCGGCGCCCGGGCGTACGAAGGCGACCCGCGGGGCGCTCGACCCTTCGGCGGCGCTCGCGGGCGTGGTGGGGCGCGAGCACGTAGGGGTTTTGACGACCGGCGACGACACGAGCGCGCTCGTCGTCGAGCCGGCGACGTTCGAAGAGGTCTGCGAGGTCTTGCGCCTCGCGGAGGGTGAACGTTGGGCGGTGGCGCCCGCGGGCGCGTGTACGTGGCTCGACGCAGGTGAGGCGCACGAGCCCCCGAACGTCGTCTTGAAGACGACGCGCATGGCGCGCATCGTCGAGCACGAACCCGCAGACCTCGTGGCGACGGCCGAGGCGGGTCTGACACTCGCCGACTTCAACCGCGAGGCCGGGCGCGCGGGCCAGTGGCTCCCGCTCGACCCGCCGGGCGCGCAGGTGGCGACGCTCGGCGGCGTGGTGGCGACGGGCGCGGCCGGGGCGCAGGCTCTCGGCTACGGCTCGCCGCGCTCGCACGTGCTCGGGATGCGCGTCGCGCTCGCGGGCGGGCGTTTGATAAGGGCCGGCGGGCGCGTCGTCAAGAACGTCGCCGGCTACGACCTCTGCAAGCTCTTTACGGGCAGCCACGGCACGCTCGGCGTCATCCTCGAAATCACCTTCAGACTGCGCCCGCGGCCGCGGCGGGAGGCGACGCTCGTCGCGCGCGCGGGCGACCCGCGCGCGCTCGTCGGAGCGGCGCGCGCGCTCGCGGGCTCACAACTGCTGCCCGTCGCCGTCGAACTGCTCTCGCCGCCGCTGGCCGAAGAGGTCGGGGCGTTTGAAGACGGGGGGGGCACAGACAGCAACTTTGTCATGCTCGCACGCTTCGCGGGGACGGAGGGCGCGGTCGAGTACCAACTCGCTCGCGCGGCCGAGTTGGTGGAAGGTTTGACGAAGGAAGGCACGGCCGAACGGGTCGAAGACGATGACGGCCTCTGGGCGCGACTTTCATCGGCACAGCCGCGAAAGGACAAGCCGCTCGTCTGGCGCGCGTCCGTCCTCCCGTCCGCGCTCGGCGGGTTGCTGGCCCGGCTCGGCGACGACTACGGCCGCGGGCTGAGGTGGCACGCGGGCGCGGGCGACGGCCGCCTGCGCGTCTTCCAAGACGTTCCGGATGACGGCGGAGCCGTCGCCTCCCTGCGCGGGATGCGCGAGGCGGCGCGCGCAGCGGGCGGCGCGCTCGTCGTCGAGCGCGCGCCTCGCGGGCTCAAGCGCGAACTCGGCGCGTGGGGGCTGTCGGAGTCGTCCGCCTTCCTGACGAAGCGCATCAAGGAGCAACTCGACCCGTCGGACACTTTTTCACCCGGTCTTTTCGACGCCAACTCGCCGCGGAGCGGCGCGTGAATTTAGCCCGGCCTTGAAAGGCCGGGCTAAATTCAGACGCCGCTCCGCGGCGAGGAACGCGCACTCTTCAATCTACATAAACACTTATCTTATGCCCGAACACTCGACACGGTTGGCGGGAGCGCTGGAGGCGGAGGAGCGGAAGCTGCTGGCGTGCGTGCACTGCGGGCTGTGCCTTGAGGCGTGCCCGACCTACGTCCAGACCGGCGACGAGAACGACGGCCCGCGCGGGCGCATCTACCTGATGCGCGCGGTCGGGGAGGGGCGGCTCGCGCTCGAATCCGACACGTTCTCGCGGCACATCGACCGCTGCCTCGGCTGCCGCGCGTGCGAGAGCGCGTGCCCGGCCGGCGTCGAGTACGGGCAGTTGCTCGAAGCCGCGCGCGCGGACATCGCGGCGGGCGGTCGTAAGCAAGGTTGGACTTCGCGCGCGCTCAGGTTCACACTGCGCCACGTCTGGTCGCGCCCCGCGCGACTCCGTCTCGCCTTCACGCTCGCGCGCCTGCTGCGCGACTCGCGCCTGCCGCACCTGCTGCTCTCGACGAAGCTGACGCGAATACTCCCCGCGCGCGCCGAGCTAGGGCTCGCGCTGCTCGACGGCTCACGCCCCGCGCCGCCCGTCGCCCCCCGGACGGCGGACGCGGAAGAGTCGCGCGGCGGGTCGGCTGCGGTTAAGAGTTCGGACGCCCTCCTCTTCGAGGGCTGCGTGACGGAGGGCCTGTTCGCGCGCGTGAACCGCGCGACGGCGCGCGTGCTGGCGGCGAACGGTTGCGGCGTGAGGGCGCCGCGCGGGCAGGTCTGCTGCGGGGCTCTGCACGCGCACGCGGGCGACCTCGAAGGCGCGCGCGCTCTCGCGCGGCGCAACGTCGAGGCGTTCGAGGACGAGAGGCGCGCGCCCGTCGTCACCAACGCGGGCGGCTGCGGCGCGATGCTCGTCTCTTACGCTCACCTGCTCGCGGACGACGAAGCCTACGCCCCCCGCGCCCGCGAGTTCAGCAAGCGTGTGCGCGACGTGAGCCAGCAGTTGGAGGCGACGGGAATCAGACGTGCGGACGTGGGGGCGGTCGAAGTCGCCGCAACGTACGACGCCTCGTGCCACCTGCTCCACGGGCAGAGGGCACAGGCCGAGCCGCTGCGCGTGTTGGGCCGGGTCGAAGGGCTGAAGTTAGTCCCGCTCGAAGGCGCGGACGTGTGCTGCGGCGGCGCGGGCGTCTACAACCTGCTTGAGACCGAGCTGTCTTCGCGCGTGCTCGGGGAGAAGCTGAAGCACGTCCGCGAGACGGGCGCCGGGGTGCTCGCCACGGGCAACCCCGGCTGCCACATGCAGCTCGCCGCGGGCGCGCGCCTCGCGGGGCTGAGGCTCCGCGTCGTCCACCCCGTCGAGCTGCTCGACGAGTCCTACCGCCGCGCGGGCTTCTACACTTCTTAAAAATCCTCGAAGGCCACGCGGCCGCCGACGAGCGTGAGCCTGACCTTCCCTTCGGCGTCGAGCGCGGTCAGGTCGGCGCGCTTCCCTTCCTCAATCGAGCCGCACACGTCGTCGATGCGCAGGAGCCGCGCGGGGTTGAGCGAGGCGACGCGCGCGAGTTCCGTCTCGGAGAGGCCGAGGGCGCGCACGCGGCGCGCGGCGTCGAGCACGGAGATGACCGAGCCGGCGATGCTCCCGCGCTCGTTGCGCGTGCGCCCGGACTCGACCGTGATGGTCTCGCCCCAGACGCGGAACTCGCCGTCGCCCAGCCCCGCGGGCGCGACCGCGTCGCTGATGAGGGAGACGCGTTCGGGCGTCTTGCAGCGCAGGACGAGGCGCAGCATGAGCGGGTCGCTGTGGACGCCGTCGGCGATGAGGTCAACCGTCACGTCGTCCTGCAAGAGCCCCCAGCCGATGGGGCCGGGCTCGCGGTGGTGGAGCGGCGACATCGCGTTGAGGAAGTGCGTCATGTGGCGCGCGCCCGCCCGACGCGCACGTTCCAGAGTCTCAAGGTCTGCGCGCGTGTGGCCGACGGAGACGACCCAGCCGCGCCGCGCGAGTTCGGCGACGAGCGCGACGCCGCCCTCGACCTCCGGCGCGAGCGTGATCATGTGCGCCGCGCGAACGACGCCGAGCGTCGGCAACTCGTCCAACTCGTCGCCGCGCGCGAAGCTCTTGAAGTAGGCGGTGCGCAAGGCCCCGCACTGACGCTCGTTGACGAAAGGGCCTTCGTAGTGGAGGCCGACGGCGCGCGCCGCGGCCGGGAGCCCGTCCTGCGCGCGCATCAGCTCTTCGACCGCGCCGACGGCGCGCCGGTAATCCTCGTCCGGCGCCGGGACGAACGTCGGGAGCCAGGCCGTCACGCCCTCGCCCGCGAGGTAACGCGCGACGCGGTGCAGGTCTTCCCCGCCCGCTTCGAGCGCGTCCACCCCGACCGCGCCGTGGATGTGCACGTCGATGAAGCCGGGGTAGAGCGTCGCCCCTTCGAGATTTAAGACGCGCGCGCCGTCCGCCCCTTCCCCCGCCCCGGGCACGCGCGTGATGCGCCCGCCTTCGACGAGCACGGCCGCGCCCTCGGCCGCGCGCTCGGGCAGCACGACGCGGGAGGGCTTAAGTAACAGTCTCTCGGTCATGCCGCGCATTTAAGCACAGACGGCGCCGGGCATCTACAGGCGGTTTTCATTCGAGTGGGTGTGAAGCGAGCTTTCAACACAGAGACACAGAGACACAAAGACACAGCTTCTTGAGTAATAACCTCAGGCTGTGTCTCCGTGTCTCTGTGTCTCCGTGTTAAATCGTTCCCGCTTTCACCCAACTGCCAACTGCAAATAGCAACGGGAGCGCGTGCATCCTGCACGCGCCCCCGGCGGAGGGCGCTGACGCGTCGATGCCCGCGCCGCCCTCCGCCGGGCGGGTCGCGGGCATCGACGTGTTCGACGGGGTTAGAAGTAGAACTTGGCCCCGAGCTGGACGGTGCGCGGGTCGCGCACAGAGCCGATGCGGCCGAAGTTGGCGCTCGTCACGTTGAGCGAGTTGGGGGTTCCGACGAAGCCGCGGAAGTTGGTGTGGTTGAAAACGTTGAAAGCCTCGCCGCGCAACTGGAGCCTGACGTTCTCGCCGAAGCGTATGTTCTTGAACAGCGAGAAGTCGACGCGGTAGGTCGGCGGGCCGTTCACGATGCCGCGCGGCGCGTTGCCGGGGACGTTGGCGATGTTGGTCGCCCCGGTCGCCGGGTTCGGCTGGAAGCAGGAGGCGTTGAACCACTGCTCCAGCGTGTGGGGCGCGCCCTGGTTCGGGTCGCAGATGACGTTCGGCCGGTTGCCGGCGATGAGCGCCGTGACGTTGCCGAGCCCCGACGCGTCGAAGGCGGAGGTCACGACCGAGAACGGCAGGCCGGACTGCGCCGTGACGATGCTCGTCGTCTCCCACCCGCCGAGCACCTTGCCCGCGAGGCCCTTCTGCTCGCGGAAGAAGGGCAGCTCGTAGATGTAGTTGAGCGTGAAGACGTGCCGGCGGTCGAGCGCGGCGCGGCTGTACTCGCTGCGGATGTCGTAGGAGTTCTCGGGCGCGTTGGTGCGGTCGTTCTGCTCGTCGGTCAGGTTCTTCGACCAGGTGTAGGCCACCTGGAGCTGCGAGTCCTGCTGGAAGCGCGACTGCGCCTGGAACTGGAGGCTGTGGTAGTTCGAGTTGTAGCGCGGCTGGAGCATCGTGATCGAGCGGTAGCCGCGGTAGGGCCGGAGCTGGTCGAGGATGTTCGTCCCGGCCGAGGAGGTGAAGGCCGTGCCCGGCACCTGGCACTGCACCGTGGCGGCGCCGGGCGTCTGGAGGGTGTTCGTCCCGGTCGCGCACTGCGAGTTGATGGCGCGGCCCGGCGGGAGCATGTTGATCTCCGTGATGCCGATGAGGTGCGTGCCCTTCGACCCGTAGTAGCCGAGGCTCACCATCGTGTTGCGCGCGAGCTGCTGCTGCCAGTCGAGCGACCAGTGCTGCATGTAGGGCGTGTGCCACTCGGGGTCGATGGCGCGGATGGTCGAGGCGGCGGCCGACAGCGCGATGGTCGCGTCGGTCACGGGGTTGTCGAGCCGCACGTTGCTCACGGTCAGGTTCTGGAGGTAGGGCGGGTTCGTGCCGATGATCTGCTCGGCGAAGCCGGCGAGCACCTGCTCGTGGTAGATGCCGTAGCCGGTGCGGATCGAGGTCTTGCCCTCCCCCCAGGGGTCCCAGGCGAGGCCGACGCGCGGCGCGAAGTCCTTGTTCGAGGTCGGGACGATCTCGGTGCCCCAGGGCGAGACCGCCGGCTTGCAGTCGCCGAGGTTCTGGGCGTTCTGCGAGTTGACGACCATGCCGTTACAGAAGTTGCCCGTGCCGGCGACGCGGTTGCCCGCGCCCGTCACCTGCGGCGCGTTGGCCGGGTTGTAGAGGCTCGGGATGAAGTTCGAGAGGCGGCCGTTCCGGTCGGTGGGCTGGCCGAAGCGCGAGTAGCGCACGCCGTAGTAGAGCGTCAGGTTGCTGCGGAAGCGGAACTCGTCCTGCGCGTACGCCTCGAAGTTGCTCTGCCGGAAGTCGGCCGTGTAGTCGGCCGAGCCCTGGATGAAGGTCTGCGCGTTGCCGAGGAGGAAGTTGGCCCAGCGCTGGAGGTTCGAGTTGACGGCCGTCACGGCGACGCCCGCCGGGAGCGTCGCGTTGAAGGCGGTGAAGATGCCCTGGTTGGCGCCCGTCGCGTCGCCGATGAGCGCGTTCTCGTTCTTGCGGTAGCGCGAGTACTCGCCCCCGAACTTCAGAGAGTGCTGCCCCCTGATGAGGCTCAGGCTTGAGCCCCACTCGTCCTTGGTCGAGAAGTTGTCGTAGGGGCCGAAGCTCGTCAGCGAGCCGAAGCCGTTGCCGGAGATGGAGGTGACGCGGTCGCGCGTGTTGGCGAACGGCAGTTTGACCGGGTTGCTGCCGAAGTTGTTGAGCGACAGCAGGCCGACGTTGTGGCTGAGGATGGCGCCGTAGGCGTGCGTGTAGCGCCCTTCGAGGACGGCGGTCGGGGTCAGGGTGTAGGTCGTCTGGAGCGTGTGCGTGCGGCCGGGCGAGTCCGTCTCGGTCGTGGACACGCCGGGCAGGCTCCCGCCGCTGGAGAAGAGCGAGTTGGCGTCGAGCGTCGGAATCTTGTCGCGCTCGTAGCGGTAGAAGGCCGACCACTTGTCGGTGAAGGTGTGGTCGAGCTTCAGAATCTCCTGCTGGAAGTCCGAGACGTTCCGCGCGGCCGAGGCCAGGCCGAAGTTCGGCTGGTTCGGGAGCGGCAGCTTGTTGTAGATGTTGGTGACGTAGGCGGCGGCGGCCGGGTTGATGCGGCCCGACGGCAGGGCCGTGCCCGCCGGCAGCACCTCCGTGCAGGCCGTCCCGGCGGCGTTGTAGGTCAGGCAGACGGGGATCGGGAAGACGCCCTGGCGCAGGTTCGCGTCCGGGACGGACGAGGTCAGCGTCACGTAGCGGATGTCCTTGCGCTGCTCCTCGGAGAAGAAGAAGAACGTCCGGTTCGACTTCCGGAAGGCGCCGCCGCGCGTCCCCTCGCCGAAGTTCGGGAAGTAGACGGGGCCGCCGACGGTGAAGCCGTAGTTGTTGTAGCGGAACGGCGCGCGCCGCGCCTTGCCGTTGCTGTCGCGGCCGAAGGGCGGGGAGGCCAGCGAGTTGGTGATGAAGTCGTTGGCGTTGAGCCGCTCGTTGCGCACGAACTCGTAGAGGCCGCCGTGGAAGGCGTCCGTCCCCGAGCGCGTGATGATGTTGATCTGGCCGCCGCCGCTGCCGCCGGACTCGGCCGGGTAGAGGCTGCGCAGGACTCTGAACTCGCCGATGGAATCGACGCTCGGGTAGGTCTGGATCGTCAGGTTCGAGCCCCGGTCGGTGATGTCGGCGCCGTCCACCGTGAAGGTGTTCTGGCTGCTGCGCGCGCCGTTGACCGAGATGTTGATGGTGTTGGCCTGGCCCGCCGGGTTGGTCGTGCCGACGTAGACCTGGTCGGACAGGTCGTTCGTGACGCCGGGCGCGAGCGTCACGAGCTGGACGAAGTTGCGGTTGTTGATCGAGAGCTCGCGCGCCTGCTCGCCGGTGATGGTCGTGGAGACCGAGGGCGTCGTCAGCTCGATGGCGATGGGGGCGGCCTCGACGGTGACGACCTCCTGGATGTTGCCCGCCTCCATCGCCGCGTCCACGGTGCGGCGCTGGCCGACGTCGACCTTGACGCCGGTCTGGATGTACTTCTTGAAGCTCTGCGCCTCGACGGTCACCGAGTAGGTGCCGGGCGGCAGCGGCGTCACCGCGTACTCCCCCTCGTCGCCGGTCGTGACCGTGCGGACCGCGACGCTCTTGCTCTCGTCGGTGACCGTGACCGTCGCGCCCTTGACGACCGCGCCGGTGGTGTCCGTGACCGTGCCGTTGAGCGCGCCGGTGGTCTCCTGCGCGAACGCGGCGCCCGCGCCGGCGCAAGTGACGAGCGCCAGAACGAGCAGCCGACAGATGTGTGCGGGGTAATATCTCATGGGTGCTTCCTTTGCTTCTCCGAGGGGATTCGTGACTGACTCCGAACAGTCCCGCGCCGCGCGGGCAGGACGGGGAGCGGATTTCTGCTGTCTGCTAAAGATTAAGAATCGCATTAAACGGGTAAAGGCTGAGGCCGCTGCCGCTCGGTGCCACCCTTATACACCCGCCCCCCGCGCTCCGCAAGGGGGTCGGGCCGTCGCGCACCTCACGGCGCCGCCCCCGCCCCGCGCAGCGCGGCGCCCGGCCGCGCCTTCGTCAGCGCGCCCTCTTCGAGGACGGCCTGGCCGCCGACGATGACGTACTGGAAGCCGGCGGCGTACCGGTGCGGGCTCTCGAAGGTCGAGGGGTCGGCGACCGACGCCTCGTCGAAGATGACGAGGTCGGCGGCCATCCCCTCGCGGACGAGGCCGCGGTCGCGGAAGCCGAAGGTCTGCGCCGGCAGGGAGGTCATCTTGCGCACGGCGTCTTCGAGCGTGACGAGTCCGAGCTCGCGGACGTAGGTGCCGAGCACGCGCGCGTTGTTGCCGTAGCCGCGCGGGTGCGGCACGCCCTCGCCGAACTGGCGCACGCCCGAGTCCGAGGCGATCATCGTGAAGGGCTCGCGCATGATGGCGCGCACGTCCTCCTCGCCCATCGAGTGGTAGACCATCGAGGCCCCGCCCGCCGCGTACATCTCGAATATCTGCTCGACCTGGTTCGTCACGTCGGACTTGCCCCGCTGAAGCTTCGTAATCTCGGCGATAGACTTGCCGTTGAACTCCGGCTTCGGCCTGTAGCGCGCGACGACCGCGTAGGAGTAGTCCTTGAAGCCGCTCTTCTTCAGCGAGTCCTTCATCTCGCGCAGGGCGCGGGCGTGCTGGGCGGGGTCTTTGAGGCGGGCGGCGCCGGCCTCCCTGCCCCCCTCCTCGACCCAGTCGGGCAGCCGAGAGTCGAGCGAGGTGGAGCTGGCCGTGTAGGCGTACTGATCGACCGTGACGGAGAGGCCGCGCGCGCGGGCGTCGCGCACCAGGCCGAGCGTCAAGGGACTCTGACCCCAGAGCCGCTTGCTGCTGATCTTGAAGTGGGAGATTTCGACCGGGAGGTTAGCCTGCTCGCCGATCTGTATGCTCTCGCGGATGGCGTCGGCGACGTGCTCGCCCTCGTTGCGCATGTGCGTCGCGTAGAGCCCGCCGTACTTCGAGGCCACCTTGGCGAGCGCCACCACCTCGTCGGTCTTCGCGTAGGTGCCGGGCACGTAGATGAGACCGGTCGAGAGCCCGACGGCGCCGTCGCGCATCCCGCGCTCGACCAGCTCTTCCATCTGCCGCAGCTCGTCCGCCGTCGGCTCGCGGTTTTGCAGCCCCATCACCTTCTGCCGGACGGAGCCGTGCGCGACGAGCGTCGCCAAGTTGACCGCGAGCGGCGTCTGGCGCGAGCGGTTTAAGAACTCGCCCACGTCGGTCGCCGACGATCCGCAGTTGCCGGTGACGAGCGTCGTCACGCCCATGCGGACGAAGTTCTCGGCCGCCGGGTTGTTGTAGACGCCCTCGACGTGCGTGTGGACGTCGATGAAGCCGGGCGCGACGATCTGATCGCGCGCGTCGATGACGCGCGCGGCCTGCGCCGCGGGGATGCCGCGGCCGACGCGCGCGACGCGCCCCGCCTTGACGGCCACGTCGGCGCGGAACCACGGG
>DASVQJ010000241.1:0-10453 GCA_036389235.1 Pyrinomonadaceae bacterium | reverse complement strand
TCGAGCTGCTGCGCGTAGTAGCCGACCTGCACCTTCGAGCCCCAGCGCGACTCGCCCGCGAGCGGGGGCAACTTGTTGAGCAGCGTCTTGACGAACGTGGTCTTGCCCGCGCCGTTCGGGCCGATGACGCCCAGGCACTCGCCGCGCATGAGCGTGAACGTGATGCCGCGCGCGAGCACCTTGTCCGGGTAGCCGACCGACAGGTCGTTGACGATCAGCGTCTGGTTGCCGGTGCGCTCGACGCCCTTGAGCTGGAAGTTGCCCTGCGAGGCGTCGGCCCTCACCGCCTCGACGCGCTCCATGCGCGCGAGCATCGTGCGGCGCGACTTCGCCTGCTTCGTCTTCTGCCCGGCGAGGTTGCGGCGGATGAACTCTTCGGTCTTGGCGATGAGGTGCTGCTGGTTCTCGTAGGCGCGCATCTGAATCTCGCGCCGCTCCTCGCGCTCGACGAGGAAGGCCGAGTAGTTGCCCGCGTAGCTGACGGCCTTGCCCAGCTCCACCTCGACGATGCGCGTGCAGGCGCGGTCGAGGAAGTAGCGGTCGTGGCTGATGATGACGTAGGCCGACTTGTACGCGGCCAGGAACTCTTCGAGCCACTCGACCGCGGAAACGTCGAGGTGGTTCGTCGGCTCGTCGAGCAGCAGCACGTCCGGCTCCGCGAGCAGGAGGCGCGCGAGCCCGAGCCGGTTCTTCTGCCCGCCCGAAAGAATCTCGCACGGCGTCGCCCACGTCTCGCGCTCGAACCCGAGACCTTGCAGAATCGCCTCGGCCCGCGCCGCGTACTCGAAGCCGCCCTGCCGCTCGAACTCGTGCTGGAGGTCGCTGTAACGTTCGAGCACCGCGTCGAGGTCTTCCGACGCCTCGGCCATGCGGTGCTCCAGCTCGTGCATCTCGTGCTCGATTGATTGGAGCTGGCCGAAGGCGGCGAGCGCGGCCTCGTGGACGGTCGTGCCCGGCTCGAAGTCCACGTGCTGTTCGAGCAGCCCGAGCTTCACGCCGCGCGCGCGCACCACGTCGCCGCGGTCGGGCGTCTCCTCGCCGGTCACGAGCCGGAAGAGCGTCGTCTTGCCCGCGCCGTTCCGGCCCACGAGCCCGACGTGCTCGCCCGGGTTGACCTGCAACGAGGCCCCGCGCAGAACGTCCTGCGCGCCGTAAGACTTGTAAACGTCCGTGAGTCGGAAAAGCATAAACGACTGAACCGCGCTCTCACGCGACTGAAGCGGGCGTCGGCGCGCTCGGCGTTCGAGCGCCCAAGCCCGCTTCAGTTTTACCGCCCGCGCGCCGCCCGGACGCGGCGCGCCGGCCTAACGCTTCGGCGAGGCCGCCGGTGTCGCCGCCGCCGTGGCGGCGGGACGCGGCGCGGACGCCGGGCTCGCGCCGGCCGCGGGGGTGGCCGCCGCGGTCGGCGAGGCGGCCGGTGTCCCCGTCGCGGCGGGCGTGGCCGCGGAGGCCGGGGACGCGCCCGGCGCGACCGACTGGTTGCCGCCGAGCATGTTCGGGTCGCCCAGCATCGACTCGGCGAGGTGGTTGACGACCGTCGAGTCGCTCATCGCGTTGCGGACCAGCGCCTCGCGCAGGATCGTCTTGCGCTGGTCGATGAGCCCCTGCTTGATCTGGTCGCGCACGCCCGGGTCGTCGAGCGTGAGCGGCTTGTTCTCCAACTGCCGGTTCGTCAGCTTGAAGATGTACCAGCGGCCGTCGGCGAAGCGGATCGGCTCGGTGTAGCTGCCGACCTGGAGCTGGTTGAAGAAGCGGCCGACGAGTTCGGCCGGGAAGCCGTTCTGCTGCAAGTCCTGCTCGTTGGCGATGCCGATGTCGCCGCCGCGCACGCCGCTCGGGTCCTCGCTGCTGGAGCGGGCCACGTCGGCGAAGTCGGCGCCGCTGCGGAGCGTCGCGTAGAGGCGCTGAATCTTGGCCGTCGCCTCGGCGTCGCTCTTGGCGTCGTCGCGGTAGGTGCCGCCGCTGTCGGACGGGTCGACGACGATGTCGGCGAGCGAGACGCCGCGCGGGTTGACGAACTGCTGGCGGTTGGCGCCGTAGAAGTCGTTGACCTCCTGGTCGCGGATGGTGATCTTGCCGTAGAGCTTCTCCTGGAGCTTGTTGATGGCGAGGTCCTTGCGGGCCTCGTCGCGCACCTGCTCCTCGGTCAGGTTGCTCTCCTTGAGGGTCTTCTCCCACTCCTCGACCGTGGCCCGCTGCTTCTGCTGGCTGATGAGGGTGTTGACCTCGTCGTCGTTCGGGACGGTCTTCTCCTTCTCGGCGCGCGCGTAGAGCACCTGGCGCTCGATGAGGCGGTCGAGCACCTGGAGGCGGACGGCGGCCTGCTGGAGCGTGGACAACTGCTGCCCCTGCGCCTGCTGGTTGACGATGCGGTCTACGTCGGAGAGCGTGATCTCCTTGCCGTTGACGGTGGCGGCCACGCCGTTGCCGCCGCCGCCGCCCCCCCCGGCGCCCTTGCCGCCGCACGCGGCGAGGCCCAGGGCGAAGGCTGCGAACAGGGCGAGGGTTGCGATCTGTCTGAAGACTCTGTGCACTGTGTCTGAAGCTCCTTAAACTTACACTCGGTAAGATGCTGCCCGGACGCGGCCCGACCTTTGTCAACTTGACGCTCGGCGAAGCCGTTTGCTATAAATTTCCGTTTCCGACGTGCGCCGCCGCCTCGACCGTGTGGCCGCAGGGCGGCGGGGGCACGCTTTTTAATGTCCGGAGGTTTTCAAAGTAATGGCTAAACGATGCGAAGTCTGCGGCAAGGGGCCGCAATTCGGGAACAACGTCTCGCACGCGAACAACCGCACGCGCCGCCGCTTCGACCCCAACCTTCAGTCCATCCGCGTCCAGCGCCCGCAGGGCGGCAACGTGCGGATGAAGGTCTGCACGTCGTGCATCAAGGCGGGCAAGATCGCGAAGGCGGCCTGAGTCAAAACCCAACTTTTCAAAAGGCGGCGGGCGCTTAACCCTTCGGGGGCGGCGCCCCCGCTTTTCGTTTGCCCGCGCGGGGGCGAAAACCGGTCTGATTCATTCGCCCGCGAGCGCGACCACGTCGATCTCGACGCGCGCGTCGCGCGGCAGGCGCGCGGCCTGCACGGTCGAGCGCGCCGGCGGCTCCCGCGGAAAGAACTCCGCGTAGGTCTCGTTCATCGCCGCGAAGTCGTTCATGTCGGCCAGGAAGACCGTCGTCTTGACGACGCGCGAGAGGTCGGAGCCGGCGGCCTCCAAGACCTTCGAGAGGTTGCGCAAGACCTGCGCGGTCTGCTCGCGGACGCCGCCCTCGACGAACTGCCCCGTCGCGGGGTCTATCGGAATCTGGCCCGACGCGTAGACGAACCCGCCCGCCACGACCGCCTGCGAGTAAGGCCCGATGGCCCCCGGCGCCCCCTCAGTTTTGACGATGCGTCTCTCTGTCACGAAAGCCCCTTACCGCAAGGCTGCGAACAAATTGCAGATTCTAACAGACCCCTTCCCCGGACGGCAAACGCGCCTCAGACCGCGCCGTGGACGCGCTCCACGTCGAGGACGCCGGGCACCTTGCGGATGGAGGACATGACCTTGTCGAGGTGTTTGAGGTCGAAGACTTCGACGGTGACCTCGATGCGGCCGCGGTCGTCGGGCGCGACCGCGGCGTTCGAGGCGGTGATGTTGGTCTTGATGTCCTTGATGGCGTTCGTCACGTCGGCGATCATGCCCGTCCGGTTCTCGGTGATGGCGAGGAGCTTGACGGCGTAGGCGGCCTCGCCCGCGCCCGCGTCGGCCCACTCGACCTCGACGACGCGCTCGGGGTTGACCATCAACTGCTGGACGTTCGTGCAGCGGCGCGCGTGGACGGCCACGCCCTTGCCGCGCGTGATGTAGCCGACGATCTCCTCGCCGCGGACGGGGTTGCAGCAGCGGGCGCGCGTCACCAGCAGGTCGTCCACCCCGCGCACGACGATGGAGTCTTCGCCGAGGCGGATGAACTTCTTGACGGCCTGCACGCCGGCCGTCAGCCGTCCCCGGAGCGGCGACTCCTTCCGCTGCTCCAGCTCGGCGAACTTCTCCGGGCCGAGGTACTTGGCGATGACGTTGCGCGCCGCGGTCTTCCCGTAGCCGACGGCCGCCAGCAGGTCGTCCACGCGCCCGTAGCCGTACTCGTTCGCGATGCGCTTCAGGGCGCCGTCGGAGTCGGCCAGAACCTTCTTCCCCGAGAGGTTGAAGCGCGCGGCCTCCTTCTCGAAGAGCTTCCGCCCCAGCTCGATGGATTCGGCGCGCTGCTGCTCGGCGACGGCGTGGCGGACGCGGCTGCGCGCGCGCGAGGTCTTGACGAAGTTGAGCCAGTCGCGCGACGGCTTCGCGCCGGGGGAGGTGAGAATCTCGACCACGTCGCCGTTCTGGATCGCCGTGCGGAGCGGCACCATGCGGCCGTTGATGCGCGCGCCCGAGCAGGTGTTGCCGACCTCTGTGTGGATCATGAAGGCGAAGTCGACGGTCGTGGCGCCGCGCGGGAGCTGGACGATCTTGCCCTTCGGCGTGAAGGCGTAGACGTCCTTCGGGTAGAGGTCGAGCTTGAGCGATTCGAGGAAGTCGCGCGAGTCCTTCACCTCCTGCGACCACTCGACGAGCGAGCGGAGCCACTGGAACGCCTCGTCGTCGTCGTGCGCGCCGCGGCGCCCCTCCTTGTACTTCCAGTGCGCGGCGACGCCCTCCTCGGCGATGCGGTGCATCTCCTCGGTGCGAATCTGTATCTCGAAGGGCTGCCCCTTGTCGCCGATGACGGAGGTGTGGAGCGAGCGGTAGAGGTTGTCGCGCGGCGTGGCGATCCAGTCCTTGAAGCGGCCCGGGATGGGCTGCCAGAGGGTGTGGACGACGCCGAGGGCGCCGTAGCAGTGGCGCGTCTCGTCGGGCGTGATGACGCGCGCGGCGATGAGGTCGTAGACCTGGTCGAGCTCAATCTTCTGCCGCTTGAGCTTCTTCCAGATGGAGAAGAGGCGCTTGACGCGCCCCTCGACCGAGATGAAGGGCACGCCCGCCTCCCGCATCTTCTCCTCGATGCGCTCGGTCACGGAGTTGAGGAACGCCTCGTGCTCCTTGCGGCGGCGCTCCAGCTGCTCGGCCAGCTCCTTGTACTCCTCCGGGTGCAGGTGCTTGAAGGCGAGGTCTTCCAGCTCGGAGCGCAGGCGCCCCATGCCGAGGCGGTGCGCGATGGGCGCGAAGATGTCGAGCGTCTCCTGCGCGATGCGGCGGCGCTTCTCCGGCTTGAGGTGCTGGAGCGTGCGCATGTTGTGGAGGCGGTCGGCCAGCTTGACGAGGACGACGCGCACGTCGTCCACCATCGCCAGCAGCATCTTGCGGACGTTCTCGGCCTGCTGCTCCTCCTTCGACTGGTTGCTGATGTGCGCGAGCTTGGTGAGGCCGTCCACGAGGTGCGCGATCTCCTCGCCGAACGAGTCGCGGATGACCTCGGGCTCGACGAGCGTGTCCTCGACCACGTCGTGCAAAAGCCCCGTGGCGACCGAGACCTCGTCGAGGCGCATGTCGGCGAGGATGTTGGCGACTTCGAGGGGGTGCACGAGGTAGGGCTCGCCGGAGGCGCGCGTCTGGCCCTTGTGGTGCAGCGCGGAGAAGAAGTAGGCCCGCCGCAGCAGGTCGAGGTCGGCCTGCGGGTGGTTCTGCCCGACTTTTTCGACGATCTCCTCGATGCGGATCATAAAGAAGCTGTTAGCTGTCGGCCGTTAGCCGCCGGCCTTTAGCTTATGTTTGATGAATGACACGCACTTTTCTTTGCCGGGCCGCCCGCGCGGGCGGCCCGGCTAAAAGCCGGCGGCCGACGGCCGACGGCCATTATAGAAACAGGTGATGCCCGACGCGAGGTCGGGCATCACCCGGAGAAAGAATGGGCTGGTTCGCGCGGCCCCGCGCCGTGGCGCGCGGCCCCGGCGGCCCTAGCTGGCCGGGGGCGTCGGCGACTTGGAGGCCTCCTCGGCCTCCTTCCGCTTGGCGTCGGCGGCGCTCAGGCGCTTCTGCGTGTCGAGGGCGGCCTCGTACTGCTTGCCGAAGTCCTCCTTGGCCGCGTTGTCGTTGTTCATCTCGGCGATCTTCGCCTTCTCGCGCAGGAGGTTGGCCTTGTAGGACCAGGCGCCCGCGTTATTCTGGTCGAGCGCGATGGCCTGCTCGGCGAGCTTCAGCCCCTCGGTCGTGCACTGCTGCGCCTTGTCGAAGTCGGCCTGGCTGGCCGGCTTCTTGTAGTGGATGAGAATCTTGTCCGGCCTGTTCTCGGTCGTCTTGTTCTCCTTCTGCTCCGTGATCTCGTAGGAGCAGTTCCACTGCTTGCTCGCCAGGATCGTCAGCGCCTCGGCCTTCGCCTTCGGGGTGGGTCCGCTCTGCGCGCGCTCGGCGAGCAGCTGGTTGACCTTCTCGTCGTTCTTCATCTGGCCGTAGAGGAAGACGATGGCCTTGTAGGCGTCCTCGTTGCCGGGGTCGCTCTTCAGGATGTCCTGGTAGGCCGCGACCGCCTTCTCGCCGACGGCGAGGTTCTCGGGCGTCTGGACGCCGGGCTTGTACTGCTGCTGGACGGCGCGGGCGATGAAGAGCGGCGCGTTCTTCTGCGAAGGGTCGAGCTCGTAGGCGCTGCGGAACTTCTCCTCCGCGTCGGGGAAGCGCCCGTCGCGGTAGGCGCGCGCGCCCTCGTTGAGCGCGTTCTTGGCGCGCACGCGGTTGATCAGCGTGCACCCGCCCGATGCGGCCACGAGCGCGACGAGCAGGGCCGCGATGCTTGTTCGAGAGAGTTTCATGGGATGATTGCTCCGGGCCATGTTCTGAAGCTCTACCTGGGTGAAGGGGGCTTTCTCACGCGGCGGCCACGCGCGAAGACGCCCCGCCGTGCTCGCCCGCCGGAGGGTCGGGCGGCGTCGGCGGCGTCCGCGCGGCGCCCCGCGCTACTGCTCCAGCGCCTCCGTCTGGAGGCCGACCGGGTTCGCCCCCGAGCCCTTGACCGAGTCGATGACCTTCACGACGTCGCCGTACTTGAAGGTCTCGGGCGCCTTGATGAAGACTGTCTTCTCGATGCGCTCGTCGGGCGACAGGTCGGCGCGCCCCTGGAGCCCTTCCTTCCAGACGCCCTGCTCCTTGCGCGCCTTGAACTCGGCGGCGAGCGTCGAGCCGATGTTGCCCGGGTCGTTGACCGAGGCGTCGGCGATCTTGTTGCCGCCGCGGATCAGCTCGACCCCGAGGTCCTTCTTGATGTTGACGATGAGCGTCAGAGGGCTCTGCTTGGCCGCGGCGTTCAACTCCTCGCTGCGCTGGGGCACGAGGGTCTTGAAGCGCGCGGGCTTCAAAGGCGTGATGACCATGAAGATGATCAGCAGCACCAGCAGGATGTCGATGAGCGGCGTGACGTTGATGTTCGGGGCCGCCCCCGCGCCGCCGCCGCTTGCACTCATACCCATAGGTTTACACTCCTCCGTCGGGCCGGCGCGCGCGGCGCCCGCCTCTTGACTGCCCGCCCGGGACTCTACGAAGTCGGCCCGCCGGTCGCCGGGGCGGGCGCGCCGCCCTTCCTCTTGTCGGCGACCAGGCCGATCTGGTCGATGCCCGCGTCGCGGATCAGGTTGATCGTCTCGACGACCGAGCCGTAGTTGGCGTTGATGTCGCTGCGCAGGTAGACGATGCGCTCGGTGTCGACCTTGCCGGTCATCTTCTGGTCGATCTCGGCCTTGAGCGCGTCCTTGTCCACCCGCTTCTTGCCGAGGTAGATGTCGCCGGTCTCGGTGATGGCGACGACGACCGAGCTCTCCTTGATGATGGCCGGGTCCTCGTCCGGGTTGTTCATGTCGCGCGGGAGCGCGACCGAGACGCCCTGCTGGAGGAAGGGCGTGATGACCATGAAGATGATCAGCAGCACCAGCATGATGTCCACCATCGGCGTGACGTTGATGTCGGAGGTGAAGCCGCCGCCCCCTCCCGATGACATGCCCATAACTTTACTCCCCCGGCCCGCGCCGCCGCGAGGGCCTCGAACGGGCGCCGCGTGCGGCGCGCGCCCCGGCCCTTCCGGGGGCCGGGGCGCCGCGCCGGGGCGCGCCCGTGACCAGACTGAGACTCCCTACGACCTGAGCTGCCGCGTGCGGTTCTTCAGGAAGTAGTCGATTAGCTCGGAGGCCGAGTTGTCCATCTCGATGATGAAGCCGTCGACCTTGCCGGTGAAGTAGTTGAAGAGCCACACGGCGGGCACCGCCACGGCGAGCCCGAGCGCGGTGGTGAGCAGCGCCTCGGCGATGCCGCCCGCGACGGCGCCGATGCCGGCCGACTCCGCCGACTTCATGCCGGTGAACGCGTTGATGATGCCGAACACCGTGCCGAAGAGGCCCACGAACGGGGCGGTCGAGCCGATGGTGGCGAGGCCCGAGAGGCCGCGCTTGAACTCGGCCGACTTGATGGCGATGGCGCGCTGGAGCGCCCGCTTCGACGCCTCGACCTCGTCGCCCGAGATGTCGGAGCTGGCCTCGTGCGCGCGGAACTCCTGGAGGCCCGCGTTGACGACCATCGCGAGGTGCGACTTCTTGTGCTTGTCGCTGATGTTGATGGCCTCCTCGATGCGGTCGTTCTTGAGCGCCTGCGCGACGCGCGGGGCGAACTCGCGCGACTGCTTCTTGGCGGCCGAGTAGGTCAGGAACCGCTCGACCATGATCGCGATGGAGTACATCGACATGATCAGCAGGATGATGATGACCGTCAGCGCCACCCACCCGAGGTTCTTCACCATCTCCGTGATGGTGAAGGCGCTCTTCAGGTCTTCACCGCCCTTGGCGGCCTCCTGGAACAGGAAGGCGAAGAGGCCGAGAGCCTTGCTCCCGAGAATGCTCAACAGAATAGTCACGGTAGAAATCCTCCAAAGGGTTTTCGTTTCTGATGGCGGGTGCGCTTCGCCGTTCGGAAGGGGCGCGAGCGACCCGCGGCCGGGCCGCCCGAAAGAGAATCCGGCCGGCCGCCCGCGGGTCGCGCCCCGCGCCCCGTCTTACTGAAGCACGAAGTTGTACGTGATGACGCCCGAGACCTTCACCGGCTGCCCCGAGAGCAGCGTCGGCGAGAACCTCGCGTTGCGCGCGGCCGAGACCGCCGCCTGCTGCAGGAGCGGGTGTCCCGAGACGGCCGAGGCCGAGACGACGCGCCCCGACTCGTCGACCAGGATCTGCACGGTCACCGTCCCGGAGGCGCGCGCCGCCTTCGCGATGGGCGGGTAGGCGGGCTGCGGCTTCGAGATGGCCTTGCCGTTCAAGACGCCGCCCGACACGACCGTCTTCGGCTTGGGCGGGGGCGTGGGGGCCGGGGGCGGGGGCGGGGGCGGCTCGTCGTTCGAAGCCACCACCGGCGCCGTGCCCGTGCCGCCGCCGCCGCCTCCACCGCTGCCCGTGCCGCCGGGTATGCCGACCGGGCCGGTGGGGACGGCGTTGACGTCGCCGACGTTCCTGTCGCCGATCTGGACGTTGAGCGTCTTGTTGGTCGGGACGACCTTGGCCGTCGGCGGCGCGACCTCGTTGGTCTTGGTGACGGGCGCGATGACGGCCATGTCCTTCACCATCGCGACGGTCGGCTCGGCCGCCTTCGTGGGCTTGGGCTCGTCGGCCGCCTTGGGCGCCTCCTCCTGTGCCATCGGCACGGGGGCCACCAGCGTCAGCAACTCCAGGCTCGGGTCGGGGATCGCGTCGTTGTACAGGTAGATGCTGAGGACGGCGACCGCCACGAGCACAATCGAGTAGAGCACGAGGGTGCCCAGGAAAAAGGAGCCCTTCCTCGCGAGGTCGTCTGAGTGCGAGCCGGACTCAACCAAAGTGTCGAACATCTCGTCTATCCTCCCTCTTCCGGTGCCAGGTGGATCAGGGTTTTCTTAGACTCATTTAATCACGCGCCTCTGTAGAGAGAGTTGTGATTCTAAGACGATTTCTCTCAAAAAGCGCCCGCCTGATTAACCGCTTTTTTTGTACCTAAGGGGAACGGGAATGGCCGTGCGTTCTCGGCCGCGCGACGCGCGGCGGCCTCTCCTTCAACGCGACAGCCAAACAGGGAATGAAACGGTCAGGCCGGCCCCCCGGACACGAACGCGAGCAACCAAACGTCCGCCTCACACTGCCGGCGAGACGGGCGCGTTCTTAAAATATTCGATTGGCCAGCAACGCGCTCAGTCTATGTCGCAATCCGCGGCGAAGTCAAGCGCAAAATGGCCGAACGACGTTCCCGGCGCCTCTTCACGTTCAAGTATTTAGACACCGCCCCTGTGCGCGGGTTCGCTTTAATTTGAAGACCCGCGAAAAATTTTACGCCCCGGAAATCGAGAGGCCGGCCGGGGGCAAGTCGCGACTCCGCAGAGTCAACTTCCCCCGGCCGGCCCCCTTGTCTGTAAAGCGAACCCGCGTCTGTAAAACGAAAAACGGTTACCTAGCGCGCCGCGGCGCTGGCCTTGGCGTCGCGCGCGCCGGCGGTCGTG
>DASVQJ010000240.1:0-5009 GCA_036389235.1 Pyrinomonadaceae bacterium | reverse complement strand
AGGCCGCGACGGCGTTCCCGAGGTTCCCCGTCGGCACGACCAACCCGGCGCGCGCCGCGCGCCGGCGCAGATACCAGAGGCTCGCCGCCGCGTGGTAAGCGGCCTGCGGCAGCAGCCGCCCGAGGTTGATGCTGTTGGCCGAGAGCAGCCCGTGCGCCCGGTTCAATTCGCGGTCGGCGAAGGCCGCCTTCACGACCCGCTGGCAGTCGTCGAAGTCCCCGCGCACGGCGAAGGCGCGCACGCCCGCGCCCCAGCACGTCAACTGCTTCTCCTGCCGCGGCGAGACCAGACCTTTGGGGAAGAGGATGACGACGTCCACGTTCGCGCGCCCGGCGAAGGCCGCCGCGACCGCGCCGCCCGTGTCGCCGGAGGTCGCGACCAGCACAGTCCGGCGCCCCTGCAGGCGCGAGACGCACGCGGCGAGGAAGCGCGCGCCCACGTCCTTGAAGGCCGCGGTCGGGCCGTGGAAGAGTTCGAGCAGGGCGGTCGTCTCGTCGAGTGCGACGAGCGGGACGCTGAAGTTGAAAGCCTCGCGGCAGATGTCAGGGAGATGGAGCGATAGTTCGTCGCCTTCGAAGAAGGGGGTGAGAAACTTCTCCGCTATATCCGAAAGCGAGTCACGCCCGTCGAAGTCTTCGACCCCGAACCCGGGGAAGCGTTCGGGCACGTAGAGCCCGCCGTCGGGCGCGAGGCCGGTCTGGATGGCCTCGGACAACCCGAGCGGCGGCGACTCCCCGCGCGTGCTGACGTACCTCATATGACCCTCGCGCCCTCTTCGCTGATCGGCGAGACCCAGGAATCGACTTCGCTCACGTCGCTCAACTTGAACGCCCTGACCATCGCTTCGCGCACGCGCCCGGCCGTCCCTTCGGAATCGACCAGCGCGAAGACGCTCGGGCCGGAGCCGGAGATGGAGGCGCCGAGCGCGCCCGCCCCGAGCGCGGCCGCCTTCACGCGCGCGAAGCCGGGGATGAGCGCGGCGCGCTGCGGCTCGATGACGGCGTCGTCGAGGCAGATTCTCAACAACTCTAAATCATCCGTAAAGCAAGAGACGACGAGGCCGGCGAGGCGCGCCGACTGCCGGACGTGATCCGCGAGCGGGACGGTCGGTCGCAGAACCGCGCGCGAGTCGCGCGTGTCCACGCGGACGTGCGGGTGGACGAGCACGGCGAGGAGCCGGCCCGGGACGGGGAGGCGCACGCAGCGCACGGGGTCGGCCGAGACGACGAGCGTGAGCCCGCCGAACAGGGACGGCGCGGCGTTGTCAGGGTGCGAGGCGCCGCACGCCACGCGCTCGGCCGCGAGCGCGTAGGCGAGCAGCGACTCTTTCGGCAGGGGCTCCGCGAGCAGCGAGTTCGCCGCGACGAGCGCCGCCACGGCCGAGGCGGCCGAGCCGCCCATCCCCGACCCGAGCGCGATGCCCTTGCGCACGCTCACGTCGAAGCCGAAGCCGGGGCGCAGGTCTTCGAGAAGTTTAATGAGGCCGACGGTCGCCGTGTTCTGCGCGGGGTCGAGCGAGATGGCGCCGGGGGCGAGCGTGCCCGTCGCGTCCGAGACCTCGACGACGCGGACTGTCTCGCCTTCCGTCAACGTCAACGTCACCTCGTCGCCCGCGGCCTCGACGGCGAACCCGAGGACGTCGAAGCCGACGGCGACGTTCGAGACGGTCGCGGGCGCGAACGCCGCGGCGCCCCTCACAGCGGCGCCCCCAGGAAGGAGGCGAGCCGCAGCAGGTCCGCGAAGACGCCGGCCGCGGTCACGTCCGGCCCCGCGCCGGGGCCGCGCACGATCATCGGCTGCACGTCGTAGCGCGCCGTGCGGAAGCTGACGACGTTGTCGCTCTCGCTCAGGGACGCGAACGGGTGCGCGAGCGGGTAGGGGCGGAGCGAGGCCGACACGACGCCGCCCGGCTCAATCGTCCCGACGTAGCGCAGAACCTCGCCGCGGCCTACGGCGGCGCCCAGGCGTTCGGCCACGGCCGCGTCGTGGCTGCCCAGGTTGTCGAAATACTCTTCGACGGTCGAGGAGCGCAGGTCTTCGGGGACGAGGCTCTCGACCTCGACATCCTCAAGCTCTATCTCCGTCCCCATCTCGCGCGCGAGGATGACGAGCTTGCGCGCCACGTCCATGCCCGAGAGGTCTTCGCGCGGGTCGGGCTCGGTGTAGCCGCGCGCGTGCGCCTCGCGCACGACCTGCGAGAAGGGCTTCGCGCCGTCGAAGGTGTTGAAGATGTAGGAGAGCGTGCCGGAGAGCACGCCCTCGATTCTCAGAACCTCGTCGCCCGTGTCGAGCAGGTCGCGCAGAGTGTGGATGACGGGCAGCCCCGCGCCGACGTTCGTCTCGTAGAGGAAGTAGCGCCCGCGCCGCCTGGCGGCCTCGCGCACGGCGCGGTACTGCCCGAGGGAGCCCGCGTTCCCCTTCTTGTTCGGCGTGATGACGTGGATGCCGCGGTCGAGCCACCCCGCGTAGCGCGCGGCGACGCCCGCGTCCGACGTGGCGTCGATGAGGACGGCGTGCGGCAGGTGCTCGGCGAGGACGTGCTCGGCGAAGCGCGCGAGGTCGGCGTCCGCGCCCTTGCCGTTCAAGTCCTCCTTCCAGTCGCTCAGGTTCACGGCGCGCTCGTCGAGGAGCATCCGGCGGCTGTTCGTCAGGCCGCGCACGCGCACGTCTATCGAGCGGCGGCGGCGCAGCTCTTCGAGCCGGCGGCCGAGCTGGTCGAGGAACGTCCCGCCGATGAGGCCCGTGCCGACGACGCCGACCGAGAGCGTCTGGTGCGAGAGGTAGAAGGCGGAGTGGACGTTGCGCAGGGCGCGCGTCGCCTCGCGCTCGTCGATGACGGCCGAGATGTTCCGCTCCGAAGCGCCCTGCGCGATGGCGCGCACGCTGACGCCCGCGCGGCCCAGGGCGGTGAAGAACTTGCCGGCGACGCCCGGCGCGTCGACCATCCCGTCGCCGACCGCGGCGAGGATGCAGCAGCCTTCGGTGAGGCCCACGGTCTGAATCTGCCCGCGCCTCATCTCGGACATGAACGCCTCCTCGACCGTCCGCTTCGCGGACTGCCCCTGCGCGCCGGGGACGGCGAAGCAGATGGAGTGCTCGCTCGAACCCTGCGAGATGAGGACGACCGAGACGCCCTCGGCGCGGAGCGCGCCGAAGAGCTTGTTGGCGATGCCGGGCACGCCGACCATGCCCGTGCCCTCGACGTTGACGAGCGCCATCCCCTCGACCGTGGCGAAGCCCTTGACGGGGAAGGCGGAGGAGGACGCGGCCGAGATGGTCGTGCCCGCGGCGTCGGGGCGGAAGGCGTTCCTGATGTGGACGGGGATGCCGTCGGCGATGACCGGCGACATCGTGTTCGGGTGGATGACCTTCGCGCCGAAGTAGGCCAGCTCGGCCGCCTCCTGGTAGGAGAGCGCGGGGACGACGAGCGCGTCGGGGACGCGGCGCGGGTCTGCGCTCAGGACGCCGTCCACGTCCGTCCAGATGGTGACCGACGTGGCCCCGAGCAGCGCGGCGAAGATGGAGGCCGAGTAGTCGCTGCCGTTGCGCTTGAGGGTCGTCGCCACGCCGTCGCGCGTCGAGGCGACGTAGCCGGTGACGACGAGCGGGTCGGGCGCGCGCCCTTCGAGCCGGCGGCCGAGCCGCGCGCGCGAGACCTCCCAGTCCACGGCGACGCCGCGCGCGTCGGATTCGACGACGAGCACCTCGCGCGCGTCGAGCCAGTCGGAGGGGCAGCCGTGTTGCTCAAGCAAGGCATTCATGAAGCGCGCCGACCACAGCTCGCCGTGGCCGGAGACGAACTCCGCGATGTGTTCGGACCGGAGCCGCGCGATCCAGACGCCGCGCAAGACCTCCTCCAACTCGCGGAAGTCGGCCCCGACGGTCTCGGCCAGCGCCTTCTCGCGCGCGGCGTCGAGCCCGAGCGCGGCGGCCGTCTCAAGGTGGCGCGCGCGTAAGGCTTGGAGCCCTTCGGCGTAACCGGCGTCGCGCGAGGCCGCGCCGGAGACGAGCCCGAGCAGCGCGTCGGTCACGCCGCCCATCGCCGAGACGACGACGGCCGCGCGCTCTCCGGCCGCGCGCCGCGCGAGCAGGATGTCGGCGACGGCCTTGTACCGGCCGGCGTCGGCCACGCTCGTCCCTCCGAACTTGTGTACGACCCAGTTGCCCATAGAGACCTCACACGGAGGCGCGACCTTAGCCCACGAGCGCGCCCGCGCGCAACCGGCGCGGGGCGGGGGCCGCGTGGGAGACCGGCCCCAACGTCCGGCGCCGTACGGGCGGCGCACGGCGGACGATAAACGGGCTTGCCAGAGGTGCCCGGGTCGGAACTATAATGCCCGCGCCCCTGTATTCAACCGGAAGCCGCTCCACACCTCGCATCCCGGCGGCAGTGTGACGGCGCGGCCCCGCAGGGTCGGCGTTCACTTTCCCGTCACCACGATGAAAGCCCTCGTCATAGACGACAACGAACTGGTCAGAGACAACGTCGCCGAAGTCCTGCGCGGCGAAGGCTGGGAGGTGTCCGAGGCCGACTCGGCCGCGCGCGCCTTCGAGATGCTCGGCGAGGGCCATAGCTGGCAGCTCGTCTTCTGCGACGTGAAGCTCTCCGACAGCCAGGAGGCCGAGGGCTACGCCGTGCTGCGCCGCTTCGTCGAGGAGCAGCCCGAGGCGCAGATCGTCCTGATGACCGGCCACGGCTCGGCCGCGGGCGCGCTCGACGCCGTCAGCGCCGGCGCCTACGACTACCTGATGAAGCCGTTCGAGGTGGCCGACGTGCTGCGCATCGCGCAGGAGGTGCGGCGCGCGCACGAGAAGCGCGAGCGGCCCGGCACGACGGGCGAGCTGCCGCCCGCGCCCGTCTACACCTCGGACATCGAC
Source organism: Pyrinomonadaceae bacterium (assembly GCA_036389235.1). Classification (GTDB taxonomy): domain Bacteria; phylum Acidobacteriota; class Blastocatellia; order Pyrinomonadales; family Pyrinomonadaceae; genus QHXN01. The sequence goes on along the minus strand of DASVQJ010000240.1, from coordinate 131 downwards.
CTCGTCGGCGTCAGCTCCGGCTTCGTCGAGGTGATGAAGATGGTGGGCCGCGTCGCCGCGACGGACCTCCCGGTCCTCATCACGGGCGAGTCGGGGACGGGCAAGGAGGTCGTCGCGCGCGCCATCCACTG
>DASVQJ010000239.1:0-17890 GCA_036389235.1 Pyrinomonadaceae bacterium | reverse complement strand
CGTCGACGCGTGTGTCATCAGCTTAAGTTTACCCGACGTGCATCCGCCGAAGCTAAATGACGGCGCGGCGCGACCGACGTTAGGCCGCGCCGCGCCGCCGCGTTCGCGTTAGAAGGAGAGGCGGGCCGCGACGCGCATCGTGCGCTGCGCGGTGCCGGTCGTCGCGGTGATGAAGCCGAACGTGCTCGGGTCGGAGATGTTCGCGTTCGGGTTGGCGTAGTTGGGGTGGTTCAGGGCGTTGAGCGCCTCGGCGCGGAGTTGCAGGTTGAGAAACTCCGTCAGCGGGAAGGTGCGGAACAGACTCAGGTCGAGGTTCTTGAACCCCGGCCCGCGGAGGTTGTTCCGCCCGGCGCTTCCGAAGCGCGCGCCCGTCTCGGCGGCGTAGGCGGTCGTGTCGAAGTACGCGTTGCCCAGGCCGACGCCGTTCAGGTATCGCACCGTCGGGTTGATCTGGTTGGGCACCTGCTGGCTCCCCGCGGCGTTCAGGGCGGGGGCCGTGTTCTGCACGACGTAGAACGGCGTCCCGCTCATGACGCTGAAGAGGCCGGTCAACTGGAAACCGCCGAGCACCTTGTTGCCGACGCCGTCGCCCAGCCAGCGCCGCCCCCGCCCGAGCGGCAGCTCCCAGACGAAGTAGCCCTGGAGGTTGTGCGGCCGGTCGTAGCCCGCGGGGCCGCGGTTGCGCCCGGCCTCGGGCATGTACTGAATCCGCGGCCCGCCGTCGTTGTCGGCGTAGTTGATCGCCTTCGAGAAGGTGTAGGCGAGGCCGAAGAGCGAACTCGTCCAGCGCCGGTTGAGCGTCGCCTGGAGCGAGTCGTACGTGGCGGTCTTGTACGGCTGAATCGAGTTGATGTCGGCCGTGATGCGGACGGGGTTGCCCGCCGCGTCCGTCGTGAAGAGCGGGCGGCCTGCGTTGCCCGTGCCCGGCGCCCCGGCGTTGATGTTGACGAACCCCATCTGCCCGACCGAGCGCGTCCCGACGTAGCCGACCGAGGTCGTGAAGCTCAACGGCAGTTGCCGCTCGACGATCAGGTTGAAGGAGTGAATCTCCTTGCGCCGCGGCGTGTCCGGGTAGGTCGTCGTGCCCGTGTTCGACGGCAGCCTGAGCACGCCCTGCGTCAGGTCGGGCGGCGCGTTGGGGTTGACGAGCCCCTGCCGCAGCGTCGTCACCGCGATGAACGCGTTATCCTGCGGCCCCTGCCCGAAGCCCAGGTCGAACTTGACCGCGGGCATGTCCAGGAGGCTGACGACCGGGTAAGCGTTCCGGAAGTCGATGAAGGGTCTGGGGTCGGCGGACTGGCCGTAGCCGCCGCGGAGCACCGTCCTGTCGTTCCAGCGGTAGGCGGCGCCGAGGCGCGGCAGGAACTGTCCCGGCCCCGAAGGGACGCCCGTGTCTTCGGGCACGCCGGAGAGGCCGCCCGTCAGGACGAGGCCCGTGTCCGGGTCGAAGCGGTTGATGCCGGTGTTGTCTTTGGTCGGGAACGGGTAGCGCTCCCAGCGCAGGCCGTAGGTGAGCGTCAGCCTCTGGTTGACCTGCCAGTGGTCGCGCGCGTAGAGCGCGTAGGACTTCATCCGCAGCGAGTTCGGGTTTCTGAGCTGGTCCACCTTGCCGGCGCGGCTGGACAACCCGAGCAGGAAGTCGGCCCAGCTGTTGAACCTGTTGGCGCCGGCGACGGAGCGTGTGAAGCCGCGGTCTTCACACTGCGCGCCCGGCGCGTTCGGGGCGCATCCCTGCAACGCCGTGCTGGTGCCGCTGAACTGGAACGTGCCGCGCGCGGTCTGGAAGGTGCCGCCCTGCGGCTGGAAGTGGTTGAGCTGCTGGTTCTGGAAGTCGCCGCCGAAGCGGAACGAGTGCGAGCCCCTCAGCCACGAGAGGTTCGACGAGCCGACGTACTGGTTGTCGCGGAAGATGAACGGGTTGCCGGTGTTCGAGTTCCCGACGTTGGCCCAGTTGCTGACGTTGAAGAAGGGGATGCCGGCCTGGAGCGGGTCGGGGCCGTTGGTGCCGGGTATCTTCAGCACGTCGAGGCCGAAGTTCACGCCGGAGACCACGTCGGGGCCTTGCGCGCCCAGCTTCTGGCGCGTGTAGCCGAAGTTGGTGTCGAGGAAGAGCGACCCGTTGAAGGCGTACGTGCCGCCGAGGCCCGCGACCTGCACGCGCCCCGGCGCGCTCCCCAACTGGCCGCCGTTGATGGCGTCGCCGCCGGCCTCGCCCAGGATGGGCGGCTCGGTGATGAGCGTCGGCGAGTAGCTGTAGCGCCCGAAGAGCGTCATCCGGTCGGTCGGGTTGTAGTTGATCTTGGTGTCGATGTTGTCGCGGTTGAACTCGGCCGTGCCGTTCGTCAGGAAGTTGTTGACGAAGCCGGGCAGGTTCGGCTGCGGCAGCCGCCTGATGAGCTCGACGGCCGCGGGGTCGATGCGGCCGGCGGGGATCGTGTTGTTCGGGAAGGGCGTGCGCAGACGCGGGTCCGGGTTCGACAGGGGGTCGTAGATGGTCGCGCCGCCCTCGGCCGCCGTCGGGAAGTGGACGTTGCCCTGCGCGTCGGGGCGGAGGCTGGCCGGCGCGAGGCTCACGCGGTTGTCGCGCGAGAGGTTCCGGCGCGTGGTGCGCTCGAAGTCGGTGAAGAAGAAGAGCTTGTTCTTGATGACGGGGCCGCCCACCGCGTAGCCGAACTGCGTGAGCAGGTCCTTCGGGTTCTGCGGCGAGGTCTGGAAGTGGTTGCGCGCGGCGAAGCGGCTGTTCGTGTGGTAGACCCAGCCCACGCCGTGGAAGTCGTTCGTGCCCGACCTGATGATGACGTTGACGGCGGCGCCGCCCGCGAGCCCCTGCTCGGCGTCGAAGGCGTTGGTCACGATGTTGACCGACTGGATGGCCTCGGCCGGCGGGACGTAGGCCGTGTTGGTCGGCAGCCACGGGTACGTGATGCTCGACCCGTCGATCTTCGTGTTGTTCTGGAGGCGCGAGACGCCGTTGACGTTGAAAGAGATGGAGCGCTGCGGGCTGCCCGCGGCCGAGTTCTGCTCGCCCGCGAGCACGGAGCCCGGGACGATCTGCATCAAGGATTGGTAGTTGCGCCCGGCGCTGCCCGCGATGGGCAGGTCGTTGACCTGCCGCGCCGTCTGTGTGATGTTCACGTCGCCGCGGTCGGTCTGGAGCGCGGCCGCCGTGTCGGCGTTGACCGTGACGGTGTCGCTCACCCCGCCCGGCTGGAGGGTCATGTCGAGGCGGCGGACGTTGTTGACCTCGATGTTGACCCCCTCCGACACGGACGTGGTGAACCCGTTCCCCGTGATGGTGACCTTGTAGACGCCCGGGAGGAGGTCGCTGAACTGGTAGATGCCCTCGTCGTTGGTCGTCGTCTCCTTAGAGACGTTGGTGCCTTTGTTGACGGCCGTCACGGTCGCACCCGGCACAGACGCGCCCGCCGAGTCTGTGACGTTACCCGTGAGCGAGCCGTAGAGCACCTGCGCGTGGGTCGCCCCGGGCGGCGTCAGAGACGTGACGGAGAGGATGAGCGCCCAGGCCAGGACGGCGGGCCGCCCGGAGAAGTTGCGTGACTCAGTCTTCTGCCGTAAGCGGCTGACCGCCCGGGCGGGCCGCCGGTCGTGTCGGCTCTCCGCGCGACGCGTAGAAGCTTTCGTAAGCTGAAACATCTCTGTCCTCTCCTTTCAGAACTGCTGTCGGGAATCCGGCTCCCGGGCCTCTTCGGCTTGAATCGGAACGGAACCCTTGTAACCTTCTGGAATGAACTGCCTGACGGACGCGGGAGGGCGAAAAACCGGCCTCTGCTTCTCTAAACCGACCGAACCGAAGCTAAAGGGGCGGCGCTTTTACTGCCGCTAACTTGCCGATAAGTCAGCCCGTCTCAACAACTTGGGGACTTACCTTGCGGTGGCGGCCTGCGAATTAAGCGGGATTATTGGCTTTACTTTTAGAGTCCAAACTTTTAACATTGGCTGGATGCCATTAAGTTCGAGGGCGCAACAATACATTCCGGGCGCTATTTTGTCAACAAAATGTTGATTCCCGCCGGTCTATGATTGCTTCATCCGGGATTCGTGAGACGCCCAGCGGACTGTAAAGCTCGTAAATTACACATAGACGGCCTCATCCTGCCGGCACGGACGAAGGTTTCAGGCGAGCGAAGGCCGGGGAGTTTACACGGTTCTGCCCGCGCGGTGACCGAGAGCGGGCGGTTATTGTAGAGTAAGTGTAAGTGTTGAACTATTTGACTTAACGGGTGCCATGCGGAAAATCAACCTGTCCAACTTCCAGGTCGCGACCAGCGAGACGGCCCGCGACATCAACCGGCGGATACTCCTCAACCTGATACGCACGCGCCAGCCCATCTCGCGCGCCGACCTCGCACGTTTTTCGGGGCTGCAACGCAGCACCGTCTCCTCCATCACCGAGCAGCTCATCTCGGAGCAGTGGATCACGGAGGGCGCGCTCGGCCACGCGCCGCGGGGCCGTAAGCCGCGTTTTCTACACCTGAACAACGAGCGGGCGGGCATCATCGGGGTGGACGTCCGACCGCGCCTGACGACCCTTGCGCTCACGGACCTCAACGCGCGCATCCTGACGCAGGACTCTCTGCCGACGCCCGGCGACCCGCAGACCTTCCTCGAAGAGTTGGCCGGGCGCATACAGAACATGCGCCGTTCTCAGCCGCAAATCTTCTGCGAAGGGATCGGGGTCGGCATGCCCGGGCGCGTAGACCCGAAGACGCAGCGCCTCATCTTCGCGCCGAATCTGGGCTGGGAGGAGGTGGACATCAAACATGCGCGCACGGTGGACATCAAGGGGCCGCTCGAAGAGGCCACGGGCATTCCCGTCGAAGTCGATAACGCCGCGAACTCCTGCGCGCTCTTCCAGACCTGGTACGGAAAGCACTCCGAAGGGGTGCACGACCTCATCGCCCTGACCGTGTCCGAGGGCATAGGGACGGGCATTATCGCGGCCGGCGAGCTTCTGCGGGGCGCCACGGGGCTGGCCGCGGAGCTGGGGCACGTCTCTCTGAGTGAGGACGGCCCGCCGTGCCGCTGCGGCAACAAAGGCTGCTGGGAGGTCTACGCCTCGAACACGGCGGCCGTCGATTACTACACGCGGGTCACGACCGGCGCGCGCTCCGACCGAGGCTCGCAGGACGGCTCCTCGCCGACCTTCGACACGCTTCTACGCCTGTGCGAGCAGGGCGACGCGAAGGCCGTCGAAGCCGTCGACCGCATGGCGCACTACCTCGGCGTCGGCGTCGCCATGCTCATCACCGTCTTCGCCCCGAGCCTGATCGTCGTGGCCGCGGAGGTCACGCGCGTCTGGCCGAGAATCGAGCCCATCATCAACCGCGTCGTGGCCGAGAAGTGCCAACAGCCTTCGGTCACGCGCATCATCCCCGTAGACGAGTTGGCCCACCCGCGCCTGCGCGGGGCGATAGCGCTCATCCTCCAGAAGCACTTCGTCGCCCCGTCCGTCGCTTAACTTAATAAGCGTAAAGACTTACCATCTTCACCGCCTCGTCAACCGGCGAGTTGAAGGGAAGCTTTGCAAAACCCCTCTTTAATATTTTAGCGTCTATTAATAGCCCACCTTTCCGGTCATATTGTTGCAGTCTCGAACAATAGCCGTTGAGATGGGCCGGATTTCCGTGTCAAGACGTTCGCGGTCACTTCTGTTTTCTTGCGCTCGGGTCGCCGGTGGGCGGCGGCGCGTGGTCTTCCTTAGCGGGCGGGCCGAGCAGCTCGGTGAAGATGGGTTTCAGCGCGTCGGCCCACACCTGGTAGCCCTTCACGTCGAGGTGCAGGCCGTCCCGGTCGGTCATCCCCTCGTACAGCCTGCCCTCGCCGTCGGCGAGTCTGCCGTTGATGTTGACGTACCTGACCCTCTTCCCGTCGGCGAACTTCGCTATCCGCCTGTTGATCTCGTCGATGACGGGCACCACGGCCATGTTGTCGTTGCGGGGCGTGATGCCCATCAGGATGATGGTGGCCTTGGGGGCCTTCCGGCGGCAGAGGTCGAGGATGGCCTTGATGCCGCGCGGAACGTCGGCGGCCCGCGGGTCTCCGGCGCCCTCCGGCGACTTTCTGCCGACGTTGTTGGTGCCGGCCATCAGGACGATGACCCTGGGGTTGACGCCGTCCAGCTCGCCGTTGTGGAGGCGCCAGAGGATGTTCTGCGTGGTGTCGCCGCCCCAGCCGAAGTCGGCCGCGTTCCAGCCGAAGAAGTTCCGCCGCCAGTTCTCAAGGAACGCCCTGTACTGCTCGTCGCTCGTGCCCCAGCGCCGGGTGATGGAGTCGCCGAGGAAGTAGACGTCGATGCGACCCTTCCTCCTCTTCTCAAGAAGCTCCGCGTGCGCGAGCATGGAGTTCTGGTCGGCGCGCGGGACGGGATGGTCTGCGGGCGGCGGCCGGTTCGAGGTCGATTGTCCGGCCGCGCCGGAATTAGTTAAGTCTGGATTGGGTTTCACCGCGCCTCCGCGGACGAGCGTGTCGAGCCACTCCGCCGAGCGGACGGTGTAAGGGCGCTGCTGGGCGGGCGTGGCCTGGTGGTTGTGCGGCGAGTCGATCATGGGGGCGGCCTCTTTCGGCCCCTTGATTTGATTGAACGCGATCCAGATGCCGACGGGCGGCGTCACCGTGTCCACGAAGCCGATGGCGACCAGTGAGGTGGCCTTGATGCGCGGGGCGAAGTTGACCGGGTCGAAGTAGAGCGCCGTCTTCAAGGCCCGCGGGTCGTCGGCGGGCCAGTTCGGGTAGCCCGACGCGCGCCCGTGCAGCGGCCCGTTCGTGTCGCAGCCCGCGGGCTCGTTGACGACGACGTGCGTGATCTTCGGGTGGAGCCCCGCGACGGCGAGGCTCTGCTGGCCGCCCATGCTCGTGCCCGTCACGACGAGCGTCCGGCCGTCCCAGTCGGGCCGGCGCGCGAGGTAGTCCACGGCGCGGTAGTCGGCCAGGTACATCTGTAGGAAGTAGCTCTTGTCCCGGTCGTCGCGCCCGATGGTGTGATAGTTCTTAAGCTCCTGCGGGAGCGCGTCGTAGTACGACTGCGGCCGGTCGCCCGGCACGTCGTGCGGCTCGATGTTGAGCGCGAGCCAGCCCTCGGCGGCGCGGTCGGTGACCCACTGCTTTTGCAGGGGGTAGGGGCCGCCGGCCCACTGGAGGATGACGAGCGCGGGGAACTTGCCCGGCCGCTTCGGCTTCGCCAACTGCCCGTAGACGTGCGCGCCGCCGACGTTGTCCATCCTGACGGTGGCGTACTCGACGCCGGGCTTGCCGCCGTCCGCGGGGGTGAGGACGGCGTTCTCGGGGACGGCCTTCAGCATTCTGATTTTTGACGCCCAGAAGTCGTCGAAGTCAGCCGGGCGCGGCACCGAAGGTTGCAGCCTCTCGGGCGCCACGGCCGCGCCGAGGGCCAGGCCCGCGCCTGAGCCCTGCCCCGCGCCGCCTCGGGTCGAGATTTGCACGTAGACCATCGCCGGCTCGTCCAGCAGGGTTTCGATGGTCGCGCGGCCGGACGAAAAGTCGAGAGTCCCGGTCTTGATTACGTCCTGATTATTCTTCCTGACGGCGTACGTGTAGACCGCAGACCGATCCGCGCCCGCCGGCAGGTCGGCCGTCCAACCGACCTTTTCGCCGACGCCGTAGATGCCGCTCGCCTTGTACGGCGTGAACGCGGGCTGCTGCGCGGAGCACGGATGTGCGGCGAGGTGTGCGAAGACGAAAGCCGTGATGATCGTCCGGACGAGATGTCTTAAAGGATTCATGTGTCAACCTATGCGGATTCGGCGGCGGCCTTCCCGACCAGTTTCCAGTAGAGGTTGTACCGCTCGTGCGCCACGCGGTAGAAGGGGATGAGGCTCACGTCATGCGGACGCCCGATGCCTTGCGTTCGGAACGTCAGCGCCTCCCCCGTCGAAGGCTTAATTTGACTGACGACCTCGCTCACGTCGCCGACCAGCACCGGCGCCTCGACCCTGTCGTTCAGCACGTCGCCGTAGGTGCGCTCGTTGACGATGATGTCCGCCCCCGGCGTCAGCCCCTCCCGCCCGAGTCTGCCCGCGAGGACGACGGGGCCGTACAGGAAGGCGAACACGTCCGTGTTGCCGGGCAGAGGCTCCGCCCGGAGCGACATCGGCAGGTGTACTTCGACCGTGTCCCCGTCGCGCCACACGCGGCTCACGGCAACGTAGCCGCCGGGCTGTCGGGATGTCGTATGACGGCGTCCGTTGACGTAGACCGTCACGGCCCTGCACCACGACGGGTGGCGGACGTTGAGGGTCAGGCTCGACGGCCTTCGGACTTTCAGTCGCAGGCGCGTCCTGTCCTGGTCGGGGAAGCGTGTCGTCTGTGTGACCGTCATCCCCTTCTCTTCCCAGTTCAGAGTCGAAGGGATGAAGAGGTTGACGTAGAGCCCGGCCGGGCCGTGGAAGTAGATGGAGTCGCCGTACTTCGCGTGGTTCTCCATGCCGGAGCCCGTGCAGCACCAGAACGAGTCGGTCGGCGTGCAGTAGAGTTTCAAGTAGCCGGGGCGCGTCGGCTGGAAGTAGGTCATCATCCCCGAGTCCGGGTCTTGCGAGGCGAGGATGCTGTTGTAGAGGGCGCGCTCGTAGAAGTCGGCGTAACGGGCGGAGGGTTCGAGCGCGAAGAGGCTTCGGGTCAGCCTCAGCATGTTGTGTGCGCAGCACGTCTCCATCGTCTTGGCCGAGCCGAGGTGTTTCAGGAATTCCGCGGGCGGGAAGAAGTGCTCGTGGTCCCCGTTGCCGCCGGTGGCGAACGTGCGTCTCTCGACGACCGTGCGCCAGAAGAAGCGGGAGGCCGCGCCGTACTCGTCCCGCCCGGTCAGCTCGTACAGACGGCTGAAGCCGATGACCTTGGGGATTTGCGTGTTGGAGTGCAGCTTGTCGAGCGCGTCCCGCGCCTGCGCGAGCGGGGTCAGAAGCTTGCGGTGACAGAAGCGCTCGGCGAGCGTCAGGAATCTCTCCGCGCCGGTGAGGGCGTACACGTCCGCCAGCACCTCGTTCATCCCGCCGTGCTCCGTGTCGAGCATCCGCTGGAACTGTTCGTCCGGGAGGTTCCGCGTGTGCGCGACGGCCCAGTCCGACAGCTTCAAGAGCACGTCGAGCGCCGCCCGGTTGCCGGTATGAAGGTGGGCGTCGCGCAGGCCCGCGAAAATCTTGTGCATCGTGTACCACGGCACGCCGACGAAGCGCTTCGCGTCCGAGACTTCGTGCAGAGGCTTCTCGCCGTCGGGGAAGGCGCAGACGAGGCCGCTGCCGCCCGCGTCCTGACATTCGCGCAGCTCCGCGACGACGTAGTCTGAGCGCCGCCCGAACTGCGCGTCGCCCGTCGCCGCGAACATCAACGCGCAGGCGGACAGGTAGTGCCCCAGCGTGTGCCCCTGGCAGCGGATGCCCACCCAGGGCTCCTGCGACTCCCAGCCGCCGTAGACCGGCGCCTTCGGCTTCAGCCCGGCGTTGATTCGGAAGTTGTGCAGGAGGCGGTCGGGCTCAAGCCGCAGCAGGTACTTCGCGTCGAGCGCCTGAGCGCGCCGGAACGGCCCTTCGAGGAGCCGCACGTCGGCCAGACGGAAGGCCGTCGCGCGCGGGGTCACGGCGCCTTTGATATGTGCGGGGGGAGCGTCCGACTCGGCCGAAGCGAACGCGGCGGGCAGGGCCGCGCCGGCGGCGGCGGCGCCGGCCGTCTTCAACAGCTCGCGCCGCGTCAAACGTCCGCCGCCGACGGCCGGCGGTCGATTCCGGTCTTTGCGCTTCATGGCTTCGCCCGACAACTCGGAGATGAACCCAGTATACCGAGGCCGACAAAATTTCTGCACCCGGCATGCGGGCACGCCCTCGAATTGTCGGGCGAAGCCGCCGCGGCTCAGGCCCTTTCGATGCGGTACCAGATGCGCCACGCGACCATGTCTTCGGGGTCGAGGCGCTCGTCGTCGGGGCCGTAGTCTCCGATGAGGTTCTTCACGTCGTCGCAGAACAGGCGCGTGTACTTGCCGACGGTGTCGTCCGGGTCGAGCAGGTCTTCCTCCGTGGCGACGATCTCGACGCGCAGGTCACCGGCCACGTAACCCTCGAAGATTTCCTTCTCCAGCCTGACGACGTTCCGGCCCGGCTTGTCCGACACCTTGAAGACGCCCTCTTCGGGCAGGCGCGTGCGCTGCTCGTGCCCGCCGTTGTCGTCCGTGTAGACGCGGCACGAGAGGTACACTTCGCCCTTGCCTTTGATCCAGGGGTCTCGGTCTTCGAGCAGCTCGAACCTGTCCAGCACGACCCGTATCTTCTGCCCCTCGAACGGGCGCGGAGTCCCGTCGTGCGGGTCCGTCCAACGCGTCGGGTCTGTCCACCGGAGGCCGGCGGAGTCGGCCAAAGCCTCTGCGCGGGCGCGGATGGTTTCGACGCGGCGCTTGAGGACGGGGCGCCAGCGGTGATACTTCGGCAGCAGCGACAGGCGCTCGAACATCAACCCCAGCAGGCGGCGTTCGGCGTCGGCGATCTGTCTGGCCTCGCTGACCTGTATGTCGAGGCGGAAGCCGCCGGTGGTGCGCTGCTCGCCGCCGCGAATCTGCGCGACGTCCACCACCCACCTCTGGCCTTTGCGTATCCGCTCGGGCAGGGTGACGGTCACGACCCCCGCGACGCGCTCCTCCACGGACGGCGGCAGCGGGACGAACGTGACGCCCGAAGGCACGAGCAGCAGCGTGTGCGCGTCGATGATGCGCACGTCGCCGGGCGCGTGGCGCAGGTTGCGCAGGTTCACGACGTTCTCGGCCCGCACGCCCGGCAGGTAGAGCTCGACGCGCGAGTCCGCGGGCAGGTCGTTCCAGCGGAACATCAACTCGTCGATCAGGTCGCCGCGGTCTTGCCAGCGCGCGCCGTCGAAGGTGAAGGGGAAGAGCCGTTCGACCTTCTCCGCGGCCGCGTCGATGAAGCCGGTGGTGTCGTGGTGGCTGTGGTGGCCGCCGGCCAGGCCCTCGCGCGGGGTGGACATCGCCAGCGACAAAGCCTCGGCGTGAACCAGCTCGTCGCGCAGCTCGGTCGTCACGAAGCGCAGTTGGGCGCGCTCCGCGTCGAGGTGCGGCACGGCGTGGTCGTGCCCGGCGTGTTCGTGTCCGCCGTGTTCGTGTCCGCCGTGTTCGTCGTCGGCGTGTTCGTGCCCGCCGTGGTCGTGCGCGGCCCCCTCGTCGTCGTGGTGACCGGCGTGCGCGGCGACGGGGACGGCGGGCAGTAGTTTCTGCTCGTCCGCGGCCGTGCGGCAGCAGCCCTGATCCACTTCGAAGCTGTGCTGGACGGTGTGTGTGAGCGCGGAGCCGGGGTTGTCGGTCGTGAGGATGAGCAGGTTCCTCTGCGCCAGGTTGTCCGAGTCGGCCGGCGTCGCGCCGGCTTCGGTCGCGTCGGCGTCGTACTTGATCTCGACCACCATGCACTGGTGCGCGTCCATCATGAGCGTGCGGATGGGCTGCACCTCGGCCGCCGCGAACGGCCCGTCGGGGTGCGCGGCGACGCGCGCGGCGGGCAGTTGCACGCCGGGCTGGTTGATGTCGAGGTAGACGCCGAAGTAGAGCACGCGCTCGGCGGTCGGCCCGGCGGCGAACGACCGCACGTTCGGCGGGTCGGTCTGCGTCTTCATGTCGGACGTGTAGGGGACGCGCGCCGTGGCGAAGAACGGGATGGAGTCGGTCTGCCCCGCCGCGGTGAAGCCGAGCAGGGGCACCTTGACGCCCCCGCCCGCGTCGAAGTAGCGGTAGCCGGCCGCGTCGTCGAAGATGAGGTTGCTCGCGGCGTAGCGGAAGAGGCGGAAGAAGCCGCGCACGTCGGCCGCGCCGCTCGCGCCCTGCAAGCGCACCTTGGCGACCGCGAAGTTGTAGACCTGCCGGGTCGTCCCCGTCGTGTGGTCGGTAATCTGCTGCGAGTATTCGAGGGCCGAGCCGGCCTGGCTCTGCGGCAGGGTGTCGAAGTAGGCGTCGCGCGTGGCCTCGGGGATGGTCGGGTCGTTGAGCTTCGTCAGCGCGCTCTGGATGAAGTTGATGGGCTGGCCCGCCGCGAGCGCCACGCCGTCGAACATGGCGTCGCCCGCGAAGAGGCGGAAGACGCGCGTGTCCACGCTCAGCCAGAACGGGTCGCCGTCGCGCATGAAAGGGTTCTCGGCGCGCAGCAGCTTCACCTGGCCGTTCCGTTCCCCCGCGTTGCCGCTGCGGTCTCGCGCCTCGATGTGCACCCTGCCGAAGCGGGAGTCGCCAGTTGCCAGTCCGTCGAAGGCGTCGTGCCCGGGCGCGAAGACCACGTCGTAAAAGTACGTGTAGCGCTGCGGCACGTTGTCCGGGAGCGAGGCGTCCTCTTTGAGCGGGCCTTCGGCCAGCTCGACCGTCAGGCCCGCGAAGGGCGTGTCCGACGCCTCGCGCCAGATGACGACCTCGGGCCGGTAGGGCGCGTCGAAGAGGCCGGCGGCCGGGGTGAAGCCGGTCAGGAGTCCCTTGACTTCGTTGACGACCTCCGGCGGCCACGTGATGGTCGCGGGGCGGCTGGTGCGATCCTGCACGGTGACGACGAGCGCGCGCGAGAAGCGCGCCTCCGTGCCGCCCGCCTCCGTGAACGCCGAGTTCACCTGATCCTCGCCGAAGGTGCTGACGTCGAGGTAGAGGTTGACGAGCGGCGCCTGCTTCTCCTGTACGAGGTCTATGTCGGCGAAGTCCCGGTGGACGAAGCCGGGGTCGCTGCCGTCGGCGACCGTGAGCGAGCCCGTGACGCGGATGCGGCTGTTGACGAAGCCGACCGCGGGGTTGGCGCGCGTCGGGTCGTCCGAGAGGAAGGCCGACGTGAAGGCGAAGTCAACGTCGAACTCGGTGTCGAGCGCGAAGTCGCCCCCGGCGCCGACGGTCTTCGTGAACTCGGGGATGGTCTCGACGGGGACGGTCGTGCTCGTCGCGTCGTCGAAGACTTCGGCCTTGAGGCGCAGCGTCAGGTTGCGGCCGTAAGGGTCTTTGGCGAAGAACCTCATGCGCAGGGTGCCCGCGCCGGTCGTCAGGTCTATGCCGCCGACGCCGCCGGCGGGCGAGACCGTGTCTGCGGCGGCCAGTGGGTCGCGGACGATGGTTAAGGCGTGCAGGCCGGGCCAGTCGGCGCCGGTCGAAAGGACTGGGCGGAAGACCCGCCCGCGCAGGCCCGTCGCCGCGTCCCAGCGGGCGAAGCGCGGCTCGCGCCAGAACCACTGGCCGTCAATCGAGCCGTGCCACGCGAAGAAGCGGAGCACGTAGTTGTTGTGCGAGAGCGGGCTGATGTCCGTGTTCGTGTTATGGCCCTGGACGTGAAACCCGGCGATGTTATCGCCGATGTCATCGACGCCGGTGAAGGCCAGCAGGTGGTTGTCCGTGTCGCCGCCCTCCGCGTTAATCCACGGGTCGGAGTCGGGCTCAGTCCAGGTGCTCGGGTTGTTGCCGGCGTCGGCGGCCCGCGGCCAGCCCTGACTCATGTTGACGGGCCGGACGGCCTCCAGCCCCTGCCGCGCGAGCCAGCGGAACATGAGCTCGTTGTGGTCGTGGTGGAACTTGATGAACTCCTCGCCGTCGCTCATGCCGACGCCGCCCGAGAAGGCGATCTGTCCGGCGGAGGTCGAGAGGCCGGGCGTCGGGCCGGTGGCGGGGGTAGGGTGGACGTGCCAACTGCGGTGGCACTGGTTGTAAACGTCGAGGAAGGGGATGGCCGACAGCGGCGTGCCGTCGCGGTCGTAGAGGACGGCGGGCGGGACGACGGGCTCGCCCCGGAAGCGCTCGCGCAGGCCCTGCGCCCACTTCATGTAGCCCCAGTAGCGGAAGCTGAAGGGCGCCTTCACGGCGCCGCCCAGCTCCTGGGCCGTCCCGGCGACCGTGTTGAAACGGTTCTTCAGCGCCGTGCCGAGTTGGTCGAGCGTGGCGATGCCGCCGCCGGCAAAGTTTCCGTCCAGGCCGACGGGCACGGGGATGTCCGAGGCCGGACTCCAGGGCGCCGGGCGCGAGCCGTCCCAGGGCGTGACGGGCGGCAGGTTGCGCGCGGCGAGCCAGCTCTCGTAGGCGGGGAGCATCGCGTCGACGTGGTGTGCGAGCCACTGCGTGCCGGTGGGGCTGGGGTTGGCGGCTACCCACTGGCTGTGATTCGGCGTGACGACCGCCTCGGCGCCGGTGCCGTAGATGAGACGTGAGACGAAGCTGATGAGCGTGTTCATCGGTGTGACCTCCGTGCCTTATGTTGAACTAAGGCGGCAAGGGTGTTGGTGGGTCTGGTGCTCTTGAGGCCCCGGTGGCAGGGCGGCTTAATCACTCAAGAGGCGTTGACGACGTCCGGGCGGCGGGAGCGTTCTGAAGACGCCCCGGCGAAACAGAAGCGAGGTGGCGAGTGTCCGGACGGGCGGATGGTTTCATAAACGGGGAGACGAGTCAATAGTTAAGTCGTCCGACCGCTCGCTGTCTGCCGTGAGTTGGGAAGACGCGGCAATCCAACCCGCGACGGACGTGCGAGCGGCCGGCGCAAATAATCGTTGACTTACTCCCCCGTTTGGCATATGTTGCCGGCGCCGTCACACGCTCTTTTCCACCGACGATGTGCGCCGCCGCCTCCCGGCCGCGCCGCACACCTACTTCGAAGGCGGGGTGCTGACCCCGCCCTTAACGGAGGGGCACCGCCCCCTCCAAACTCTCACGCGTCTTATTCGGCTACCTCGCGCCAAGCCGAGCGCGAATTAACTATCAAAGACCTCCGGCCGAACCCCGGCGCGCCGCCCTCCGCGCGGCCGCCCGGCCCGGCCGAGATTCTTTACTCAGTCGCCTAACCTTTCTGGGCCTCGGCTTTGTAACCCAAAGCTTCGGCTCCTCACGATCAACCTTATTTCCGTCGAAAGGAGAGACCGCGATGTCTACTCGACTCGGATACGCGAGGCTGTTGAACGTCTCGACGATCAAATACTTCCTCATCGCCGCGTGCCTGGGGCTGTTCCTGGCGGGCGCGACCGCACGGATGCAGACCCAGGACAGGGAGCCCATCGCCTCCATCGGTCACGGGGGTTTTTTCGACCACGACGGCAAACAGATCGAGGTGACGCAGGAGTTCGTCGCCCGGGCCCAGGAATGGTATCGCGCGAAACTGCTGTCGGGCCTGAGCGGCGCCAGGAGGTCGGAGTTCTCAAGCTTCGAAAAGAGGCTGAACGCCAGCCTGCGGGCCGAAGGGCAGAACCGCCTCGTGCTCCGGCAGCGTTCGTTAGAGTGGCTCGTCGCCAACTCGGAGAGCGCGCGGCGCGACGCCCGCATGGTCGGCAAGCTGAACGCCCTGGAGTACGCGCTGCGCCTGAAGCTCCCGGAGCGTTCGGGCGATAGGAACTTCAGGCGGGGCGAGAAGTTTCAACTCGCCCCGGAGGTCGAGAACAAGCTCAAGTCAAAGGATTTCACCCCCGGCGATTTAATCCCCGGCGGGGCTCGGCTGCTGTCCGCCACCACCAACAGCGGCCAGGCATACATCGACGAGTGCGCGGCGGCCGGCGTGCCGATACCGCCCCCCATCGGGAAGCTCGACCCCGACGGCCTGACGGGCTGGAAGACCGAGGGCTTCATCCCGAACGACGAGCAGTTCATCAAGGGGACTCCGGCCGAAGTCCGCACCTTCAAAAGCTCCTCGCCGGAGGGCGTGTGCTTCGCGCTGCCGCGGTACTCGGATAACTCGAAGACGATCGTAGACCTCGACGGCGTGATCTGCCTCGGGAAGGCTTCCTCGAAGGTCTGCTTCTGGGACAACCAGATGAACGGCGCCGGCTTCAGTTTCCCGAGCGGCACCATGATCCCGATTGGAGTCCCGGACACCAGCGTCAACCCCGCCGGCCTGTATCAGGCCGGCGGGGTCGAGATCGAAAACGGCACGGGCGGCGTCTGCACGGACTGCCACGCCGGTCAGAACCCCTACATCATCCACCCCAAGACCGATCTCGGCGGGGGCACGCTGATGGGCAGCCTCAAGCAGAGCCTGCCGACGTTCGGGGCGGCGCGCTACGACCCTCTGGTCGGGGCGTCGTGGCCGCAGAATCAACTCTCCCACTCCCCCGACCTCGTCCCGAGCGTCTGCTCGGGCTGCCACCGCGCGGGCGGTTCGGCCGGGGCCTTCCCGCACCTCTCACCTGCGATAAAGGCGGGTTACTGCAACATCATTCTCGCCAATGCAATCGCCAAGACCATGCCGCCGGGCGCCCCGGGCAGCGAGGCCAACAACCCGGAGGTTGTCGCCTTTAAGGAATGGTGTAGTAAAGACCCGGCCGGCGACATGAGTGAGGGCATTGCCAACCGGGGCGACCCGCACCTGAAGACGGCCGACGGCGTCCACTACGACTTCCAGTCCGCGGGCGAGTTCATCTCGCTGCGCGGCAGCAGCGATTCCGAAATCCAGACGCGCCAGACGGCCATCTCGACCTCCGCCTTCCCCGGCACGAACGAATACACCGGCCTCGCGACCTGCGTGAGCGTCAACACGGCCGTCGCCGCGCGCGTCGGCACACACCGCGTCACCTACGAGCCGAACCTCAGCGGCGTGCCCGACCCGAGCGGCATGCAACTCCGCGTGGACGGCGCGCTGACGACGCTGGGCGCGGGCGGCATCGACCTCTCGGGCGGCGGACGCATCAGGAAGACTTCGGCCGCGGGCGGCATCGAGGTCGATTTCCCGGACGGCACCGTGATGTACGTGACGCCGGGCTATTGGGCCGACCAGGGCAAGTGGTATCTCGACATTGACGTGCCCCGCACGCCGGCCGGGCGCGGCATCCTGGGGCGCCTCGCGCCGCGCAGTTGGCTGCCGGCGCTCCCGGACGGCACGTCGCTGGGGCTGAAGCCCGACTCGCCCGGCCAGCGCTACGCCGACCTCTACCAGAAGTTCGCCGACGGGTGGCGCGTCACGAGCGACAACAGCCTCTTCGACTACGCGCCGGGGACTTCGACCGAAACGTTCACGCTCCGCAGTTGGCCGCCGCAGTCCGGGCCGTGCATCGTCCCCGAGACCCCCGTGGCGCACCCGGTCGGGCAGTCGGTGGCGGAGAAGGCTTGCAGCGGGCTCGTCGGCCGGAGGCACGACGACTGCGTGTTCGACGTGAAGGTCACGGGCTTCCTCGGCTTCGCGGAGACCTACCGCGCCTCGCAGCAGGTCGCGGGGCCTGAGCCCGACAAGGACGACGGCACCAACGGCGGAGGGAACAACAACGGCGGCGGGAGCAACACGAATCCGCCGAACAGCAAGTGGGCCATGTTCCTCGACCTCGGCGCCAACTTCCCGCACGGCACTTTCTCGAACGTCTTCGACCCCGGCTTCAGCTTCAACGGCGGGCTGGAGTACATCGTCAGCCCGCGATTCTCGGCGGAGGGCATCTTCGGCTACCACCGCTTCCGCGGCGCGTTCGGCGGTCACGCCAACCTCTTCCAGCTCTCGGGCAACGTGAAGAGCTACCTCAACGCCCCGCCGAACAAGGTTCGGCCCTTCCTCAACGGCGGCGTCGGCGCCTACGTGTTCAGCTCCGGCTCGGCGCGCTTCGGCGGCAACGTCGGGGGCGGGCTGTTGTACGAGGCGACCCCGCGTTTCGGGCTGCAAGGCTCGTACAACTTCCACGCGGTAAACACCACCGGGAACACGTTCACGTTCTCGACAGTCCAGGGGGGAGTCAGGTTCAGGTTCTAAAGCGGTTTCCATTCGGATGGGTCTGAAGTGAGCTTTCGACACGGAGACACGGAGACACGAAGACACGGCTTGAAGAGATTACTCAACAAGCTGTGTCTCCGCGTCTCTGTGTCTCCGTGTTAAATCGTTCCCGCTTTCACTCAACTGCCGACTGCAATAAGTTCGGTAAAGGAGACGGCGAGTGACGAGGCGGCCGCCGACCGATA
>DASVQJ010000238.1:0-28777 GCA_036389235.1 Pyrinomonadaceae bacterium | reverse complement strand
CGATGATGAGGTTCGCGACCGTGTCGTCAATCGGCGTGCCGAGGAAGACGATGTTGTCGCGCAGGAGGCGCGAATAGACGTCCGAGTAGCGCTCGCCGCGCGGCGTCTGCTCGAAGACCGTCGGGTTGGGAATGTACTGACTCATCTTTAACCTCTCAGGAACTTCTCTCGCGCCGCCCGGCGGCGCCCAAAACCAAAATAGGAGACCTGAAACTCCAAACTCGCATTGGAAATTTCAAATCTCCAGGTTTTGAACTCCGGCGCCGGTCGGGGTCTTCAGTCCCCCTGCGCCTCTTCGGCCGGCGCTTCTGCCGCGCCCGCTTCGGGCTGGTCTCCCGCGGCCTCTTCGCGCCACTCTTCGTCGCGCACGCTGGCGTGCTGGACGAGGAAGTCGAGCGCCTTGCGGTTGCGCAATCTGTCGGCGATGCTACGTTCGCCCCCCTGCTTTGTCAAGGCGGCCCGCACCTGCTCCACCGACTGCCTTTGCCCTTCCGCGATGGACTCGATTTCGGCGTCGATCTCGCCTTGCGTGACCTCAATATTCTCGGCCTCGGCGACGCGCTCCAGCAGCATCGAGCCGCGCACGTCGTCGCCCGCGCGCTCGCGCACGAGGTCGCGCATGGCCTCCCAGTTGATGTCCTGCGTGCGCGGGTCTGCGCCGCGCGAGATCATGTCGCGGATCATCGACTGGAGTATCTGGTTGGCCTGGTACGAGACGATGGTCTCGGGCACCTCGAAGCGGTGGCGCTCGATGAGCTGGCCGAGCACCTCGTCGCGCAGGCGGTGCTCGGACTCGTGCTGTGCGCTCTTCGTCAGGTTCTCGCGGACGCGCGCGCGCAGTTGCTCGACCGTCTCGACCTCCTCCTCGCCGAGGCTCTTGACCCAGTCGTCGTCGAGGGCGGGCACCTCCTTGCGGCGGACGGCCGTGACGGTGGCGGTGTACTCGATGGTCTTGCCGGCGAGCCCCTTCCGCTCCCCGCCCTCCTGCGCGCGCCCGCCGGGGCCGAAGTCCTCGGGGTACTTGACCGTGAAGGTCTTGACCTCGTCGGGCTGGACGCCCGTCAGGTGCTCGTTGAACTCGGCGAGCACGCCCTCGCCGCCGATGACGACGTCCACGTCCGAGACGTTGATGTCCTCCTCCTCCTCCGGCTCGACGTAGCGGCCCTGTATGTCCACGGTCACGGTGTCGCCCGGCTCGGCGGCGCGGTCTTCGACGGGCTGGAGCGAGGCGGAGGCTTCGCGCAGGTTCTCGATGACGCGCTCGACCTCCTCGTCGCTGACGGGGCGCGTGCGGCGCGCGGCCTCTAGCCCGCGGTACTCCCCCAGGGCGAGTTCGGGCATCACCTCGACGTGCGCGTGGAGCGTGATGGACTCCTGCCCGAGCTTGTCGAGCCCCTCGTTGTCGAGGTGCACGTCGGGCTGGCCGATGACCTGGAGGCCGCTCTCCTCGATGGCCTGCTCGACGGCCTCGGGGACGAGCCGCTTGAGCACGTCGCCCTGGATGTCCTTCTTATAGCGCGTGCGCACGACCCCGACGGGCGCGTGCCCCTTGCGGAAGCCGGGCACCGTCACGGCGCGCGCGTACTCCTGCGTCACGCGCTCGAACTCCGCGCGCACGTCCGCGGCCTCGATCTCGATCTTAATCTCCTTGCGCGTCTGGGAGACTTCGCTGATTTCAGTCTTCATAAACACGAATCCCGCCGACTCTCTCCGGCTTCAAAGG
This sequence comes from Pyrinomonadaceae bacterium, assembly GCA_036389235.1. Taxonomy (GTDB): domain Bacteria; phylum Acidobacteriota; class Blastocatellia; order Pyrinomonadales; family Pyrinomonadaceae; genus QHXN01. The sequence goes on along the minus strand of DASVQJ010000238.1, from coordinate 27,054 downwards.
CCACCGAGAGCGCGGGCGTCCTTCCTTAATTATTGTTCTCCGTTAACAAATGCCGGGGGCGGGACTCGAACCCGCACGCCTTGCGGCACGGGCTTCTAAGACCCGCGCGGCTGCCATTACGCCACCCCGGCGACGTTGTCACGAACAAGTGAGAGTAAAAGATTGGCGGGGAAAAAGTCTAGCAGCGCTGTCGCGGCGGTCGGAACCACCCGCGGCAGCGGTCGGGCCTTGACCTGTTTGATTAAAGATTCGGGCTGCGGGGGAACTTTAGGAAGGGCAGGCGGGTGCCGCGGACGATTGTCTGGTCGGCGCGGATGGCGGCGGGCGGCTCGTAGCCGTTGGCGCCGGCCGCGGCGATGAGGTCGTCCTGGTCTACGCCGTCGCCGCTGATGCCGATGGCGCCGACCAGCTCGCCGTTCTTGTAGAGCGGCACGCTGCCCGGGAAGATTTGGATGCCGTTCGGCACGTTCGGGATCGAAGAGCAGTTAACGCTTGAGCCGCCGAGGGCCGCGAGCAGGTTCGTCCTGATGAGGTCGAGCTGCAAGCCGTCGTTGAAGACGCTCCACTCGGTTATCTCGCGGCTGAAGGGGCCGGCCGGGTTCGGGTTCAGGCCGTCCGGGTAGAAGGGGCGCGAGAGGAAGCCCTGCGCGCGGTCGGAGAAGGCGACGGAGCCGTCGAGCTTGATGCCGTCGGCCGCCGCGCGGTCAACGTAACCGCCGAAGCCCGCGCCGCGCAGCAGCGCCGCGGCGTTGCGGTTCGAGAAGAAGGCCGCGGTGCGCGCCTTCTGCACGGACACGTCGAAGCCGAAGACCGGCGCGTCCGTCGTGCGGAAGATGCCGAGGACGTTTCCCTCAACGTCAACCACCGAGATGGAGACGCGCGCCGCGCTCCCCAGAGGTTGACGTATCGCGGCGCGCGTGATGTCGGCCTGCTGCGCCGCCTGGTTGATGATGCGCTGCACGTCCGCGGCCGTCAGCGCGTTCGGCGAAGGCGAGGCGCTGCCGGCGAAGGGGAAGAAGCGCGTGTCGGCCGCGCCGCTCACGCCGCCCGTGGTCGCCGCGACGAACTCGGAGGGCTGCGCGGGGACGACGGGGGAGAGGAGCGTGCCGGACAGAGAAGCGAACGGCGTCGTCGCGGGTCGCGGCGCGTCCGCGTCCGTCACGTTCAGGTAGGCGAGGCGGACGCCGCCCGCGATGATGTTGTCGCCGCGGATGAGGTCGGGCGGCTGGAAGCCGCGCTGCGCGGCGACGGCTATCAGTTCCTCGAAGGGCTTGTCGAAGTCGGTCGGGTCTTTGTCCAAGGTGTAGAGCCCGTCGCCTTCGACGCCGACGCCGCCGACCGAGACGCCGTTCTTGTAGAGCGGCGCGCTGCCCGGGTCGGCCGACAGTCCGAGCGGGAGCGCGGGGCGCTTGATGTCGCTGCAAGGCAGTTGCGAGAACTGCACGCCGAAGAGCGGCCCCGAGGGCTGGAACGCGGTGCCCGGCGGGAAGTGCTCCTGAATGATGAAGCTCGCCGTGCGCGTCGTGAACGCGTTGCCCTGCGTGCTGAAGACGCTGGCCGTGCCCGCCTTCGACACGGCCGCGAGCTGCGAAGGCACGTCGAGCCCTTCCAACCCCTGCCCGTTGAGACCGCCGCCGCTGATGCGCGTCGTCGTCGCCGCGCCCGTCATGCGGAAGACGCCGAGCGTGTTTCCTTCGCGGTCTGTGACCGCGACCGTCACGGCGCGGTTGAGCGCCGCCGCGGCCGAGACGGCCTGCGCGATGACGGTCTCGACCTCCGCGTTCGAGAGGTTGCCGGCGGTGACGGGGTTGCTGTTGGGCGTCGGCGTCGGCGCGGGGACGGCGGGCGTCGGGACGGAGCCCGGGTCGTCGGGCGGGCCGCCGCCGACGTGCCCGAGCGCGACGCGCACGCGGTTGCTCGGCGCGCCGCGGTAGGTCACGCGCACGAGCACGTCGCCCGCGTCCGCCGCGAGCTGTTCGTTAAGGCGGACGACGATTGAACTCATCCACTCCTGACCGGGCACGGGGCCGACGTGCTCGACGGCGAGCGCGTAGGTGCGGCGCGCGGCGTCCTCCGCGTCGGCCGTCAGCGCGGCCGGGTCTTCGCCGGGCGCGAGGTGCAGGTTCATGGCGAAGAGCATCAGGCGCGTGCGGTCGTCCGGGCCGAAGCGCACGGGGGCGGTCGGCGCGAAGGGCTCGGGCACGCGCGTCGAGGCTTCGAGCGCGACGGCGCGAGTCGAGCCGGCCTGGCTGACGAGGACGGGGCTGGCGGACTGCGCCGCGCCGCGCCGCGCGGGCGCCGAGAGGAGCGCGCCGCAGGCGAGCAGAACCGCCGCAAGCAGCAGCGCGGGTTTCGCGCTCGGGGTGTTGGAGGCTTTCATCGTCAGGGTTGAAGTCACGCGCGCGTTCCCGCCGCGTGGCCGACAATGTATCACCTCGCGGTTTTGAGTCAAGATACTTTTGTCTCAATCTTGAGTGTAGAAGGAGGGCGGTTAACCACAGAGGCACAGAGGGCACGAAGATGGCACAGAGGGATGTCTCTGTGTGACCTCTGCGTACTCTGTGTCTCTGTGGTTATCCGCCCTTCACTTCAGTCTCAAGTAAAGAGGAAATTATGTTGTCGGCCGGACTCGGCCGTGCTAAAAGAAAAGTCGCCCGCTCCTTTTTGATTCAGACGCAAAGATGACTCCCTTCATCCCCCGGATTCTGTTGACCGCCGTCGCAGTCCTCCTGTGCGCGCACGCGCCCGCGGCCTCCGCGCAGGAGCGCGGGCGCCTGACGGGGCGCGTCCTCGACTCCCCCGGCACCATGCCGAAAGGCGTCGAGGGCGTCGTGGTCGTCGCCGTCAATCAGGTCAGCTCGCGCGCCTACCGCTCGCGCACGAAGTCGGACGGGACGTACTCGCTCGGCCTTCCCGCGGGCGCGTACCGCGTCCGCCTGGAAGCGCCTTTCAGAGCGAGCTTCGACGGCAAGGTCAAGTACGGCCCCTTCGCCATCGCGCGCGGCGAGGCGGTCGAGAACGTCGGCGTCGAGCCGGGGCGCGACACGACGCTCGACATCGTCCTCGCGCCGAAGGAGGGCACGCCCGCGCCTACCATTCCGCCCGCGGGCATGGGCGACGATGACGGCCCGACCGGCCACGCGGGCTCTTCAAACGTAGAGACCGAGGCCGCGACCGCGCCCGACCGCGTGCCCGTGCGCGACCGCTGGCGCGTAGGCTTCCCCGAGTACCAGCGCTACGGGAGCGTCGCGGGCGGACGCGACATCCCCTTCCGACGCGGCGGCGCGCTCAACCCCTACGACCAGTCGATCCTCAAGGGCGACTACCCCGTCTTCGGTCAGCACGTCTTCATGGTTCTTTCGGCGACGAGCTTCACGGCCGTCCAGCAGCAGCGCACGCCCATCCCCTCGAACCCGAGCAGCGCGCGCCCCGGCTCCGCGGAGCCCTTCGGCAAGCCCGAGGTGTTGGCCTTCAACCAGGTCTTCCAACTCTCCCTTGAGATGTTCAGCGGCGACACGACCTTCAAGCCGCGCCAGTGGGCGGTCAAGCTCTCGCCCACCTTCAGCGTCCCGAACTACGTCCGCGCGCGCGAGCAGGGCGTGCTCAACATCGACCCGCGCCGCGGCACGACCCGCACCGACTGGCAGTTCTCGTTCGAGGAAGCCTTCGCCGAGGTGAAGCTCGAAGACGTGAACGCGAACTACGACGCCGTCTCCGTGCGCGTCGGCATCCAGCCGTTCGTCTCGGACTTCCGCGGCTTCATCTACACGGACAACAACCTCGGCGCGCGCGTCTTCGGCGCCTTCAAAAATAATCAATATCAGTTCAACCTCGCCTACTTCGCGCAGCTTGAGAAGGACACCAACAGCGGGCTGAACCGCTTCGACCGGCGGCGGCAGAACGTCTACGTCGCCAACCTCTTCCGGCAGGACTTTCTGGCGAAGGGCTACACGGCGCAGGCGAGCTTTCACTTCAACGACGACCGCGCCGACACGGAGTACGACCGCAACGGCTTCAAGGTGCGCCCGGCCGTCGTCGGCGACGTGCGGCCGCACTCGATTAAGGTCGGCTACTTCGGCCTCTCGGGCGACGGCCACCTGGGCCGCGTCAACCTGACGAACTCCTACTACTTCGCGCTCGGCACCGACTCGCACAACCCCATCGCCGGCCGCAAGACGCGCGTCAAGGCGCACATGGCCGCGGCCGAGGCGTCGGTTGATTACGACTACCAGCGGTTCCGCGCCTCGTTCTTCTTCGCCTCCGGCGACAAGAACCCGGCCGACGGCCGGGCGACGGGCTTCGACGCGATTCTCGACGACCCGAACTTCGTCGGCGGGCAGTTCTCCTTCTGGAACCGCGTCGGCATCCCGCTCGTCGGGACGGGCGTGGGGCTCGTGCAGCCTTTGAGCCTGCTGCCCTCCCTGCGCAGCAGCAAGACGCAGGGGCAGGCGAACCACGTCAACCCCGGCATCGTCATCGGCAACCTCGGGTACGACGTCGAGTTGACGCAGCGCATCAAGGCCGTCTTCAACTTCAACCACCTGCGCTTCCAACGCACCGAGCCGCTCGAATACCTCCTGTTCCAGAACCGCATCCGCCACGACATCGGCCAGGACTTCAGCGTCGGCGTCGCGTACCGGCCGCGGCTCATCAACAACGTGACGCTCAACTTCGGCGCGTCGATGCTGAAGCCGGGCCGGGGCTTCCGCGACATCTACACCGACCGTTCGCGCAACTGCCCGCCCAACGTGGCGAGCTTCTGCACGCCCGACGACACCGTCATCGACCCGTCGAAGCCGCTCTACGCGCTCTTCGGCACGCTCCGGTTCAACTTCTAACCGGCAGGATAGAGTTAATTGAATTTAACCACAGAGGCACAGAGGGCACGGAGGGGGCACGGAGAGTCGCAACCCTCTGTGCGACCTCCGCGTTCTCTGTGCCTCTGTGGTTAACGCCTTTTACTTTGAAGACGAGGCACAACGAAGAACGCATGCGTCGGCTCAGCCCAGTAGAGAGGTTCAAGGCCGCCCTCGTGCTCGCGGCCCTCGCCGCGCTCGGCCTCGTCGCGTCGGGCCGTCAAGCCCCCGCGCAGACGAGCCCGACTCCCGCGCCTTCGCCTTCGCCCGCGCAGGCCGAACAGCCGAAGGTCGAGGGCTGCCTCAGTTGTCACGCGGGGAGCGAGCCGATGCACAACACGCGCGACGGCAAGCTCAGGGACGACGGCACCGACCGGATGAGCCTGACCTGCACCGCCTGCCACGGCGGCAACCCGTTCCCGAGAATTGACGAGCGGGCGGCGGGGAAGCCCCGCCGCGGCGACGCCGAGTTCGACAGGGTGATGCGCGCCGCCCACGTCGCGCCGCGTTACCCCGAACGCTGGGCGGGCAGGGACGGCAAGTATTCGAGCGCCAACCCCGAGCGCACCAACGCGCTGCTCGCCGCCGAGAGCCGCGAGTTCGTGCGCTTCGTCAACCCCGGCGACTTCCGCGTCGCGGAACTCACCTGCTCCTCGACCGGCTGCCACACCTCGGAGGTCGCGGCCGCGCGCAACAGCATGATGCGCCACGGCGCGATGCTCTGGGGCGCGGCGCTCTACAACAACGGCGGCTTCCCCCTGAAAGACACGCGCTTCGGCGAGAGCTACAGCCCCGAAGCGGGCGCGCCCGAGCGCATGATTCAACTGCCGCAGCCCTCGCCCGCGACGCGCACCTGGATGGGCGCGCTCTCCTACCTCGACCCCCTGCCGCGCTGGGAGATTTCGCAGCCGGGCAACATCCTCCGCGTCTTCGAGCGCGGCGGGCGCGGCCGCTCCGAGGTCGGGCTGCCCGAGCGCGAGAGCGACCCCGGCCGCCCCGACAAGGGCTTGAGCGCGCGCGGCCTCGGCACGCTCAACCGCACAGACCCCGTCTACCTCGGCCTACAGAAGACGCGGCTCCTCGACCCGACGCTCAACTTCCTCGGCACGAACGACCACCCGGGCGACTACCGCTCCTCGGGCTGCACGGCCTGCCACGTCGTCTACGCCAACGACCGCTCGCCCGTCCATTCGGGTCCGGAGTGGGCGCGCTACGGCAACCGCGGCACGACCGCGACCGAAGACGCGCAGTTGAAGGACAAGAAGGAGGAGCCGGGCCACCCCGTCAAGCACCAGTTCACCAACCGCATCCCGACCTCGCAGTGCATGACATGCCACATGCACCCCGGCAACAACATGGTCGCGACCTACCTGGGGCTGCTCTGGTGGGACAACGAGACGGACGCGCGCGCCGCCGGCATGTACCCGCCGAAGCGGCCGGAACTGTCCGCGGAGGAGGAGTACAGGAGGCTAGACCGCAACCCCGAAGGCTCTTCGGTGCGCGGCAACTGGTCCGACCCGGACTTCTTACAGAAGACGGGCATGGACGAAGTCAACTCGCGCATGGCGCGCACGCAGTTCGCGGACTTCCACGGGCACGGCTGGCTGTTCCGCGCCGTCTTCAAGCGCGACCGCGAGGGGCACATGCTCGACGCGGGCGGCGGGCGCGTGTCGGACGTGACCCCTTCGAAGCTGAAACAGGCCGTCTCGTACCGCGACGACGCGAGCGACAAGACCGTGCCCCCGCCCGCGGGCGTGCCGGTTCATCTGAAGGACATACATCTTGAGAAGGGGATGCACTGCGTCGATTGCCACTTCCGGCAGGACGCGCACGGCAACGGCGTCCTCTACAACGAGCCGCGCGCGGCCATCGAGATCGACTGCATCGACTGCCACGGCACGATCAGGGAGCCCGCCAGGCTCACCGCCTCCGGCCCCGCCGCCGGCTTCAACCTCGTCGAGCCGGCGGACGGGCAGAGCGCGAAGGGCGGCAACTACGTCCGCGGGCAGGGGCGCAACCTCGTCCGCGACCTCAAGACCCCTTTCACGCGCACGAGCGGCGGCCGGCAAGTCCCCATCCCCGTCTTCGAGCGCATCACGAGCGACCGCGACCGGCCCGACTCGAAGGGGAAACCCGTCCGCCTCCACGCGGGCGACATCGTGCAGAACTCTTCGGTCGAGCAGGGGCGCTGGTGGCGCGTCAAGCAGACGGCCTACACGGTGACGCAGACGAAGGGGCACGAGGCCGACTACAACTGGCGCTCGGCCTACGCCAAGACCGTCCGCATCGACGAGAACAGGCAGGAGGTCTGGGGCGACGTGCCCGCGGACGAGGGCAAGCTCGCGCACAAGAACCAGACGATGTCCTGCTACACCTGCCATTCATCCTGGATGACGAGCTGCTTCGGCTGCCACCTCTCGATGCGCGCCAACGCGAAGATGCCGAACCGGCACTTCGAGGGCGAGACCTCGCGCAACTTCACGACGTACAACTTCCAGGTCTTAAGGGATGACGTGTTCATGCTCGGCCGCGACGGCACCGTGACGGGGAACCGCGTCGCGCCCGCCGCCTCGCGCTCGGCCGTCCTCGTCAGCTCGCAGAACCAGAACCGCGAGTGGATTTACTCGCAGCAGCAGACCGTCTCGGCCGAAGGCTTCTCCGGCCAGTCGTTCGCCACGCACGTCCCGCACACCGTCCGCACGACCGAGACGAAGACCTGCGCGGACTGCCACGTCTCGCGGCGCGGCGACAACAACGCCTGGATGGCGCAACTGCTGATGCAGGGGACGAACTTCGTCAACTTCATGGGGCGCTACGTCTACGTCGCCGCCGAGGACGCGCTCGAAGTCGTCCCCGTCACAGAGCGCGACGAGCCGCAGGCCGTCTACGGGAGCACGCTGCACGAGGTCGCCTACCCCGACGACTTTAAAGAGTTCGTCGCGGGGGGCCGGAGGCTCAAGACCGTCTACGAGCACAAGGGCAACCCCGAGGTGCTCGGCGTCCAGTTGCGCGGCGAGTACGCGTACGTCGCGGCGGGCGAGGGCGGCCTGCGCGTCTACGACGTGGCGCAGATCGACCACAAGGGCTTCTCCGAGCGCATCACGACCGCGCCCGTCTCGCGCTTCGGGCAGAAGTTCTGGGTCGATACCAAGTACGCGACCGCCGTCGCCTCGCCGACGACCCTCGGCGTAGACCCCGCGCGCTGGCGCCTGACCGCAGACGGCCGCTCGGTGAGCCCCGCGGAGGCGAAGGGTATCTGGGAAGCGTGGCAGCGGCTCCCCCTCAGCGAGCGGGAAGGGAAGCCGGCGCCGCTCGTCAACGAGGAGCAGCCGATACACCCGCTCTACGCGTACCTGTACGTCGTCGACCGCGAGGAGGGCCTGATACTCGTCAACGCCGCGACGCTGCTCGACGGCGACCCGCTCAACAACTACCTGAAGCGCGCCACGCTCACCGTCGAAGGAAGGCAGCAAGACCACTTCAACCCGGGCGGCGTGCTGAGCGACGCGAACGGCATCACCATCGCCGGCACGTTCGCCTACGTGACGACCGCGAGCGGCCTCGTCGTCATCGACATCGACAACCCCCTGGAGCCGCGCGTCGTCAAGGCCGTCGGCGCGCCCGCGCTCCGCCAGCCGCACGCCATCGCCGTCCAGTTCCGCTACGGCTTCGTCGTGGACGACGAAGGGCTCAAGGTCATCGACCTCACCCTCGTCCCGCCCGACCCGTGCAGAGGCCCCGTCAACACGCCCTGCAAGCCGCTCCCGCGCGCCGAGGTCGTGGGCGGCGCGAACGTCCCGCTCAAGCACGCGCGCGACGTGTACGTCGCGCGCACCTACGCCTACGTCGCCGACGGCCCCGAGGGCGTCGCCATCATCGACGTGACGCGCCCCGAGGCGCCGCGCCTGCACACGAAGTTCGACGCGGAAGGCCAACTGAACGACGCGCATCAGGTGAAGGTGGCGATGACGAACGCGAGCCTCTTCGCCTACGTCGCCGACGGGAAGAACGGGCTGCGCATAGTCCAGCTCACCTCGCCCGAGACGATGCCGACCTACGGCGGCTTCAGCCCCGCGCCCGAGCCGCGCCTCATCGCGACCTTCCGCACGAGGGGGCCGGCGGTCGCCGTCTCCGAAGGGCTCGACCGCGACCGCGCCGCCGACGAGAGCGGCAACCAGCTCGCCGTCTTCGGCCGCCGCGGCGCGCGCCCCTTCAACCTCGCCGAGACGCAGCGCCTCTACCTCCTCGACGGCCGGCTCCGCACCGTCCTCGACGACGAAGAGTTAAAGTCGCCGCCCCCGCGCACGCGCGACCCGCTGAAATAAAGGCGGTGGGCAGTTCGGACAGGAGCGGGGCCTATTGTTATCGCAGACGTGTTTGGCCTTGAGGCGCTAAACACGGAGACACGGAGACACAGCTTGAAGAGATTACTCAACGGGCTGTGTCTCCGTGTCGAAACAGCCCCCGCTATCCGACCGGCTCCGAGGCGCCGGCCGGCTCGAAGACGTGGTCGCGCGTGTCCTCGGTGACGCGCAGCAGCGGCCAGACGTCCACCTTCAGCTCTTCGGCGTAGTGGAGGAGGGGCGGGAGCGGGGGCGTCGCCACGCCGAGCGCTTCGAGCATGGAGGACTCGAAGTCGCCGACCTCGGCCGCGCGCAGGGGCCAGGGCGCGTGGTGGATGCGGCAGCGGTAGAGCTGTTCGTCGTCGACCGAGTAGAGGCAGTAGCGCTCCGTGAGGAAGAATTCGAGCGAGTCGGGCTCGGCCGTCGGCAGGCTCCCGCCGAATGTCCAGCCGGCGCGGAAGGCGGCCGGCGGCGCGTCCTTCTGGACGCGGGAGGAGGAGTAGTCGATGCGGTTGCCCTGCTGGCGCAGGCTCAGCTCGGCCCGTTGGTAGGGGAGGTGGAAGAAGCGGCGCGCGCCCCACGTCGCGACGGCGCTGTCGATGTCGAGCGAGTGGAACCAGACGCCGGGCACGCCCCGGTGGTGGACGTACGTCCGCACGTTGAGTTCGAGGAACTCGTGCAGCCCCGGCAAGGGCGGCGCGAACGAGGCGCGGACGCCCCACATGCGGAAGGGCACCACGCCGACCCACGCCTGCCCGCCGTACGTGTCGATGGAGAGCTGCGGCGGGACGAGGGGCCGGAGCGCGCTGACGGGCACCGGCCAGTGCATGAAGAGGAGCTTGCCCCACCACTGCCGCATCAGCGGCAGCCCCGCGGGGCGGCGTCGGATGGAGAGTCGGTCGAGGGTTCTCGCGGTCATGCGCGGTCGGGGGCGGCGCGCGCGCCGTGCCCTGTGGAGGTGTGGTTTGACAACGTGTCCGGCCGAGTCGAATAATGCCCGGGCGCCGAAGGCGTTCCGCCCGGCGCGGCGACTGCGGGCGCTTGAACTCGAACGCTTTTTTATCATCAATTCACGCCCGTGAACAGCGCCGGTCGGTTTTAACCCAGATGAGACTCCTCGCACCGCTCGCCCTCCTGCTCGCGCTCGGCCTCTGCGCCCCTGCGCAGGTCGGGCGCGGCAACAGTAAAAAGAGTCCCGCCCCGCCGAAGCCCGCGTCCAAAGTCGCGAAGACGCCCGGGCCGGCGGAGGCGGGCCGCCCGGAGTCGGGCCGCACCGTCGTCTGCATCGACCCCGGCCACCCGTCCGAGGTCGCCAGCGGCCGGAACGTGCAGAACGGGACGAGCGAGGCGCACGTCGATTGGGTCGTCGCCACGAAGCTGCGCGAGGCCCTGGAGGCGCGCGGCTACGAGGTCGTGCTGACGAAGTCTTCGGAGGAGGAGCTGGTCAGGAACAGAGACCGCGCGCTCGTCGCCAACCGCGCGCGCGCCTCACTGATGATCCGCCTCCACTGCGACGCGAGCGCCGAGCGCGGCTTCGCCGTCTACTACCCCGACCGGCAGGGCAAGGCCAAAGACGGAACGGTCGGCCCCGGCCGCGACGTTATAAAGGAGAGCCGCCGCGCGGCCGAGGCCGTCCACGCCGGGCTGGCCGAGGGCCTGAAGGGCGCGCTCGAAGACAACGGCGTGCGCACGGACTACCAGACGAAGGTCGGGCGCGAGCAGGGCGGCGCGCTGACCGGCTCGATCTTCTCGGAGGTGCCGGTCGTCACCGTCGAGATGGTCGTCCTCTCGGACGCGGCCGACGCCGAGTTCATCAAGACCGAGGAGGGGCAGCGGCGCATGGCCGGCGCAATCGCCGACGGCGTCACGCGCTTCGTCGCCCCCGAAAAGGTCGTTTCACCCCGCAAGAGCAAGTAACATTTCGGCAGACGTTCAGGTAAAGACGCACTCAGAAGGAGCGTTCCCCCTTTATGAAGAAAATCCCAGACAGACTCAGACGGACGGCGGCCGCGGTCGCCCTCGTCCTGCTCGCCGCCGGCATCTGCCCGGCGCAGGACGACGCCTTCAAGAAGCTCGAAGCCATCGACTACGCGAAGCAGAAGGTCACGCGCGAGCAGTTGAAGGACGTGGACCTCTGGAGCCTGAAGCTGCTGCGCGGCGTCGTCTTCGGGCGCCACGGCCGCATCTTCAAAGACAGAGACATCCAGGCTTACCTGAAGGAGCAGGCGTGGTACAAGCCGAGCCCCAACTTCAGCAACTCGATGCTCAACGAGACCGAGCGCGAGAACCTCGACCTGATCCGCGAGCTTGAGGCCGCGCAGCACGACGTGATCGAGCCGGGCGACCTGCGCTGGTGGCAGGCGAAGGAGATGACCGAGGAGAAGCTCGGCACGCACTCGTCGGCCGAGTGGCAAGTCCTGCGCGCGGAGGTCGAGGCCGTCCGCGGCAAGCGCTTCGAGGACGACCCGTGGCTCCAGAACTACTTCGAGGAGCGCTACTGGTACAAGGCCGACCCGTCCTACGACGCGCGCCAGCTCACGCCGACCGAGCGCAAGAACCTCGCCGCCATCGACGAGGCGCAGCGCAAGCAGCGCCGCGCCGCCGTCTCGCCCGGCGACATGGAGCACTTCGAGAACCGGCTCGTCACCGAGGAGATGCTGAAGGGGCTGAGCCTCCACGAGCTGCGCCTGCTGCGCAACGAGGTCTACGCGCGGCGCGGGCGCCAGTTCCGCACCGAGTGGCTCGCGCAGTACTTCTGGAGCCAGCCGTGGTACGAGGCGCGCGAGGACAACAAGGAGCCCGTGCTCTCCGCGACCGAGCAGAAGAACATCGAGACCATCGTCGCCTACGAGAACAAGATCAAGGAGAGCCTGAGCACGACGCGGGTCACCGAAGCGCTCTTCGAAGGCATGTTCCTCGAAGACGCGCGCAAGCTCCGCAACGAGATTTACGCGCGCCACGGCAAGGTCTTCAAGGACAGGTGGCTCCAGGGCTACTTCAAAAGCTTCAGTTGGTACAGGCCCAACCCGAAGTACACGGACGCCGCGCTCACCGAGGTCGAGCGCCAGAACGCGGCCGCCATCGCGGCCTACGAGAAGAAGGCGACGAGCGTGCTCGACGCCGTCGAGGGTTGATAAGGCTAACTTGAGTCCCGCGTGACGGGACAAGAAAACCGAAGTGATGAGTGATAAGTGATGAGTGATGAGTGATAAGAAAGGGCCTTGCCCCCTCTTATCACTTATCACTTATCACCAGCTTTATGAACTGTCCGAACTGCCAGGGGCCGCTGCGCGAGGGCGCGCAGTTCTGCACGCGCTGCGGGGCGCGCACCGTCGCCGTGTCGAATGACGAGGCGGGCGGGTCTTTGCCGACCGTCAGCACCGGCTCGGGCGGGGCGCCGTCTTCGGCCGGGGCGGGCGACTCGCTCGCGGGGCGCGTGCTCGACGGGAAGTACGAGATCGTCTCGCCGCTCGGGTCGGGCGGGATGGGGGCGGTCTACCGCGCGCGCCGCGTCCTCATCGGCGACGAGGTCGCCGTCAAGGTCTTACACTCGCGCCTCACCGGCGACGAGAAGCTGGTCGAGCGCTTCCGGCGCGAGGCGCGCGCCGCCGCGCAGCTCCACCACCCGAACGTCGTCACCATCCACGACTACGGCGAGGCCCGCGGCCCCGAAGGCTTCGCCTACATCGTCATGGAGCTGGTGCGCGGCGAATCGCTGCGCGACATCCTCAGGCGCGAGGGCCGGCTCGCCCCCGCGCGCGCCGTCTCCCTGATGCGCGACGTGTGCGCGGGCGTCGGCGCGGCGCACCGGCGCGGCATCGTCCACCGCGACATCAAGCCCGACAACATCATCGTCACCCCCGCCGACGAAGACCGCCCCGCCGAGAGCGTCAAGGTCGTGGACTTCGGCATCGCCAAGCTGCGCGACCTCGCCGCCGAGGGCTCGACTCTCACCGAGGCGGGCATGATGGTCGGCACGCTCTTCTACATGTCGCCGGAGCAGTGCAAGGGCGAGCCCCTGGACTCGCGCGCCGACGTGTACTCCTTAGGCGCGATGCTCCACGAGATGCTGGCGGGCGCGCCGCCCTTCACCGCGTCGAACATCACGAGCCTCATCTTCAAGCACGTCGGCGAGCCGCCGCCGCCCCTGCCCGAAGACCTGCCGGTCACGCCCGCGCTGCGCGCCGCGGTTCTGCGCGCGCTCTCGAAGGAGCCCGACGCGCGGCCGAGCGACGCCTCCGAGTTCGCGCGCGAGATACAGGCGGCGCTCACCTCCGCACCGGCCGGGCCTAACGCCGCGGCGGCCGGCACGGCCCCGCCGCAGGAGCCCTTCTTCCCCGCGACGGCGCACCCCGTGCCCGTCACGCCTTCGAGCCCGCCGCGGCCGGGCGGCCGCCCGCCCGCTTCCGGGCAGGACGAGGTGACGGTCGTTCAAGACCCTTCCGCGTCCCAACCGCGGCCGGCGCCCGCGCCGCGGCAGCCGAACGCCTACCCGCAGCGTCCGCACGCGCACGCCGCGCCGCCGCCGCCGGCCGCGCCGCCGCGCCCCTCGCGCAAGGGGTACGTCGTCGGCCTGCTCTTCGTGGTGCTCGTCAGCCTGGGCGCGCTGGGGGCGCTGGGCGTATTCCTCTACACGCGGCGTGACAGGGACGTGACCGTGAACGTCAACGCGCGGCCGACCCCGACGCCCGCGCGCGGCAACACGAACGCGAACGCGAGCCCGACGCCGACGCCGCTCCCCGAGGCGATGCAGATCGCCGAGGTGAAGATCATCGGGGGCTCTCTGCTCTCGCCCGCAGACCTCTCGGGGATGACGGCCGCCCAACTGGGCCGCCTGCGCAACACCGTCTACGCGCGCCACGGCCGCACCTTCCAGGACAACGACCTCCGCCTCTATTTCCAGTCGCGCTCCTGGTACAAGCCGCGCGCCGACTACGACGACGGCAAGCTCACGTCCAACGACCGCGCCAACGCCGACCTCCTCAAGGCGTTCGAGGACAACAACGGCGCGGCCCCCCGGGCCGACGCCGAGCGCGTCGCGAAGGATGTCGGCGCCGCGCTCAAAGACTGGGCCGAGTCCACCCGCGAGCGTAAGCTCGACGAGCACATGAGCCACTACGCCGACGTGCTGGAGACTTACTACAAGCGGCAGAACGTGGCCGCCACCATCGTGCGCGCCGACCGCAACAACGCCTTCACCCGCTACGACCAGATGGAGGTGAGGCTCGACAACATCGAGGTCACGCCCGACGCGACGGGCCTGCGCGCCACCGCCGCCTTCGACAAGACCTGGGAGTTCGACTCGCCCGACAAGAACTCCAAAGGGTCGGTGCGCCAGCAGCTCAACCTCATCCGCGCCGGCGGCCGCTGGCTCATCACCGGCGAGAAGGACTTGCAGGTCTACTACACGAACACCGAAGACTACTGAGTGATAAGTGATGAGTGATAAGTGATAAGAAGAAAAGGGCGGGCTTGGTTCCTTCTCATCACTCGTCACTCATCACTCATCACTCATCACTTATGAGATTAATCGTCACCGAGAAGCCTTCGATGGGGCGGGACGTGGCCGCGGCGCTCGGGGCGGGGCGGCGGGGCGAGGGCTTCATCTCGGGCGAGTCGGACATCGTGACGTGGTGCGTCGGGCACCTCGTCGAGCTGGACGACCCGCAGGCTTACGACCCGCGGTTCGAGCGCTGGCGCGTGGAAGACCTGCCCATCCTCCCCGAAGAGTTCAAGTACCACCCTTCCGAGCGCACGCTCGAACAGTTCAACGTCATCCGCGCGCTGCTCGGGCGCGAGGACGTGACGACGGTCGTCAACGCGGCCGACGCGGGGCGCGAGGGCGAGCTGATCTTCGACCTCGTCTACACGCTCGCGGGCTGCCGCAAGCCGGTCGAGCGTCTGTGGATTTCCTCGCTCACGCGCGACGCCATCGTCGAGGGCTTCCGCAACCTGAAGCCGGCCGGCGAGTACAAGGGCCTGCGCGACTCGGCGCACGCCCGCCAGCGCGCCGACTGGCTCGTCGGCATCAACGCCACGCGGGCGCAGACGGTGCGCGCGCGCCGCGCCGGGCACGAGGGCGTCTTCTCGCTCGGCCGCGTCCAGACGCCGACGCTCGCCCTCATCGTCGAGCGCGACAAGGAGATCGCCGAGTTCGTCCCCACCGACTACTTCGAGGTCGTCGCGACCTTCGGCGCGCCCGGCGGCGAGTACCGCGGCCGCTGGTTCGGCAAAGACGGCAGCCGCTTCGACAAGAAGGAGGACGCCGAATCGGTCGTCCGGAAGGTTCGGGGGAAGCGGGGCGCGGTTCAGTCGGTCGAGAAGAAGGCCGCGCGCGAGAAGCCGCCCCTGCTACACGACCTGACTTCGTTACAGCGCGCGGCCAACGTCCGCTACGCCTTCACGGCGACGAAGACTCTGGAGCTGGCGCAGTCGCTCTACGAGAAGAAGTTTCTCACCTACCCGCGCACCTCCTCGCGCCACCTCTCGAAGGCCGTCGCCGAGGAGATCGAGGCGCACGTCCGCGCGGCGTCGGTCGGCCCTTACGTCCCCTTCATCGAGAAGATTCTCGCGGGCGGCAAGCCCAAACTGACGAGCCGCCACGTCGACGACAAGAAGGTCACCGACCACCACGCCGTCATCCCCACCAAGCAGCAGATTAAACCGGACGCGCTCTCGCCCGACGAGAAGCGGATTTACGACCTGGTCGCGCGCCGCTTCCTCGCCGCCTTCTTCCCGGACGCCGAGCTTGAGCGCACGACCGTCGTGACCGAGGCGGAGGGCGAGCGCTTCATCACGCGCGGCACGGTCGTCCTCAAGGCCGGCTGGCGCGAGGTCGAGCCGCCGGGGCGCGGCGGCGCTAAGGCTTCGGAAGAGGGCGCGAAGAAATCGGGCGAGGAGGACGAGGAGGAGTCGGCGGAGCTTCCGCCGCTCAAGGCGAAAGACCCGGCCGAGGTCCTGGACGCGGAGGCGCAGGCGAAGCAGACGAAGGCGCCGCCGCGCTACTCGGAGTCGAGTCTGCTCGGCGCGATGGAGACGGCGGGGAAGAAGGTCGAGGACGAGGAGCTGCGCCTCGCGATGAAGGAGGCGGGGCTCGGGACTCCGGCGACGCGCGCCTCCATCATCGAGACGCTCCTCAAGCGCGACTACGTCACGCGCGAGAAGAAGTCGCTCGTCGCGACGGCGAAGGGCGCGGCCCTCATCAAGATGCTCCCCTCGCCGCTCCTGAAGTCGGCCGAGCTGACGGGGCGCTGGGAGCAGAAGCTCTCGCGCATGGCGCGGCGCGAGTACGAGCTGGACTCGTTCATGGTCGAGGTGCGCGCGATGGTCTCGGAGCTGGTCGCGCAGATCGCGGGCTCGGAGGTCGAGCGCCCCGCGGCCGGCGGCAACGGCGCGACGGCGCGACAGATGCCCCGGCCCGAAGGCGCGCTCGACTGCCCGAAGTGTAAAAGGGAAGGGCGCGCCGGATTCCTGGTCGAGCGCGAGGGCGCGGCGGGGAAGTTCCTCGCGTGCTCCGCGGGGCGCGAGGCGTGCGGCTACCTGAGCGACGCGCCGAAGAACGCGAAGCAGCGCAAGGCCCTGCTCCAGACCCCCTGTCAGACCTGCGGCGGCGCGATGCGCCTGCGGCTGCCGAAGGAGAAGGGCAAGCGCCCCTTCCTCTCCTGCGTCCGCTACCCCGACTGCCGCGGCGCGCGCTGGTTCGACGACAAGGGCGCTCTCGAAGAGCCGCGCCCCGAGCCCGAGTCCGGCCCGCCCTGCCTCCTCTGCAAGACGCCGATGCTCAAGCGCGGCCCCACCTCCGCCGGCAGCTACTTCTGGTCGTGCCCGCGCTGGCGCAGCAACGGCTCCGGCTGCAACGCCAAGCCCGTCTGGATCAACGAGCGCGCCGGCTGAGCCGCGCCGCCTCCGCCGCGCGGCGCGACAAAATAAGTGTTGATTAAAATCGGCGCAATCGGCTAATGTCGAATATGCGGGCCGCCGCCGTGCGCGGCCCCGCGCCTTTAAATCCGGCCTTCACGCCCCGCCCGAAAGAACCCGCCCGCCGCCCCGGAAGGAGTCCCGAACCCAAGCCATGCCCGAACCCGGCACACTGCTCCAGAACCGCTACCGCGTGACCCGGCAGATCGGCCGCGGCGGCATGGGCGCGGTCTACGTCGCCACCGACGAGCGCTTCAACAGCACGGTCGCCATCAAGCAGACCTTCTTCTTCGACGACACGGCGCTGCGCCGCGCCTTCGAGCGCGAGGCCGTCCTGCTCAACCACCTCCGCCACCCGGCGCTGCCGCGCGTCAGCGACCACTTCGTGGAGGCCGAAGGGCAGTTCCTCGTCATGGAGTACATAGAGGGCGCAGACCTCGGCGAACTCCTCAAGGCGCGCGGCGGCTGGTTCCCCGTCGCCGACGTGCTGGCCTGGGCCGACGAGCTGCTCGACGCGCTCGAATACCTGCACGCGCAGGAGCCGCCGGTCGTCCACCGCGACATCAAGCCGCAGAACATCAAGCGGACGGAGCGCGGCCGGATGGTTCTGCTCGACTTCGGGCTGGCGAAGGGGAACCCTTCGCGCGCGGGCGGGACCGCGACGGGCAGCGTCCTCGGCTACTCGCCGACGTACGCGCCGCTCGAACAGGTGCAGGGCACCGGGACGGACGCTTGCAGCGACATCTACTCTCTGGGCGCGACGCTCTATCATCTATTAACCGGCGAGCCGCCGGTTGACGCGCTGACGCGCGCCGCGGCCGTCGTCAACAACGAGGCCGACCCGCTGCGCCCCGCGCACGTCGTGCGGCCGCACATCCCGGTCGCCGTCAGCCGGGTCATCAGGCGCGCGATGGCGCAGAAGGCCGCGCTCCGACCGAAGACGGCCGCCGAGATGCGCGAGATGCTGCGGCAGGCGGCCGTCGGCGGCGACGCGACCGTCGTCGATTCGTTGACGGGGGCGTCGGGCACGTCTTACTACTTCGGCGAGACGACGCTCGGCGCCTTACGAGTCGGCGCGCACCCCTCCTCTTCGACCAGAGTCCCTTCGCACTTCGACGCGGAGCCCGAGCGGCGTTCGTTCGGCGCGACGGCGAAGCTGCTCGTCGCCGCCGCCGTCGTGGCGGTCTGCACCGTCGTCGCCTTCCCGCTCATCTGGGGCACGAGCCCCGCGGACGTTAAGCCGGCCGCCGACCTTGACCACACGACGCAGGCCGGAGAGTCGCCCGCGGACGCGCAGCCCGAGCGGCCCGCAGGCGCGCGAGCGAGTTCTGATTCCGCCTCCTCCGCGCCGACCCCGGCCCCTACGAAAACTACCGACGCTTCCGAACAGCAAGCCGACCCGGGCGCAGGTGCCTCGGCCGCATCCGACGACTCGAAGACGGCAGCGCCGACACAGAACGCGGCCCCCATCGTCATCGTAGTCAACCCGACCCCGGCGCCCGCCGCCGCACCGTCCGCGTCCGACGAGGCGGCGCGTCGCGCAGAGGAAGAACGCCGCAGGCGGCAAGCGGCGCCGCCACCACCCGACGGCGGACCGCCCCCGTTCGGCGGGCACCCACCGCCGCCCGGCTACCCTCCGCCCGGCTACCCGCCGCCCCCGCGCCCGGGCGGCCCGCCGCCACCGCCGCGCCGCCCGCCGTATTAGAGAGGCGTCACCCGGCTCCAACGCCAAGCTCGTCTGGATATAGCTGTGTTCGCGCGAGCCCGACTCCCCACGCCGGGAGCGCGGGCATCCCTGCCCGCCAAAGCGTGCCGCCGGCACGCTTACAGCCTCTCGCTCCCCCTCAACCTTGAGATTTAAAGTCTCGCTGCTTTCGCGCTGACGCGCTCATGGCGGGCAGGGATGCCCGCGCTCCCGGCGGGTAGTCGCGTACGGGTGAACGCCGCTGTAGTTTCTCATTTGTTGACGGCCGCGTGGAGCGAGCGCCAGGACTGTTGGAGGAGTTCGCCAATCCTGCGCCAGTCCTCTTCGGCGACGCCGCCCTGTTCGGCCTTCGTGTCGCGTATCTCCATCGCCTCGGCGCGGAGGCGCGCGTGCTCGGCGAGGCGGCCGGCGGGGACGTGGAAGAGTTCCGCCTGGAGGTCTGCGAGCGCGCGGTCGAGGTCGCCGGGCGCGTGCGCGCGGCGCTCGCGGTGGACGATCCACCATTCGAGTTCGAGGCGCGCGGCGCGCTCCGCGTCGAAGTCCGTGTCGGAGACGGCGCGGACGGACTGGTAGAAGCTGACGAGGTCGGGCAGGGCGCGCTCGTAGTCTGTGCGGGAGCGCCCGTCCTTGAAGACGAAGGCGGCTTTGGCGGCGCGGTAGGCGACGGCGTTCGAGCGCAGCAGCGGCAGGCGGTACTGCGTGCGCAGAAGCTCCGCCAGCTCGCGGAAGAGCTTGAGGCGTTGGCGCGAGTAGTAGGAGCGCCACATCGCCGTCTCAAGCCGCGCCACCTCGTCGGCGTCGAACTCGCGCATCGACGTGCGGCGCGGCGCGTAGAGGTCGAAGGCCGCCCACGCGAGCAGGACGACGACGAGGGCCGCGCCGTACTTCATCCAACCCCTCCGGCGGCGCGGGCGGGCGGTCGCGACTTCCGTTACTTGGGGGGCGATGGTCGTCGAGGTCGTCATATAAACCTCCGTCAATCGGGGTGGGACTAAAGGCCCTCCGTCACGGTCGGGCTTCCGTCCGCCTCACGCGCCAGAGTTCGAAGCATTCGTTGTCGAAGCCCTTGAGCACGGCCTCGGACGGCTCGGCCGCGAGGCCGCCCGCGGGGTCCGCGAGCAGTTCCAGAACCTCCGGGTCGCGCCGCACGTCGGAGGTGATGACGCAGTCCTCGCCGGTCGAGAGGGGTTCGAGGCGCGCGGCGATGTTGACGTTCGAGCCGAAGTAGTCGAGCCGCTCGTTGAGCGTGACGGCGATGCAGGGGCCTGCGTGCAGCCCCGCCTTGACCGTGAGCGGGCGCACGCCCTCGGGCGGCGAGGCGAGCTTTCGCTGCGCGCACATGATGGCGCGCAGCGCGGGCGCGGGGCGGGGGAAGACGGCCATGACGGCGTCGCCCAAGGTCTTGACGATGGAGCCGCCCTCGCGCGCGATCTCTTCGCGCAGCACGTCGAAGTGGCTCATCACGGCGCCGAAGGCCACGGCGTCGCCGATCTCGCGGTAGAGGCGGGTCGAGTTGCGCAGGTCTGTGAAGAGGATGGTCATCTGGCCGACGTTGATCCGGTCGCCGGGGCGCAGAGCCTCCGCGGCGAAGAGGTCTCGGAAGAGTTGGAGCGCGGTGACCTCCGCGGCGGTCGCCGCCTGCCCGCCCCACGCCTCGCGCTCGATGCGGAAGAGGCGCTCGCCGCCGGTGTCGTTTAAGAGCCGGATGACGGGGTGCGTCGAGACCGTCAACTCTTCCTCGACACCGACGCCGTCGGCGCCGAGCGTCAGCTCTTCAGAGCCGTTGGCCGTGACGAGGAGCGCGCGCACCTCGTCGTTCGCGCCCGTGCGCAGGTGGTGGCGGCCTTCTTCGAGGAGCGGCGCGACGGTGCGCGCCTCGCCCGCGGGGACGAGCTGCTGGACGACGACGTGCGGCGTCACCTGCGGGCCGCCGACGCAGAAGTCGCGCCCCTCTACGCGGCGGACTGAAGGGTTGGGGCGGAAGACGACCTCGACCGAGCGGTCGAAGGCGACGGTGAAGTCTATCCGGCAGGAGTCGCAGTGCTGTTCCGCGCGCACGTCGCGCAGCGTCTCGGCGGACTGCTGCGCGCCGCGGCAGACGGGGCAGAGCAGCTCCCAGCGCAGGTCGAGCAACCCGCCGCGCGTCGCCCTCAGACACAGTTCGAGCACCTCGCGCCGGGGCGCGCCCCACGCGTCGGCGAGCGCGTAAGGGCGCAGGCGCGCGAGCGTCAGCTCGTCGGCGGACTCGACCGTCTCGCGGAGCCGCGCGGCGAGGCGCGAGTCCGCCCCTTCGCCGACGAGCTTGGCGAGCAGCGAGTCGAGCAGCGTGCTCGCGCTCGCGCCGAGTCTGTTCGCGCGGGCCGGTTCGGCGGTTTGCACCTGCTCGTCGAGGGCGAGCCGGTCGTAGCGGCGGAAGACCTCCGCGAACCTCCGCGCGCCGGCGCGGCCGACCCGGAGGGGGACGACCGCGCGGCCGAGCGCGCCGCGCGCCCGCACGCGCACGTCGTAGACGAGATGTGTGCCGCCGCCCTCGCGCTCGGAGAGTTCGGCGGCGACGCGCAGCTCCTCGACCGGCCCCGAACGGTAGCGCCGCACCACGCCGAAGCGGAAGGGGCGCACCCACTCGAAAGGCTCCTCCTCCCACTCGACGCCGACGCCGAGCTTCTTAAGCTTGAGCCGGCGCCTGCCGACGCTGCCGGCGGCCTCGGACGAGCCCTGCGCGGAAACGTCGGGCAGGCCGGCGTCGCGGTTGAAGCGGTTCGTGTCGGAGACGAGCGGCCAGAGCGCCTGCGGGCTCGCGCGCAGGTCGTACTCCCAGCGGTAGTGGAACTCTCTCTCGCTCACGCCGCCCCGCCTGACGAAAGGAAGGTGTCGCGCCGCGCCGGAGAAGGGAAGGCCGGCGCCCTTCGGTGCAGCATTCTTGACGCCGCCGCGCGGCGAGTCAATAAGTTTCTCGGCCACGCGTTAACTTACGCGACCGTCCGCGCGGGCGGATTTTTGTGTCAGGTGGGAGAGAAAAGTTGATGACAGCGGCGGCGCCATTTGCTACAAGATGTAAAGCTGTACAAAAGACCAGGCGAAGAAGGAGAAAAGGGAATGGCTTCCAAAAAGTCCTCGAAGAAGTCGTCAAAGAAGGACGACGAGAAGACCTCGAAGAAGGGCGGCGCCAAGGGCGGCGCGAAGGGCTCTTCGGGCAAGGGCGGCAGCAAGGGCGGCTCGAAGAAGGGCGGCGGTGGCGGCGGCTCGAAGAAGGGCGGGGCCAAAGGCGGCGCTAAGAAAGGCGGCGCGAAGGGCGGAGCGTCCAAAGGCGGCGCCAGGAAGGGCGGCGGCGCTTCGAAGGGCGGCTCGAAGAAGGGCGGAGCCAAGAAGGGCGGCTCGAAGAAAGGCGGCTCGAAGAAAGGCGGCTCGAAGTCGATCCTTAACCAGGCCAGGGAGGTTGCGGGCGACATCCTCGTCGGCGCGGGCGTGGGCGCGCTAATCGGCGCGGTCAAGGGCGGCGTCGAACAGATTGACGAGAAGGCCGAGGCCGCCGAGAAGGAGCTCAAGGGGGCTGAGGAGCAGGGCGGCGGCAAGAAGTAGTCGAAAGGCAAAAGTGAAGAGCCCCGGAGGGGCTCAGGAGATTAGCCGGGGGCGAGTGAGAGGCGTGAGCCGCAGGCGAAGCGCCGAAACGAGCCCCCGGTTCCGCGTTCAATAAAAAGCAGGAGCCCCGGAGGGGCGGAGGGACGTGCGACGCGTCCTTCGCCCCTGCGGGGCTCCTGAATTTTTATCCCCGCCTGTCCCGGGGGCTCGCGTCGGCGCTCGCGCGCCTTCGGCTCACCCCCGGCTAACGTCCGCCGCCGCCGCCGCGGCTTAACCCTTCAACGCTTTACTCATTCCTTCCGCCGTTTGAAGAAGAGGGCGGTGGGGGCGGTCGCGGAGGTGCCGGGGCGCGGGTCGAGGCGTATGTCGAGCGGGCCTTCGCCGACCATCTCCCAGCCGTCCAGGCCGAGCTTGGTGATGGCTTTCGCGTAAGAGCTGCCGCTGAGCGAGGCTTCGACCGTCTCGATCTTCATCCCCTCGTCCTTAAAATAAGTAATCCAGAAGAAGATGCGGGGCGTCGTGGGGCCTTGCGACTTCACGACCGCGCAGTACTCGTACTGCGCGTCACGCCGCGGCTCGCCGGCCGCGCGCGCCGCGGGCGGGGCGGCGAGCGCCCCGTAGAGCGCCTGCCCCGCGAGGCCGGCGGCGAGTGACAGCGCGACGGTCAAAAGGATGTGCCTTCTGTTCATCTCAACTCTCCCTTTAGAAAGTTTAAGCGGGTCGGGCTGCCGGCGTCGAAGGCGTCCGGCGAGGGGTGCGGTCGGTGGGAAGAAAGGCGGACGCGTTCAGAGGCGCGTGGTGTTGCCTTTGTCCCGCGCGAGCAGCTTGGCGATGAGGTTGCGCAGGCGGTCGAAGTCGATGGGCTTGGTCAGGTAGCCGTTGAAGCCGGCGTCGAAGGCCGCCTGGCGGAAGCCGTCGGTGTCGAAGGCCGTGAGCGCGACGACGGGCACGTCCTGTAGCTCCGACTCCTCGCGGATGCGGCGCGTGGCGGCGAGCCCGTCCTGCTGCGGCATGGCGATGTCCATCAGGATGAGGTCGGGGCGCGCCAGCTTCGCCACGTTGAGCGCGTCGGCGCCGTTCGACGCCGTGACGACGCGGTAGCCGAGGTCCTGGAGCGAGAGGCTGATGAGGATGAGGTTGTCGCTCATGTCGTCCACGACCAGCACGGTCTGGCCGGTCTCGTTCTTCTGAGGTAGTTCAGCGGTCATGCCGGGCATTATCACCCACTCGCGCGAAAACCCAAACCTTAAACGGCGGTCAAAAAAAAGCTGAGGCCCGGCTGCGCTCTCCCCTTCACAGCCGGGCCCCGACTTTGTGGTTGCCGGCGCATCGGCACCGTAACCAGTCTCAATTACGAGACGCCATTAAGCTAAACAACCCGCGTGCCACGTCGCCCGGCGGCGGGTGCGGACGGAGGCGGCAGGGTTTCCGGCCTTTTTCTTTCGGTCGAGAGGATGCTTCCGGGCGGGCGCCCGTCAGCGGGTGACGAAATGGTTCACGGCCTTGACCAAATCGGCGATTCGAAAGTTCAAAGTTGAACTTTCAAATTCTTAAGGGGGTCAGAGCATGTACGTCCAGCTCTGCTCGCCGTTCATCAGGACGACGATGCGGACGCCCGCGGCCTTGAGCGCGCCGCGCAGGCGCCCGTTGCCGAGGAGCTGGTTGCCCGCGTCGCGCGTCAGCGACGCGCCCGTGAGCGAGAGCGTCGCGCTCTGCGAGTCGCCGCTCAAGGACGCGTGAACCCTGTGCCCGCGCGACGCCAGGTCGCGCGTCACCTCCGCGACCGCGTCGGCGCGCGCGGGCGCGGGAGCCTTCGGAGGTTGCGGCGTGGGCGGCGCGTTCGGCTGCGGCGTGACGGCGGCGGCGGCGGGCGCGGCGGGGGCGGGCTGCGGGGCGTTGCCGGCGGTCGTTGGCGCGGGCTGCCAGTTCGTCGCGGAGTTACCCGCGGGCGCGTGTACGTCCGCGGGCTGACCCGGCTGGCCGGAGAAGTTGCCGAGCAGCGCCGAGCGCGCCTGCGTAGACGTGTTGCCCTGCGACTGCTCGGCCAGGGGTGTCTCCCGGGGCGTCTTCTCCGGAGGCGCGTTCGTCGGGAGGAGCGCCTTCGGCTGCGCGGACTCGTTCGCCGTCTGCCGCGCCTGCTCGGGCTTGGTCTTGGGGTTCAACTCGGCCCTGTAAACCTCGTACGTGATGCCGCCGATCATCCAGAGGCAGAGGAAGGTGGCGACCCCCGCCAGCGCCCACACGGTCGAGACGTGCAGGCGCCCGACCACCGGGATGTCGTAAAAGACGCGCACGGCGTGGCCGCGCCCGCGCCCCCGGCCGCTCGCGCGCCTGCGGTCGGAGACATAAATAAAGGTCAGAACCCCCAGGATGCCCAGAGGGCCGCAGACGGCCCCCAGAAGGAGCCCCGGCAGAAAGCTCCGCCCGCGCTCCCTGAGCATCCAGCCCGTTATCAGGCCGGGCACCACCGCCCAGAAGAAGATCAGCAGGGCCTTTATCATCATGTTCGCACCGGGATTTCCGGCTGTTCCGCCGGAAGAAGACTAACAACCCTCTTTTATCACAAACTCACGCAATTTTTTGAGCGGATTTCACGCCCACAGGTTCGCCATTCGAGTTCCGAGGTGAAAATTCCGAGCTTTTCCCGTACGTTTCTCCTCCAAATTTCAACTTCCCGCCTTTTTACCTGAACGTTCCTCCTCAAAGGAGGAATGTTCCTCCAAAAAGGAGGAACATTCCTCCTTCGACAAGGAAATTTCCTCTTCGGAGGAGGAACGTTCCTCTTCGGAGGAGGAAATTTCCTTCTTCGGGGAGGAATGTTCCTTCCCCGAGGAGGAACGTTCCTCCCCGAAGAAGGAAATTTCCTTGTCGGAAGAGGAAATCTCCTCCTCCGAGGTTCAACGTTCCTCTTCGGAGGAGGAAGTTTCTGACCCGGAGGGGCAACGTCGGGGGGCAAAGGCTCTTTTTGACCCATCCGGGAGGATTCGGGGAACCGCCGGGCGTCGAAAGCGTCTAGTTTACAGGGGAAAACACCCAATCCGCGGCGAGGGCTGGAATATATGTGTAAATTATGCTATTTCTTCGGTTAGAGCTTCGGATTTGGCGCCGCGCAAACGAACCGGCGCGCTGTCTGCTGCATCTCAGGGGCGTGTCCGTGTTTGAACCTCCCTTTAAAGCTTTGGCCGCTGGGCGGCGGCCGAGAGTACAACTGGAAAAGAGCGTCAAACATCTAATGTCCCTCGCATCAATGACTTAATTGTGTGCGGGGTGGGGCGGCCGACGGCGTAGGGGCAGAAACATTAATGTCCGAAGCCACGTATGAGACGCTTTCCGCGGCTATGGCGTCTAACGGGGGGGCGACGATTTGAGCGAGAAGATGAAGAAGCAGGGGCTGGATCTGTTGGAAACGGGCGGCGAAAAATTCTACGAGGGCTACGGCGAGGTCGTCTCGGGCGACCCGGTCTCCGAGCGCGACATCGACGACGTGCTCCAGAAGCTCGAAGCGGCGACCATCGGGGCGGTCGAGTCGGACGAAGAACTCATCTCGGAGGTCGCCTCGCTGGCGACCGACGTCGAAGAGGAGGGGACGCTCGACGAGGTCGACGACCTCGACCTCTCGGCGGGCGAGGACGAGAAGTCGGCCGACCCCGTCCGCGTCTACCTGCGCCAGATGGGCACCGTGCCGCTCCTGACGCGCGAGCAGGAGGTCTCCATCTCGCAGCGCATCGAGCGCGGCCAGATCAAGACCCACAAGGCCATCTCGCGCTCGCCCATCGCCGTCAAGGAACTCATCCGCATCGGCGACGAGTTGCAGACGGGCGAGCTGAGCATCCGCGACATCGTCAACTTCTCCGACCAGGCCGACGTGTCGGAGGCGGAGGACAAGGCCGACGAGTACTTGCAGTGGACGCTCGAAGGCGTCGAGAACATCCGCAAGCACTTCAAGGAAGGTTTGAAGGAGTGGGAGAAGCTCGCCGCCGAGCAGAAGTTGACGCGCGGCAAGCCGACGAAGAAGCTCCTGCGCCTCAAGCGCAAGGTGGCGCGCACGCGCCTCGAAATCTCGCAGGAGATTAAGAACCTCAACCTGAAGGAGTCTGCGCGCCAGCGCCTCATCGACGCCATCGCCTCCGCACACAAGGAGGTGCGCTCGGCCGAGCGCGAGATCAAGAAACTCTCGGACAAGCTTGAGAACAAGCGCATCAAGCCCGAGGTCGAGAAGGAGCTGAAGCGCCAGCTGAGCGCGGCGCGCAGGCGTCTGAAGAAGGTCGAAGAGGACCACGCCATCTCGGCCGTCGAGATAAAGCGCACGTACCAGTCCATCGTCGCGGGCGAGGCCGAGACGCAGGAGGCCAAGCGCGAGCTGACCGAGGCGAACCTGCGCCTCGTGGTCTCGATAGCGAAGAAGTACACGAACCGCGGGCTGCAGTTCCTCGACCTGATCCAGGAGGGGAACATCGGCCTCATGAAGGCGGTCGACAAGTTCGAGTGGCGCCGCGGGTATAAATTCAGCACGTACGCGACGTGGTGGATCCGGCAGGCCGTGACGCGCGCCATCGCCGACCAGGCGCGCACCATCCG
Source organism: Pyrinomonadaceae bacterium (assembly GCA_036389235.1). Taxonomy (GTDB): domain Bacteria; phylum Acidobacteriota; class Blastocatellia; order Pyrinomonadales; family Pyrinomonadaceae; genus QHXN01. The sequence continues at coordinate 76 of DASVQJ010000238.1, read as the reverse complement.
CATCCCCGTCCACATGATCGAGACCATCAACAAGCTCATCCGCACCAGCCGCGCGCTCGTCCAGGAACTCGGCCGC
>DASVQJ010000237.1:0-3611 GCA_036389235.1 Pyrinomonadaceae bacterium | reverse complement strand
CGGGCCGTACGTTTCACGCGTGAAAAATGTTGCGCCGCCGTTTCACGTGTGATACAGTGCCCGTCGTATCGCGGAGCGACTCCCGAAGTTCCGGAAGAGTTCTCCGCCGGTCAGGCGCTAGAGGCCCCCCTCCAAGCATTTTCAGGCCGGAACCGGCTTTCGAGGAGAATTGAGTGATGAGCAATACGACGAAACCGAGAATTAACCCTTTGAGCCGCCGCCCCCGCCAGCAGCGGCTGGTGATGGCCGTGCGCGGCGGCGCGGGCACGGGCAAGAGCTGGTTCCTGCGCTCGCTGGCGGAGGCCGGCCTCGGCCGCCTCTGCATCTTCGACGTGGAGCGCAAGACGCGTCTGCTGGCGGGCGTCGGCAACCACTTCGACGGGCTCGAAATCGAGCACCCGGACGAGCTGCCCGAGTTCATAGACTGGGCCTTGTCGGGCGAGGGCAAGGAGCAGAACTACGGCTGCTTCGGGCTCGACTCGTGGGCGGCGTACTTCTCCGCCAAGCACGCCGAGACGATTAAGGCCGTGCGCGACCGCACGGGCGACCCGCTCGCTCAGCCCTCAGCCGAGGAGCTGGCCGCCGACCAGATGGTCTTGCAGGGCGTGCTGCGTCGGCTCTGCATGGAGTCGGGCAAGTCGGTCGTCATCGTTGACCAGATCCCGGCGAAGGGCAAAGAGTCGAAGGAAGACAACGAAGTCGGGCGCGTGCTGCCGATGACGGCCTCGGGCCTGGAATACTTCGTGGACGTGATGGTCGAAGTCTCCCTGCAGGAGCGCGACGGCGAGATCGTGCGCGTCTTCCAGGTCGTGAAGTCGAACAGCCCGGCCTTCGAGGTCGGGTTCGAGCTGACGGGCAGCGTCACCTTCTCCGACTTCCTCACGCACATGAAGCGCGAGCACGGCACGGACCTTCCCGTCGAGGCGCCCGTGCCCGCGTCCGTGCCCGAGACGATTGAGGAGAAGCAGCCGCTCACCCTCGTCCAGCCGCAGATGACCGTGCAGGAGCTGGTCGAGAAGGCCGAGCGCCTCGGCTTCAAGCAGGCCGACGTGGTGACGGGCGCGCGCGTCTACCACAACCAGCCGAACATCTACCGCCTCACCCCCGAGCAGGTCGCAGACCTCGACCGCCGCATGACCGCCCGCGCCGAGCGCGTCAAGATGTCCCAGACGACGGAAGAGGAGAAGCCCGCCGCCCGCGCCCAGGCCGCCCGCAACCTCAAGCGCGCCTGAACCGGACATCAGTCAGAACCGCCTGCGGTAGAGGGCGGGTCGGTGTTACGAGATACGCCTGTATGCCGTAACACCGACCCGCCCTCTACCGCAGGCGGTTCTGACTTTAAGACAGAAACTTGATAGTTAAACTAGAAATCCGTGCCGTGGCCTGCCTATAATCCGTCCGTACCAAATCCCCTCTAAACGAACTCCCCCCGAGCGCTTTCGGGCACGTGCCCGCGCGCGGAATTTTATCCGACGGGAGAGCTGATGGCGACCAAGTCGAACAAGCAGGGTGCGAAGAAGGGCGGGGCGAAGTCGGGCCGGAAGGGCGCCGCGAAGAAGTCTGCGGGCAAGTCGGCGGCGGAGTCGGCGGCGGAGAAGTTGGCCGCACTGCGCGGGGCGCCCCCGCCGCGCGTGTTGGAGGAGCCGGAGTCGCCGATGCCGGCGCAACACCTGGAGAAGCCGGGCCTCGAAGACGAACTCGAACTCAAACCGCGCTACGAGGCCCCGCACTACAAGGCTTCGGGCAAACTTGAGGGCCGCGCGGCGCTCATCACGGGCGGCGACTCGGGCATCGGCCGCGCCGTGGCCGTGCTCTTCGCGCGGGAGGGCGCCGACGTGGCGCTCGTCTACCTGCCCGAGGAGCAGGTGGACGCCGAGGAGACGCGCCGCGCGGTGGAGGGCGAGGGGCGGCGCGCGCTGCTCATCCCGGGCGACGTGCGCGAGTCGAGCTTCTGTCAGGAGGCGGTCGGACGCGCCGTCGAGGGGTTCGGCAAGCTCGACATCCTCGTCAACAACGCGGCCTTCCAGCGGCACCAGAAGACGATCGACGACGTGTCGGACGAGCAGTTCGACAGGACGTTCCGCACGAACATCTACGGCTACTTCTACATGGCGAAGGCGGCGCTCGGGCACATGCGCGAGGGCGCCTGTATCATCAACACCGGCTCGATCACGGGGCTCGAAGGGAGCAAGGAGCTGCTCGACTACTCGGCGACGAAGGGCGCGATTCACGCCTTCACGAAGTCGCTCGCGCAGAACCTCGTCGGGCGGCGCATACGCGTCAACTGCGTCGCGCCGGGGCCGGTCTGGACGCCGCTCAACCCCGCGGACAAGGAGGCGGAGGACGTGGCCGAGTTCGGCGCCGACACGCCCTTCAAGCGTCCGGCGCAGCCCGAAGAGATGGCCCCGGCCTACGTCTTCTTCGCGTCGGAGGCGGATTCGAGCTACATCACGGGCGAGGTGCTGACGCTCCTCGGCGGCGACACGACGGCGGGATGAAGAAGGGTTTTGGGTTTTGGGTTCCGGGTGTTGGTTGAAAGCCCGGTTTTCCCCGACACCCGGAACCCAAAACCCATTCACTAACACGGAGGGAAAGATGTCAGACAAGGACAGGCAGAAGAAGGACGGCGGGCGGAAGGACAAGAAGAACCAGAAGATGCACGAGCGCGAGAACGAGGTCGTGCAGGAGGCGAGCCCGTCGATGCAGGTGCGCGACCAGTCGAACCGCACCGAGACGCAGCCCGGCCCGGCCGACACGCGCGAGGGCGGCAACGACGGCCGCTAACATTTAAAGAGGGAGACAAGTCGAGATGGCAGACCCCGTCAGAACCGACGAGAAGAAGTGCGCGCACCAGACCTGCACCTGCATGGTCGCGGGCGAGCGGAGGTTTTGCAGCGACGACTGCGAGGACGAGAACGACTCCGACCCGACCTCCGTCTGCACCTGCGACCACCCGGGCTGCAAGTCGAACAGGTGAGCGGCGCTTCCTCGCTTTATCCTTTCTACGCGGCCTCCGGGGTGGAGGGCGGTTAACCACAGAGGCACAGAGGACACTGAGGCTGCACAGAGGGTTGAATACTCTGTGCCCCTCCGTGTCCTCTGTGCCTCTGTGGTTAATCTCCCTTCCCTTCACACTCAAGTTAACAAGGGATACCGCCGCCGCCCCGTTTGACACGCACGCCGCGCGTCGTAAAATCTCCCTGCCGAAGACGCCCATCCCAGTTGAAGGAAACAGACGAGCGATGACCTACGTGGTGACAGAGGATTGCGTGGACTGCAAGTACACCGACTGCGCGGCGGTCTGCCCCGTCGAGGCGTTCCACGAACTGCCCGACCGCCTCTACATCAACCCCGAGACCTGCATCGACTGCGACGCCTGCGTCCCCGAGTGCCCCGTCGAGGCCATCTACTCGGACGCCGCCCTCCCCGACGAGCACGCCGACTGGCTCCCCCTCAACGCCACCGCGCACGAATACCCCATCATCAGCGGCAAAATCCCCGCCCTCTTCGGCCCGACGTGCAAAGGGAAGCCGGAGTAAGAGAAGGGAGTCAGGAGTCAGGAGTCAGGAGTCAGAATGAAGAGGGCGCGGCTCTTCTTATTCTGACTCCTG
>DASVQJ010000236.1:0-15308 GCA_036389235.1 Pyrinomonadaceae bacterium | reverse complement strand
GCCGGCGCAGAGGCCGACGCGCGACTCCGGGCCGACGCCGAGGGCGCGCAGGCGGCGGGCGAGGCGGTTGGCCCGGGCGTTGAGCTCGGCGTAGGTCAGGCCCCGGCCGTCGTACTCCACGGCGACGGCGTCGGGCGTGCGCCGGGCCTGGCGCTCGAAGAGTTCGTGGAGGCAGAGGCCGTCGGTGTCGTAGTAGACAGATGTGTCATTCCAGGCGGCGAGTTGCCGCTCCTCCGCGGGAGTCAGCAGCGGCAGCTCGGCCACCAGGAGGTCGGGGTCGGCGGCGACGGCTTCGAGCAGTGAGCGGTAGTGGCCCGCCATGCGCTGGACGGTCTCGGGCTCGAACAAGTCCGTGTTGAATTGCAGTGAGCCGACGAGTCCGTCGTCCTCCTCGGCCATCATCAGCGTGAGGTCGAACTGCGCCACGCGCTGCCGGAGCGCGACCGATTCGAGGTCCAGGTCTCCGAGCCTCATCCGCGCCCCGGCCTCGCCGAGCGCGAAGAGCGTCATCCCCCTCTCGCCCGCCAGGTGCGCCTTTTGCAGCGTGAACATCACCTGCACGAGCGGCGGGCGGCTGGCGTCGCGCGCCGTCTGCAACTGCTCGACGAGCAGCGAGAACGGGTACTCCTGATGCTCGAAGGCGGCGAAGACGGTCTGACGCACCTGCGCGAGGAACGCCTTGAACGTCGGGTCGCCGGCGAAGTCTGCGCGCAGGGCCACGGGGTTGACGAAGTAGCCGACCACGCCGGCCGTCTCGGCCAGACTCCTGCCCGCCGTGGGCGAACCGACCAGCACCTCCGGCTGATCCGTGTAGCGGTGCATGAGCGCCTGGAAGGCGGCCAGCAGCGTGACGTAGAGCGTCGCCTCCTGCTCCTGGCTGAGCGCCTTGAGGGCGGCGGTCAGCCCCGCGTCCAGCCGGAAGCCGTGCGAGTCGCCGCGGAAGCTCTGGACGGGCGCGGGCGGGTTGTCGAACGGCAGGTTGAGGACGGGCAGCTCGCCCGAGAGCTGCTTCTGCCAGTAGAGCCGCAGCCGCTCGCCCTCCGCGCCCTGCAACAGCTCGCGGTGCCAGCGCGCGTAGTCCGTGTAGCGGAGCGGGAGCGCGGGGAGCGAAGCCTCCGCGCCGAGCTTCGCCGCCTCGTAGAGCGCGCCCAGCTCGCCGAGCACCACGCCGAACGACCAGAAGTCCGCGACGATGTGGTGGACGACGAGCAGCGCCACCGTCTCGCCCTCAGTCCGCCGGTAGAGTGCGACGCGCAGCAGCGGCCCCGCCGCGAGGTCGAAGGGCCGGCGCGACTCTTCAGCCAGGCGCTCCTGCAACTCCTCCTCGCCCCACGCGCCCGCGTCCTCTTCGACGAAGCCGAACTCGGCCGCGTCCTGGACGCGCTGGACGGGGCCGGACGGGGTCGCGTGGAAGGTCGTGCGCAGGGAGGCGTGGCGCGCGACGAGCGCCCGGAACGACTCGCGCAGCGCCGACGCGTCGAGCGCGCCGCGGACGAGCGCCGCCCCCGCGATGTTGTAGGCCGCGCTCTCGGGCGCGAGCTGGTGGAGGAACCAGAGCGACTGCTGGCCGTGGGAGAGCGTGTGTTCGACCCCCTCCTCCGCGTCCTCCTCGGACGCGCGCGGCGCGGGCGCGGCGTGCGCGTCGTCCGAGCCGGCGCGCGCCACGAGCTGCGCGGCGAGCTGCGCGACGGTCGCGCTTTGCAGGAAGCTCGACATCGGCAGGCTCACGCCGAAGGCGGTCTCGACGCTGTGCGCCAGCTCGATGGCGGCCAGCGAGTCGAGGCCGTAGCGGCCGAGCGTCTGGTTGATTTCGATCTCGCAGGCGTCTACGCCGAGCTTCCCCGCGAGGTGCGTCGCCAGCCACATCTCGACCGACTCGGCGCTGGCGAGCGGGGAGGAAGGCGCGGTCGCCTCCGACGGCTCGGCCCCCGCGCCGAGCGTCATCCGCCACTCGCCGATGACCTCCATGCTCCCGGCCAGGAAGTTGGCGCGGCAGGCGTGGCGCTGAATCTTGCCGCTCGACGTTTTCGGGATCGTCCCCGCCGTGACCAGCACGACGGCGTACGGCATGACCTCGTGCTCCTCGGCCGCCGCCTGGCGAATCTCCTCGATGAGCGACTCGACGTCCGGGCGCTGTCGGTACTCGACCTCCTGCACGATGACGAGGCGCTCCTCGTCGCCCGCCTCGACCGAGAAGGCGGCGCCGCAGCCGGGCCTCAGCGCCGGGTGGCTGCGCTCGACCGTCAGCTCGATGTCCTGCGGGTAGTGGTTGCGCCCGCGGATGACGATCAGGTCTTTCAGGCGGCCCGTGACGAACAGCCGGCCGTCCTTGAGGAAGCCGAGGTCGCCCGTCCGTAAGAAGGGGCCGTCGCCGCTGTCGGCGAGGTGCGCGTGGAAGGCGTGCGCCGTCTCCTCGGGGCGGTTCCAGTAGCCGTGCGTGACGCTCGGCCCGGCGACCCAGATTTCGCCCACCTCGTCCTCGGCGCGCGGCATCGACGTCTCCGGGTCGACGATGAAGACCCGCTGGTCGCCCAAAGGCCGCCCGCTGCTGTGGAGCGAGCGAGCGCCCCCGTCCGTTGGCGCGAGCACGCGGTCGCGTTCGAGCCCGGCCGCGTCAACCTCAAGGACGGAGGACGACTCCGGCTCCGCGCCGCCCGACACGACCAGCGTCGCCTCGGCCAGCCCGTAGCACGGCGAGAACGCCTCGCGCCGGAAGCCGGAGGCGGCGAACTTCTCGCTGAAGCGCGCGACCGTCTCCGGGCGTATCGGCTCGGCGCCGTTGAAGGCCGTCGTCCAGCTACTCAGGTCGAGGCAGGCCGCCTGCTCGTCTGTGACCTTGCGGACGCACAGCTCGTAGGCGAAGTTCGGCCCGCCGCTGGTCGTCGCGCGGTACTGCGAGATGGCCTGGAGCCAGCGCAGCGGGCGCAGCAGGAAGGAGGTCGGCGACATCAGGACGCAGCGCGCGCCGAGGTAGAGCGGCTGGAGCACGTTGCCGATGAGCCCCATGTCGTGGTGGAGCGGGAGCCAGCCGACGATGGTCGAGTCCTCCGTCTGCCCGAACGCGAGTTGAATCAAACGCTCGTTGTGCAGAAGGTTCCCGTGGCTGACCATGACGCCCTTCGGCGTGGCCGTCGAGCCGGAGGTGTACTGGAGGAAGGCCAGCGTCTGACTGCTGACGGCCGGCTGCTGCCACTCGTCCGCGAGACCTTCCGGCAGGTCGTCCGTCGGCTGCCAGCGTAGCGCCTGCAAGTCCGGGCTCTCGGCCACGCGGGCCGCGGCCGCCGACAGGATTTGCGTCGTGGTCAGGGCGACGGCCGGCTGGCAGTCGTTGACGATGGCGCGGACGCGCGGCATGCTGCGCCCGCGCCGCGAGGGGCGCGGCGGGTAGGCGGGCACGGCGACCGCCCCCGCGTAGAGGCAGCCGAAGAAGGCCGCGATGTAGTCGAGCCCCGACGGGTAGAGCAGCAGCGCGCGGCTGCCGGCGGCCCCGAGTGCTTGCAGGTACGCGCCCACGGCCCGCGCCCTCCGGTCGAGCTCGCCGTAGGTGAGGTGGCCCTCCTGCTCCTCGCCGTCGACCATGTAGGTGTAGGCCACCTGCTCCGGCCGTTCGAGCGCCCTCCGGCGCAGCAACTCGACCACCGTCGCCGGCGCAGACTTCTCGTCGGACGGGTGGCGCAATCCCGCGGCCTTACCCTTGACCTCTAGTTCTTTGCTCGACATACCGTTTAGACGTGGGTGGCGGCGTAACCGCCGACGCTTCCGGAGGGGACTTCGTGCGGGGGAGCGGCCGCGAGCTGCGGCGCGAGCAGCGACGTGACGAGCACGACCGGGACGGCGACGACGACCGCCGACAGCGCCGACCCGGCGGTGAACGTCTTCAGACTCAGGTAGACCAGAGGCGCCGGCAGCGCGGCCGCCGGAACCGCGCAGGCCGTCAAGGCGATGAGCCGACCCGCCCACGCCCCGCGCCCCGGCCCGAAGGACCAGAGGTACGCGGACGCCGCGAGCCCGCACAGCAGCGGCCACACGAACAGGTAGCTCCCGCCGGTCAGGAAGAGACTTGTCGCCAGCGCCAGCGCCAGCCAGCAGGCCAGCCCCCCCGCCAGCATCCCGCCCGCCCCGGGCCGCAACGCCCGCCCGAGCCAGACGTGGAAGCAGGCGGCCGACGCCGCCGCCAACGCCACCATCAGCAACGTCTGAACGTTGCCCCCCCGCTGGCCGGCCGCCGCGCCCGCGAGCCAGAGCACGACGAGCACGGCGACGACGTTGAGCACACAGGCCGCGAAGCCCTTCGCCGCGCCGTAGACTGTCACACGCCCCTTGCGCCGGCCGAGGGCGATCAACACGACGAAGGCCAGGGCCGACACTGCGGCTATCGGGGCCGCCCACTTTTGTGGGTAGAAGACGAGGCCGTAACCGACGAGGTTGAAGAAGACCGCGTCGCCCTCCGACCTGACCTTCGTCAGGTCCAGGCCGCCGAAGTGGCGCGCCAGGGCGAGCGCGGTCGAGCCCTGATGCTGGAGGCTGCGCCGGTCTAAATTCTCGGACGTGTCGCGCGCGCTGTGGTAGGAGCCGCCCCCTTCGACGAGGGCGAAGTTGAGCCCGGCGATGCCCGCCTCCTTGAAGACCGTGAAGTCCGTGTCGTTGCCGAGGAGTTTATAGATGTCGTAGGAGAGCGAGGTGGCCCGCGGGTGTGTCGAAGCGCGCGCGAACTGTTCGACGAGCCAGCCGTTGTCCCTGCTCGTCTCGAACATCAGGGCCGGGCCGCCGTTCCCGCGCGCGTCGAAGTTGAGCACGAGCCCCGCGTCCGCCGCCCGTGGGCGCGCGTAGACGAAAGCCTCTGCCCCCTTGAGCCCGACCTCTTCGGCGTCCGTGAACAGACAGACGACTTCGTTCCTCAGGCGCGCCCCCGCGCGCAGCGCGCGCAGCGTTTCGAGCAAGGCGGCGACGGCCGAGCCGTCGTCGGCGGCCCCCGGACTTCCCTTCACCGAGTCGTAGTGTGCGACCAGCAGGACGGCCTTACCCGGCTCCGACCCTTCCAGCCTGACGAGTATGTTCCTGACGCCGTTCGCCTCCTGCGCCTCGGCGGCCAGCCCGAGCGCGGAGAGTTCGCCGAGAATGTATTGCCGCACCTGCTCGTGCGCCGCCGACCCGACCGGATGAGGTTCCCTTGCGATGACCTCGACGTGGCGCATGGCCCTCACGCTGGAGAACTCTGCCGGCGGCGCGTCGGGCGGCGCGGCGTCCGGCGGCCGAAGCTGATAGACGGCCAGGGCCGCAGTGAGGGCGACGACGGCTACGCAGACACCCGTACCGGTCAGCAGCTTGGCAGTCATGGTGTTTGACGGATCGAGCGTCGTAAGGGACGGCGCCGACGGGCTTCAGGCGGAGGGATGCTTCCGGCTTCCAAAGTCTCGCGCCCGCTTCGGCGTGCACCGACGCCGCGGGGCGCCTCTCATCTCTGGAGATCGTTCGAGGGCCGTCCCCTCAGTACGCCGCGGGGCGCGGCAGGTGTCGAGTTGTTCGTGCGAGAAAGGAGAACGGTGTGTCTACTTGCGGCCCGTCTGGTGAGACCTTCCGGTGAGCCGTGTCTTCAGCTTTGAACAGCGTTCCGCGGACAGAGCTACCGCACGACGCTTGGCGCAAGCGGCTTTGAAAATGGCTTATTTTCGGCCCGTTTTCTGGGGAGTAACCCGGCAAGGGATCACCACTTCCGGGTCACCGCACCGAGCGTCATACCAGCCCTTCCACGCTCGGCGCGCCTGGGGAGACGCAAATTTTGACGACTATACTCCGCGCGCTCGGAAGCCGGCCCGGGCCTCTGACCGCCGTCTCACACCAGCCGACAGATTAGATGTGGTTGCAGACCTCCGAGCAGTCCACTTTTTGGGGAGAAAGACAGGCCACTGGAAAGGGCAATTCAAGTGGCGCGCCTGTTCAAGGATTAAAATGTGATCTAACGGTATCGGGAGGACGGGGCAAGAATGATCACATAACACATCTGCTAAAGTAACTTGACTCCTTGGAAAGAACTTAAATCAGCTTTACGGCCCGCTCGACGACGCCGAAGATTACCGCGGTTCTCCCCTTCGCCTGGAACCAGCGGGGTGCAGTCTCTCGTTCCTGTCCGAGGGGGTTCGGCGGACGCGAGACTCTTCGACTTCAGATCAGCGGGAGTCCTAACTTGAATGCCGGCTCGGGGGGCAGTACCCGGACCGGTTGGGTTGAGCCACAAATGATATATTCTTTTTTAGACTTGTCAACTGAAAAATGCACTAATGTGAAAGCTGTGATCGTGTGTAAAAGCTGTGATCGTGTCTCGAATTCGCCGCCGTCCACGCGTTGCGATGCCCGGCGCGTCACCTATTATGATGACCTTCGAAGGGCGAGCGCCGACGCGGGTGACGAGGCGGTCGCGTTCATCTTCACGGGGTTATAATGGGCGAGCAGATTAAGACTGTGCCGTATTCGATTGAAGCCGTCTGGCACGCGCCTCCGCGCCGCCTCTCCCTGGCGCGCGACGAGGTGCACGTCTGGCTCATCGAGCTCGCCCAGCCCGACGCGGTAGTCGAAGGGTTGGCTCGCCTCCTCGCGGAGCGCGAGCGCGAACGCGCGGGGCGGTTTCACTTCGCGCGCGACCGGCGGGCTTTCCAGGTGGCTAAAGGTGCAACGCGACAGATACTGGCGTGGTACCTGAACGCTGAACCGCGCTCGCTCAGCTTCAGTGAAGGGGCTTACGGGAAGCCCTACCTCCAGTCGTGTGACATCAGATTCAACCTGTCTCATTCCGGCGGGCTCGCGCTGTTGGCGGTCGCGAGAGAGAGGGAGGTCGGCGTGGACGTGGAAGAGGTGCGCGAGTTGGAGGACTTCGCACAGATCGCCGAACGGTTTTTCTCTCCGGCCGAGAGCAGAAAGTTACGCGGCGTGGCGGGGCCGGCCTCCGCCACGGCCTTCTTCAACTGCTGGACGCGCAAAGAGGCTTTCATCAAGGCCGTCGGCGAAGGACTCTCCCACCCGCTGGACACTTTCGAGGTCACCTTTCTTCCGGGAGAGGAAGTCGAACTCCGCTGCGAGGCGCCGGCGAGCGGTCGCTGGCTGCTCGCCCCCCTTCCCGTCCCCGAAGGATATGCGGCGGCACTGGTCGTCGAACGCCATGCCCCGGAAGGCTCCGCCCCGACGATCTCTCGCTGGCGATGGCGACAGTCTCACCCGGTACGAGCCGAAGCGGACTAGCGACGAACGACGACGACTTCGAGTCACTTCACGCCGGGCCGCGTGTCAACTAGGCGTCGGCCGCCGAGGTCAATAGCCGTTGGACACAAGTCGATTGACTGATGCGACAAGTAGCTCAGTCAGCCCCTCCTTTCCACCTCTGCCAGCATCCGCTCGGCGGTCGCGCGAACTTTCGGCGCATCCTCCGGGAGGAGCCATCCGCCTGCCTCGGCGCTGATCTCGGCGAGGGTGACTTCGACGGACTGCCCCTGGGCTTGGAGTAGGGCCAGACACGTCTCCGCGATCTCGTTAATCTCTTCGTGCGTGCGGGGCCGTACCTCCTCAGGGGGAGGCGCAGCACCGCGCCTCCCCACATCAAGGTCGGCCCGCGCGCGGCGCGACTTCTCTTCGAGCGAACCTCCCTTCTTCAGGATTTGGTAGCACTCACTTTGGGCAACGCGGACCGCCTTCGGGAGCGCCCTGGTCTCGAACCACGTCCGCGTCCGCTCGATCTCGCCGCGCGTCGCCTGCGCCGCGGCATTTGCCGCGACACTCCTCAGGGCCGGTTCGAGTTCCGCCTTGATGCGTGTGACGATCTCTTCCACCGAGATGTTCGGTGCGGGGCGAGGTTCAAGCAAGACTTCCCTTCCCACGCTTTTCTCACGGATCGGGTGGAGGGTCTGGGACGGAGATGAATCACTTTTATTTTCCGGGCCGTGGGTCGCGCCGTTTTTTGGCGCGGGGGAATTAACATCTGAATCTAACGTTTCTGAAACAGCGAAGCTGTCTTTAAAGGCTACTTCACTCGGTGAAGTGTCGGCAGCGCTAAGTGAAGTGTGAGCGACACGTAAAATTTTTTGCCTCTTCGCGCCGGGGTGGCTGCCGATTGACGAGTTTGCCCGGTTAACGAATACCCTGATCCCTGCGCCATTCTTCCCCGCGTAGTAGCCGATCACGCCGGCCTCGTGCAGCCAGGCGATGGCCTTGCGCGCCGTGGCAGATGCGACGCCCAACACCTCGCAGAGCAGTTCCCACGCCGTCAGTCGCCTCCCCTCCCGGAGTTCGGCCTCGAAGCGGAGCACCCTGTCCCGCTCGTAAAACTTGGGAGGCGCGCTGACGAGCCGCAAGTAGATTTTGCTCATCAGCGGCGTCACTTTGTCGGCCTCGGGCGAGGTCACGGCCGCAATAACCTCTAAGTCAAGTTTGTAAAAGTTCTTATGGTACTCGCTCGCACCTAGTTCGGTCTTACGGGTGAACCGGCTCGGCTGGACTGCTTCGAGAGCCATGGCCTTTGCTCCTGAGATTTCACTCGACAGTCGGGAGACGGTTGACTATACTTTCCTGCGGTTAGACACACTAAAACCGGCTCGCCGACCAGCGAGTTGTTTGCTCGGCCCGCAGCACGAAGTCGCCAAACTCAGGTGCTGCGGGCCGAAATCTGTTCAGGGGCGGTTAGCGTTCCGCCCACTCCTAAAGCGTCATTACACCTACACAAATTTTTTTCGGTTGAGAAGACTGAAATTTTTTCTTCAGGGTGAAGCATTCTTTTCACCCTGAAATATTTCTTTCAGGGTGAACGGCCCGTTTCAGGGTGAAAAAAATATTTCAGGGTGAAATATTTTTTTCACCCTGAAGAGAATATTTCAGGGTGAAATATTGTCTTGGTGAGATGATTGGGCCGCATTTTATCAGTTGATTAGCAATCTTCCTCCTATTGCTGAATGACGTTACGCCTAATCTCCAAATGCTTGTGAAGCCAGCCTCGGGAGGCTCGGGAGGGTGAAGAAATTTTTTCGGGGTGAAATATTTTTTTCACCCCGAAAAAATTTCTTCAGGGTGAAATAATCCGGCCGCTCGACTCGACGGACAGATGCCGTGAAACATATCTAAACTTAATCGTTGACTTTGTGAGCTATTTCGAGGTAGACAGTCCGTCATCCTTGGGCTTTTTGGGGCGCTCAGAGTCATGGCGAAAACAGTATCCACTACGGAAGCGATACAGATGGTGGGCGTGAGCCGCGCCACTTTCTGGAGGTTGGTGAAACGCTACAACATCGCCACCTTCCAGGACGTGCTCGACCGACGCGTGAAGCTGGTCAAGAAGGAAGATGTGCACAGGCTGCTGGCGCTCGCGCGGAGTGTGAGGAACGGTGAGAGTCCTTCGACACTGGAGGCGTATGAGAGAGAGGCGTCGTAGATCATCTGAGATGGCGGCGAGACCCCTCGAAGTCGGAGGTCTCGCATGACCAAGATCGTAGCCGTGGCGAATCAGAAAGGCGGCGTCGGCAAGACCACGACGGCTGTCAACCTGGCGGCCGCGCTCGCCCACAGTAAGCGACGCTGCCTGCTGCTCGACTTAGACGCGCAGGCGACCGCCTCGCGCTACCTGCTGGGTAAGTACGGCGATGATGGGCGCGTCATGTACGACGTGCTGATGAAGCGCGTCAAGCTCCGCGACTGCATCCAGGATACTTCCTTCGGCCTCTCAGTCGTCCCGAGCAACCTCGGGCTGGCCTCCCTTGACGTGGACCTGCTGAGCGAGTTCAACCGCGAGCACCGGCTGGAGATGGCGCTACAAGAGCTGGGAGAGGACTCGTACGACTACGTCATCGTGGACTGCCCGCCGAACCTGGGGTTCGTCACCATCAACGCCTTCGCGGCAGCGCAGGTCGTCCTCATCCCTATAGAGTGCAAGCCCGAGGCGTGGGAAGCTGTCCCGCGCCTCATGCAGACGCTACGGAAGATCGTCAAAGAGTTTCAGCGCCCTATCCGCATCTACGCGCTGCCGACGTTTCTGGAGCGCACAAACCTGGCGAAGGACATTCACGACGAGATTCGGGAGCATTTTGAAGCTTTCGCGCTGAGCCCGGTGCATAAGAACGTGAAGCTCGCTGAGGCTTTCGCCGCGCGGCAGCCGATCATCCAGTATGACCCGGCGGCCTCGGGCGCGATGGACTATCTGAGGGTGGCTAAGGAGCTGATGAATGGTGAAGAGGCGCAAGTACGGCGACGCGTGGAAGGACGTACGGATAGACGCTGAACAGAACGATGCCGTCTTTGATCGTTTCTTCAAGCGTACGCCCGTCCCGGACGAGGAGCCTGCCGAAGCCGAGCCCGCCCCGGCGGCGCAGGCAGAGGGGCTTCTCCGCGAGGCCACCACGCGCGAACCGATCCCCGAGGTGGCTCCGCCCACGCGGGGCCAAAAGCGACCCCAACCCAGGGCAGTCCTCGGGAAGATCGAGAAGGCCACCCGCCCCGACGCCGACGCCGATATCACCTCCCAGGTCGATAAGCTCAAACAGCAGTACCGCCTCAGTAAGGGCGAGGCCGCAATCCTGAAGCAGTTGATGCAGCGCGCACGCGGGGAAGAGGCTCAGGAGTGCTACGCCAAAGTGCCGGAACTCGCCGACGCCTGCTCCATGACCCACCGAGGCTGCCAGTTCGCCCTCAAAAATCTACAAGCTCGGGGCTTCATCCTCCGAGTCAAGAATTATGACCCAGCCGACCGGCTAGGGATTAAATTTCAAATAACGGTCCCGTCCGTATAATCCTCCCTGCTTGGAGAAGCTCAAAACATCAGTCCTCTTAACCCTTTTAAGTAAATTTAGGGGTGAAATAAAAATTTCAGGGTGAAAAATTTATTTCAGGGTGAAATAAAAATTTCAGGGTGAAATAATGATTCTGCGCCGTCTGTCATGTTTACCGCTATGAAGTATATGGCGCTCTGGGGCGGAGCCGTCGCGCTTTCGTTAGGCGCGCCCTTACATCCGGTGGCTCGCCTCCCTTTGAGTCAGCGCTTCGCAAGTGAACGCCGGGAGGGGCGGGCAGGTCGGATTTTGAGCTTCCTCGGTGCCCGGTGATTCTGTTGTTTTAGTCTCTCAATCGGTATAGCAATCACCGGCATAAGTGGATCCAAATCCTCCTCGGCCGGATTCACCTTCACGCGCGCAACGGAGCCCCCGACGCCGGGGTGAGCAGGTAAGCTTTGAGGAGCTTTCGCCGGTTCCCAGTGCTTGAGCGCTTCGACCTTAACTTCTTCGAGGCGCACCAACTCGCCGGGCTTACGCCCAAGCATCGCGTCTATACTGAAGCGCAGGCTCGTAACTAGAGGTCGGGGAGGGAAATGCGGAGTGAAACGAACACGGCCGCGGCGGCTTCCAACGGGACGAGTCGGCGTGCGCGTTGTCTCGTGGCGCGCATGAAAACTAGCTCCTGTTATTGGTAAGTTCGAGACCGAAAGCGTGAAACAATCATTATCGAAACTTTTGCCATAGGATGGCTAGTATAGTCAGGGCCAATTACTGAGGGTACACAAACGCGTCAGTTGTGTGCCCATTCTGCTATAGTGAATTTATGGATGAGAAGTCCTCTGAAACCGCCGTCGTACAGGCTCGAGCTGACTTACAGGTCGCTCTACGCGGTGCCGTCTCGCTCTGGGCCTCGGCCACGACCTCCGAGAGCGAGCGCCGCGCAGACCTCCTGCGAGACAAGCAGAGGATCGTCCTCTCCTTCTTCCGCCGCACGGATAAGCTCCCGTCCGAGGTCGAGCCCGCGGACGTGCAGGACTGGCTTCGGGAGTTGGAAGAGAAGGGGATTAGCGCGGGAACGACCTACCAGCACGCCTGCCTGCTCTCCTCCTTCTACTCCTGGGCGATGCGCGACCCGGAGGTCGGACGACACGTCGGCAGAAATCCGGCGCGGCTGGCCCGGCCGAAGGCTCCGAAGCCGTACCAGACCGAGTCTGTCAAGGCGCTGTCGGACGAGGAGGTCGGGGCGCTGGCAGCGGCGGTGAGGAGGCGGGCACTCGCGGGGGACGTGGTCGGGAAGCGTGACTACGCGCTGCTGCTCTTATACTTGGCGACGGGGCTGAGGCGGCAGGAGGCCATCGGACTGCGGGGGAAGGACGTGCACGTGGGCGAGACTTTGGTGCTCGCATACAGGGCAAAGGGCGGCGACTACCGCAGCAGGGAGGTGAGGGAGCCGCAAGTGAAGGAGGCGCTCATCGACTACCTGACGGCCTCGGGCAGGCTCCACGCGCTGAAGACGGACGCGCCGCTGTGGACGAGGCATGACCGCGCGGGCGGGTCCGGCGAGGCACTCACGTCACACTGCTTCGTCAAGAATTTGAAGAAGTACGCGAAGGAGGCGGGCGTCGAGGGCTTCCACCTGCACCGCACGCGCCACACCTTCGCGCGCATCGTCTCGGAGGTGACGGGCGACATCACCGCCACGCAGAACGCGCTCGACCACCAGAACCGTTCGACCACCCGCGTCTACGTGCAAAGAATAGCTGTTAAGAAAGACCTCTACAGTAACGAAGTCTCTAAACGATGGGGTGACTAAAAGCAGCTTTCAACCAACGCGACATTCGACCTCATCATCTCTCGCAGCATCCGCGTGAACTGGCTCGGCGGCGGGCATAAATCTTCCAATCATCGTCGGCTCGCGGCCACTCTACGCCGTCACCTCACAAGTCCCCCAGATCGTCAACGGTCGGAGGATTATGAACCCCCTCCTCTTAGCCGCCTGCGCGCCAGTCATCGCCAACGCTTTCGGGGCAGGGAAGTCAACGCTGCCGGTGGGCGTGGCCTGCTCGGCGGTTGGCGGGGCGCGCGTGTTTCAAACGTTTCCCTCTCGGCCTCGGCCCCGAGAATTTCACGCTCAAATTTTTTTGCAAAGTAGGCTGTTCAGCCACAGATTTAGACGCCCTCTCCCCATGCTTTTCAGGGGCCGATATGCTTAAAAACGCCTGCAAATAAGGGATCAATCAGATTGTCGCGGGCGGGTTGCAAATTATTTGACAAATTGGATAAGGGGTGTGTATATAGTACGCGCCCTATTGAGGTTATCCCCCTACGAAATGGGTTCGACCCAGAGCAGGATAGTCTCTGCACAATACTCCCATCACTAATCACTAAAGGCGCTTATGCCGGATGAGCCGGCCGACGGCTTTTGAGGCTAAAACTAAAGAAGGGGCGAATAAAATGGTTACTTACTCACACTCCTCCATGACATACTCCGCACTCTGCTCATTCTCTTCGAACTTTACTCCCGAAACGACCCAGCGGACGCCCGCCTGACTTAAGCCGGAGAAGTGCGCCCGGAGACCTTCCGCCTAACACTTCTTCGCCGAGAGCGAGGGGTCAACGTCCGCTTCAGTTCGTCTGCCTCGGTGCGCAGGTGGCGGCTTCACCGTCCGCTACCGCCTGCGCTGTTGAGGCCGGCGCGTCTTTACTTGATCCAACGGGAGAAAAAGTCGTCATGAGTATAGAGTTCAGCTTTGATAAGCCGCATTGGTACGCGATTCACACACACGCGCGTCAGGAAGCCAGGGCGGACAGCAATCTCCGGGCCTGGAAGGTGGAAACCCTCGCGCCCATGTTGAGGGGGACTCGCTACGACGGCGGCAGGCTCTGCACGGTCGCCAAGCCGCTCTTCCCGCGTTACATCTTCGGCCGCTTCAAGGCCAGCGAGCTGCTGCACAAGGTCTCCTTCACGCGCGGCGTGAGCGGCGTCGTCTGCTTCGGTGGGAACCCGACGCCGGTCGCCGACCCCATCATCGACCTGCTCCGCTCGCGGATGGACGCGGACGGCTACGTCACGGTCGGGGAGCGGTTCGAGGCGGGCGACCCGGTGGTCATCAAGGCCGGGCCTTTCAAGGACCTCAAGGGCGTCTTCGAGCGGGAGGTGGGGCACACGGATCGCGTGGTGCTGCTTCTCGACGCCATCAACTACCAGAGTCGCATCGAGGTCCAGCGCGGGCTCGTGCAGAAACTCGACGGGCCGAAGTTGGGCGGCATGCACCGTCGTAAGGGGGCGGCGTAACCATGACCTACAGACACGTGCTTTCGATCTCCGAACTCGGCGCGGAAACCCTCGCCCGGCTGATCGACCGCGGGCTCGTCATCGCCAGCGGCGACGACGGCCGCTCGCGGCCGCTCGCCGGTCGTGTCGTCGGCATCTACTTCCGCGGCCCCTCGACGCGGACGCGGACCTCCTTCACAGTGGCCGCCTTCAAGCTCGGCGCGGACGTGATCGCTTACGGGCCGAACGACCTTCAGCTCTCGACGGGGGAAACACTACAGGACACGGCCCGCGTCCTGTCGAGCTACCTCGACGCCCTCGTCATCCGCACCAACGAGCCGGTCGAGGAGATGCGCGCGCTCTCCGAGCCGGGCGAGATGTCGATCATCAACGCGATGAGCGACAACGAGCACCCGACACAGGCTCTCGCCGACATGGTGACGATGAAGGAGGAGTTCGGCCGGCTGGAGGGCCTTCACGTCCTGTACGTCGGGGAGGGGAACAACACGGCGGCCTCGCTGGCGCTCGCCGTCGCGCAGACGCCCGGCATGCGCCTCACGCTGGCGACGCCGGAGGGGTATGGCCTCTCCTCGGACATCCTCTCGGCGGCGCGCGGCTTCTCGTCGTCCTACGGCGGGGCGGTCGAGGAGAGGCACAGGGTGGACGACCTCCCGAGCGGCGTCGATGTCGTCTACACGACCCGCTGGCAGACGATGGGGGCGCCGAAGCCGGACCCGAACTGGCGCGCCAGCTTCGAGCCCTACACCGTCACCTCAGAGTTAATGGAACGCGTATCAAAGCCGGGGCGAACAATCTTTCTCCACGACCTGCCGGCCGTGCGCGGCTCCGACGTGACCGACGAGGTGCTGGACGGCCCGCAGAGTCGCGCCTTCCGCCAGGCGCGTCACAAGCTGACCGCCGCGATGGTCGTCCTCGAATGGTGCCTCTCGGGCTGAACCCGGTTCGGGACGGTGCTGCTGAGGCGGGGTCGCAACTCGACTGTGCCCGACGCACCCTTCGTTTGGCGGTCGGGGCACATAGTTGATCGTAATTAGCCCGGAGTCCGATAAGGAAGATTACGTTCCCTGAGTGTTTGGGCAAAGCCGTTGGTTAAATTTATTTGGCTTATCGGACGCGCGGCTTGTTGGTTGTTCTTCATCACCTCCCGCCCGAATCTCTACCGCGTGGTTGTGTAACGCAGGGCGCTTTGTGAACGGCGCGCGCCGGTAACGATTCGGGGCAAGGGTGTCGTGGGCCTTTCAAAAGAGAAGGGCGTGCGGGAAGTCTCAGCT
>DASVQJ010000235.1:0-3656 GCA_036389235.1 Pyrinomonadaceae bacterium | reverse complement strand
CCTTCGGGAAGAGGACGCGGTCGGGCTCGGCGTTGAGGCGGGCCAGCATCTTCCGGATGAGGCGCGTCTTGACGCGGCCCGCCTCGTGCGGCTCGACGAGGTAGCGGACGGTGGCGTCGATCCAGGTGTTCTGGTTGACGCGGAAGACGACCGAAGGGTGCTCGCGCACCTGCAACTCGTCCACGGGCGTCTGCGCGAGCAGCTCGCGGTAGGTGCGGATGCGCTCGCGCATCGCCTCGCCGATCTCGGCCTCGGCCACCTCGCGCATGACGGCGGCGACGAATTCGAGGTCGCTGTTGTAGGCGACCTGGAACGTGACCTCGTTCCAGATGTAGGGGAAGAGCGGCCAGGAGTAGTTGTAGACGGCGTTCGACAGCACGTGCGAGTTGGGGAAGCGGATGACGCGCCCCGACGGGTGGTCGGTCGAGAGGTACTGCCCGCCGAACTCCCAGAGCGTCGTGTCGAGGTAGCCCACGTCAATCACGTCGCCCGTGGCGTCGCCGATGCGTATGCGGTCGCCGACGCGGTAGGGCGCGCGCACGAGGATGTAGACCCAGCCGAGCAGGCTCGTGAACGGCGTCTGCACGGCGAGCCCGACGACGAGCGAGAGGACGCCGAACGAGACGGCCGCCGTGTACCAGTTGGCGAAGAGCACCGAGACCACGATGAGCGCGATGGCGACGCCGGCCGCGAGCCGCAGCACGCGGTGGAGGTTGTAGCGCGAGACGGCGTCCGAGAGCGGGGTGATGAGGAAGGCGTCGACGAACTTCGCCGCGGCGAGCACTAAGACGACGGCCATCGCGCCGTAGACGGCACGCTCGACCGGCGGGCGGTAGGCGTCGGCGAAGTCGAAGAACTTCAGCCGCACGGCGTAGAGCAGCGCGGCGAGCGCGACGAGCGCGAGGAAGTAGGTGCCTATCCAGAAGTGGTGGCGCGCGCGCGTGCGCGGCGTGCGCGCGGCCTCCTCCCGCTCGGCCTCCTCCTCCCTGAGCGCCTTCCCGCCCGTCTGTTCGAGGGCGCGCCTCACGTCCTCGTCGTGCGCCTTGAGCCGCTCGGCCTCGGCCTTCTCCTTCGTCGCCATACGCGTCCCGCCCGGGCTACCAGATCGAGGGCAGCGACGCCTCGTCAACTTCGAGCGCGTCGCCGTTCGGGAGTATGTGGATGAGGCGTGCGCCGCGCGCGCGCAGGGGCGGCCCCAGCAGGCCGACGCGGTGGCAGTTGGCGCGCGGCTCCCTGTGCGAGGTGAGCGGCCGCGACTCCGAGCACATCAGCGCGACGCGCGAGTCCGCGGCCAGCTCCATGATGCGTTCGAGCCCGCGGTTCAACTCCTCGGTCGGCGCGACGACCTTCCCGCCGCACTCGGGCAGCCACTCGTAGCCGATGCCCGCCTGCTTCAGACTCGCCGCCAGCACCTGGCCGTTGAACTGCGGCCACCGCGAGCGCGCCGCGCTGCGCACGTCGCACAGGACTTCGATCTCGTACTGATTCAACAGCGCGAGGAAGTCCGCCCACGAGTGCCGGCCGTGGCCGACGGTGTAGACGGTGACGTGCGCCGGGCTGGTCATATGAGCCACAGACAGAGCCTCACGACACTCGAAAGCCATGTGCCGGACGCCGCGGAGCGGCGCATGAGTTTAGCCCGGCCTTTCAAGGCCGGGGACACAGAACGTTACCGAGAGGTCTGGCCGCGGTCAGACCCGGCGTGCGAGTTCGGCGCGCAGCTCTTCGGCCGTCAGGTGGACGAGGCGCGCGCCGGTGAACAGCTCGTCGCGCGTCACGTCGAGATGCGCGAACGGGGGCGTGGGGAAAGCGTCCGTCTCCGCGTCGTCGTCAAAATCTATCTCGGCGAGGACGAGACCGCTCAAGTCCCCGAGGTAGACGTTGACCGAGCAGAGCCGCCCCCCGTGCCGGAAGTAGTAGCGATTCTTGCGCAGCTCGTTGGCCTCGAAGACCGAGAGCGCCTCGTACTCGGCCCGGTTGAGATAGAGCGTCGTGATGAGGGCGCGCGAGAAGTCCGGCGGGTCGGGCGTCTGCTTCTGCGTGAGCTTGAGGCTCCACTCGCCCGTCGGCACCCAGCGCGACTTGCGCAGGCGCAGGCGCGTGTTCGTGATGTAGTTGTCCGTGATCTGCGCGTGCTCGTCGCGCGGCGACACCCCTTCGGGCAGCCCGCTCAGGAGGTAGCGGCGCTGGCGCTCCACGCGCACGTACCTCGGCTCGTGGTCGAGGATGTCCCGGACGCGGCCCGGCCCGACGCCCTTCATGCGAAGGCCAGCTCCTCCTCGCGCTCGCGTAAGTACTCGTCGGGCTCGACGATGTGGCCCGCGAGGGCCGAGGCCGCGACGACGAGGGGCGAGGCGAGGTAGACCTTGCCCGGGCCGCTGCGTCCGGGGAAGTTGCGGTTCTGCGCGCTGACCGTGACCTGCTCCGCGGAGCGCGACGCGCCGGGGCCGGCGTTGATGCACGCGCCGCACGAAGGGTCGATCAGCTCGGCGCCCGCGCGCTCGAAGATTTCGAGGTAGCCGCGCGAGCGCGCGTACTCCTTTATCTTCTGCGAGCCGAACTGTAAGTAAAGGCGTACGCCGGGCGCGACGCGCTTGCCCTGCTCGACGGCGCGCCGCAAGACCGCCGCGTACATGTCCATGTCGGCCATCTTGCCGCCCGTGCACGAGCCGCCGTAGGCGATGTCGATCTTGACGGGCTCGCTCAAATCCGAAATCGGCAGACCGTTGCGCGGGTCGCCGGGCGTCGCCACCATCGGCCGGACTTCGGATAAATCTATCTCGAAGCTCGCGGCGTACACGGCGTCGGGGTCGCTCTTGAGGAAGCCCTTCCGAATCTCTTCTTCGGGGAGGCCGCGCGTCTTCTTCAGGTATTCGAGCGTCACCCCGTCGGGCTCGATGATGCCGGTGAAGCCGCCGGCCTCGACCGCCATGTTGGTGAGCGTCGCGCGCTCGTCGATGTCCCAGCCGCGCAGGCCCTCGCCCGCGAACTCCAACACCTGCCCGATGCCGCGCCCCTGCTTCATGTAGTCGGTGGCGAGGATGACGAGCATCACGTCCTTCGCCGACACGTCCGCGCGCTTCTCGCCCCTCAGGACGAAGCGGACCACCTCGGGGACTTTGACCCTGATGTCCTTCGTGTACCAGGCGTTCGCCATGTCGGTCGAGCCGACGCCGAAGGCGAAGCAGCCGAGCACGCCCGCCATGCAGGTGTGCGAGTCGGTGCCGATGACGAGCTGGCCCGGCAGCGCGATGTCTTCGACGACGGCGTTGTGGCAGATCGCTTCAGACCCGCGCTCCTCCGTCCCGCCGTAAAGCCTGATGCCCTGCTCGGTGGTGAAGGCTTCTTGCGTCGTGGCGAGGCCGTTGGCGCGATCCAGCAGGCCCATCCTGCGCTTCTCTTCGGGCATCACGCGGCCGAGGAAGGTCAGGTGATCGCGGAAGGCGTAGACCGATTCGGGCTCGGTCACGCGCGCGTCTTTCCCCAGCGCGTGCTTGAACAGACTCTCCGCCATCGGCGTGACGTACTCGTGCGAGAAGCGCACGTCCGCCACGGCGAAGAGCGCGTCGCCCGGCTTCACCGCCTCGACGCCGACCTGCCCCGCGCGGACGAAGGCGTGGCGCGCGACGATCTTCTCGACGATGTTCATCGGCCGC
>DASVQJ010000234.1:0-12021 GCA_036389235.1 Pyrinomonadaceae bacterium | reverse complement strand
TTCGCGCTCACCTTCGCGCGCTGGTCGCTGCTCCAGTCGCTCTACTGGCTCGGCGTCAGCCCGCACACGCTCGCGCGCCTCTACGCGCCCGTCCGCGGTGGAGCAAAAGAGGGTTAACCACAGAGACACAGAGACACAGCTAAAAGGGAATCCCGCTCCGAGCCGTGTCTCTGTGTCTCTGTGGTTAAATGCCTCCGGCTCCGCCGCCGATTAACCATCGATAGGTTGAAGGGGCGCGGCGGCGTGCGCCTTCGTCGGCGGAGAGTTCGGCGCGCAGGCGCGCGAGGTCTGCGGGCGTGTCCACGTCGTACCAGGGCGGCAACTCCGACAGGCGCAGGCCCAGGCGCGCGGCGTTCCGCGCGGTCTGCGCGTACGCGCGCGGCGTGCTCCACTCGACCGAGTCGAAGAGTCCGGCCGCGGGCTCGCGCATCCCGACCGCGTAGTAGCCGCCGTCCTCCGTCGCCCCGAGCGCCACGTCCGCGCGCCCGCCCGCAAGACCTTCGAGCGCGGAGGCGAGGAAGTCCGGCGGCAGCGTCGGGCTGTCCGCGCCGACGACGACCACGGGGCCGAAGCCTTCACCGAACGCGCGCCCGACCACCCCGTCGAGCCGCTCGCCCAAACCTCCGCCCCGCTGTTCGAGCCACAGCAGGCCGCCCAAAGTCTCTTCGCCCAGAGCGACGCGCAAGGTCTCTTCGAGAGGCGGCCGCCCGTCGGCCGGCGCGTAGGCGACGAACAGACGGGCGCCGACGCCGAGCGCGAGCGAGACCGTGTCGGCGAAGAGACACGCGGCGAGCCGCGCCGCCCCCGCGCGCGTGAGCGGCGGCGCGAGTCGCGTCTTGGCCTCGCCCGCGCGCGGGGCCTTCGCCATGACGATGATCGCGGGACTTCGCATTGCGGATTTCGGATCGCGGATTGCGGATTGGGAAGGCGGGGAGTAATGTTTTCCAATCCGCATTCCGCCGTCAGCAATCCGCAGTCGAGTCGGGAGTATCGCACGGAGATGAGCTACTACGAAGAAGAAGACCTCGGGCGCTTCGGCGACGTCGGTAAACATCGGCCCGACCTGTTCGAGAAGTTCATGGCGTGGTATCAGGCGTGCCAGGAGGACGGCGCGCTCTCCCGCCGCGAGAAGGCTCTGATCGGGCTCGCGGTCGCGCACGCCTTGCAGTGCCCTTACTGCATCGACGCCTTCTCGCAGTCGTGCCTCGAAGCCGGCTCGAACATGGAGCAGATGACCGAGGCCATCCACATGGCTTCGGCGCTGCGCGGCGGCGCCTCGCTCGTCCACGGCGTGCAGGCGCACAACTCGGTCAACAAGGTCTCGATGTGAGCGCGAGGGGACTGCCCGTCGTCCAAGACTCGGCTTTGCGCGCGCCCGCGGCGTTCGGGCAGAAGCTCGCCGAGCACGGCCTTGAGCTGCTGGCCGGCGCCGTCGAGACGCTCCAGGTCAACGTCGGCAAGCTCTGCAACCAGGCGTGCAAGCACTGCCACGTTGACGCCTCGCCGCGCCGGACGGAGGTCATGCCGGCGGAGGTGGCCGAACAGGTCTTAGACGCCGTGCGCCGCTTCCGCTTCCACGTCGTGGACATCACGGGCGGCGCGCCGGAGCTGAACCCGAGCTTCCGCAGGCTCGTCTCGGAGTCGCGCGCGTCGGGCTCGCGCGTGTTGGTGCGGCACAACCTGACCGTGATGTTCGAGCCGGGGCAGGAGGACTTGCCCGAGTTCTTCCGCGCGCACGGGGTCGGGGTCGTCTCCTCGCTCCCGTACTTCCTCGGCCCGCAGACCGACGCGCAGCGCGGCCCCGGCGTCTTCGACAAGTCTATCGAGGCTTTGCAGAGGTTGAACGCGGTCGGCTACGGCGTCGGCGGGGGCGGGCTCACGCTCGACCTCGTCTACAACCCGGTCGGGGCGTTCCTCCCGCCGCCGCAGGCGTCGATTGAATCGGACTTCAAGCGCGAGCTGCTGGCGCGCCACGGCGTGACGTTCGACCGCCTCTACACGATCACGAACATGCCCGTCAAACGCTTCCTCGAATACCTGCGCCGCTCGGGGAACGAGGAGCGCTACATGCGCCGGCTGGTGGACGCCTTCAACCCTTCCGCGGTCGCGGGGCTCATGTGCCGCACGACCCTGAGCGTGGACTGGACGGGCCGGCTCTACGACTGCGACTTCAACCAGATGCTCGGGCTCGGCGTGGACGCGGCGCTCCCGCAGACCGTCGGCGAGCTCGACCCCGAGAAGTTCAAGGGCCGCGCCGTGGAGACGGGTGCCCACTGCTTCGGCTGCACGGCCGGCGCCGGCTCCTCGTGCGGCGGCGCGGTCGTCAAAGCCTGAATTTCAGATTTGAAATTTGAGATTTCAAATTCTTAAAGGCGGCTTGGCAAAAGGCGCGCGGAGTCGGTAAGCTTAGGAGCCTAAAGTTCCACACACGCAATCATCTTCCGCCGAAGGAGGCGCCGAAAAGACGTGGCCGCCATCTACCCTTTCCGCGCGCTGCGCCCGCCCCTGGACAAGGTCGGGCAGGTCGCCGCCGTCCCCTACGACGTGGTCAACACGGAGGAGGCGCGCGCGCTCGCCGAAGGAAACCCCTTGAGCTTCCTCCACGTCTCGCGCCCCGAGATCGACCTGCCCGAAGGCACGCACATCTACGCGGACGAGGTCTACGAACGTGCGCGGGAGAACTTCGAGAGGTTCAGAACCGAGGGCACGCTCGTCGAGGAGGAGGAGCCGAGCCTCTACGTCTACCGGCTGGTCATGGGCGAACACACGCAGGTGGGCGTCGCCGCCGCCTGCTCCGTGGACGAGTACGACGCGGACGTCATCCGCAAGCACGAGCGCACGCGCCCCGACAAGGAGAACGACCGCACGCGCCACATCCTGACCCTGCGCGCGCAGACCGGCCCCGTCTTCCTCACCTACCGCGCCGACCGCCGCCTCGACGCGCTCGTCGAGGCCGAGACCAAGCGGGAGCCGCTCTACGACTTCGAGGCCGACGACGGCGTGCGCCACACCGTCTGGCGCGCCTCCGCGGCCGAGCAGCTCGCGCGCTGCTTCGCCGAAGTCCCCCTGCTCTACATCGCCGACGGACACCACCGCGCCGCCAGCGCCTCGCGCGCGCGCGCGGAGCTGCGGGCGAAGAACCCGAATCACACGGGCGAGGAGTCTTACAACCGCTTCCTCGCCGTCGTCTTCCCCGACGAGCAGATGCAGATTCTCCCCTACCACCGCGTCGTGAAAGACCTGAACGGGCGGGGCGAGGAGGAGTTCCTCGAAGCCGTCCGCGCGCGCTTCAACGTCGCCGACGACGCGAAGCGCGAGGGGCCGGGCAAGCCCGGGCACTGGCACATGTATTTGGGCGGCAGGTGGTACGGCCTATCCTTGCGCGACGACGCGGCGCGCACGCTCTCCGACGACCCGACCGCGGCGCTCGACGTGAGCCTCCTCCAGAACAACCTGCTCGACCCCGTGCTCGGCGTCACAGACCCGCGCACAGACAAGCGCATAGACTTCGTCGGCGGCATCCGCGGCACGCCGGAGCTTGAGAGGCTGGTGGACTCCGGCGCCGCCCGGGTGGCCTTCGCGCTCTACCCGACCTCCATCGAAGACCTCCTGCGCGTCTCGGACGCCGGCGGCGTCATGCCGCCCAAGTCCACCTGGTTCGAGCCGAAGCTCCGCGACGCGATTTTGATTCACACAATCTGAAAGGAGTCAGGAGTCAGGAGTCGGGAGTCAGAATTAAAACGGTTTCCGCCTTGGCATTCTGACTCCTGACTCCTGACTCCTGAATTCTCGAAAACCATGCGCGTGCTCATCGCAGACAAGTTCGAACAGTCGGGGCAGGACGGGCTCGAAGCCGCGGGGTGCGAGTTCTCGTACCAGCCCGACGTGAAGGACGAGGCGCTGGTCGAGGCCATACGGTCTTACGCGCCGGACGTGCTCGTCGTGCGCGGGACGAAGGTGACCGAGCCGATGCTCGACGCGGGCGCGCTCAAGCTCATCGTGAGGGCGGGCGCGGGCTACAACACGATAGACGTGGCGGCCGCGTCGCGCCGCGGCGTCTACGTCTCGAACTGCCCGGGCAAGAACTCCGTGGCGGTGGCCGAGCTGGCGCTCGCGCTCATCCTCGCCCTGGATCGGCGCGTCGCCGACAACGTCATCCAGCTCCGCGAGGGCAAGTGGAACAAGAAGGAGTTCTCGAAGGCGCGCGGGCTCATGGGCCGGACGCTCGGCCTCGTCGGCACGGGCCAGATCGGGCGCGAGGTGATTACGCGCGCGCGCGCCTTCGGCCTGAACGTCATCGCCTGGAGCCGGAGCCTGACCGACGAGTCGGCGGCCGAGCTGGGCGTCGAGCGGCGCGAGAATTTGCTGGACGTGGCGCGCGAATCCGACGTCGTCAGCGTCCACGTCGCGCTCAACCCGGAGACGCGCGGCCTCATCGGCTCGGACTTCTTCGGCGCGATGAAGGACGGCGCCTACTTCGTCAACACCGCGCGCGGCGAGGTCGTCGACCAGGACGCGCTGCGCCGCGCGCTGCGCGAGAAGAACGTCCGCGCCGGCCTCGACGTGTTCGCGGCCGAGCCGACGAGCGCCGCGGGCGAGTTCACAGACGACATCGCGCGCGAGCCGAACCTCTACGGCACGCACCACATCGGCGCCTCGACCGACCAGGCGCAGGAGGCCATCGCCGCCGAGACCGTCCGCGTCATCCGCACCTTCAAGGAGACGGGCCGCGTCCCGAACGTCGTCAACCTCGCGCGCCGCACGCCCTCGACGCACACGCTCGTCGTCCGACACCGCGACCGCCCCGGCGTGCTCGCCTCCGTCCTCGACCGCATCCGCGCCGAGTCGATCAACGTGCAGGAGATGGAGAACATCATCTTCGAAGGCTCCGAGGCGGCCGTCGCCCGCATCAACCTCGAAGGCGGCCTCGCGTCGAACGTGCTGGAAAAACTGAAAGCCGACAACGCCGACATCATCGAGCTGAGCCTCCTGGAAATCAGAAACTCGTGAACGGTGAATAGTAAATAGTGAATGGCGAGAGCCGTTCTCCCCCATTCACTATTTACCATTCACCATTCACCCGAACGGAGTGAGCACATGACCGAGAGAATCTTTAACTTCAGCGCGGGGCCGGCGGTGCTGCCGGTGCCCGTGCTTGAGAGGGCGCGGGAGGAGATGTTGAGTCTGCCCGGCGTCGGGATGAGCGTGATGGAGATCAGCCACCGCTCGAAGCCGTTCCAGGCCATCATCGACGGGGCCGAGGCGGGCTTGCGCGGCCTGCTCGGGATACCCGAGGGCTACCGCGTGCTCTTCCTCCAGGGCGGCGCGAGCTTGCAGTTCTCGATGGTGCCGATGAACTTCCTGGCGCCGGTGGCGAGCGCCGACTACGTCGTGACGGGGAGCTGGGGCAAGAAGGCGCTCAAGGAGGCGAAGAAGCACGGCGCGACCAACCTCGCCGCCGACATGGCCGACAGCCACTACACGCGCGTCCCTTCGGCCGACGAATTGAACCTCGACCCCGGCGCGGCCTACGTCCACTTCACCTCGAACGAGACCATCGAGGGCGTCGAGTGGAAGCACGACCCCGAAGTGGGCGCGGTGCCGCTCGTCTGCGACGCCTCTTCGAACATCTGCTCGCGCCCCGTGGACGTGTCGAAGTACGCGCTCATCTACGCGGGCGCGCAGAAGAACCTCGGCCCCTCGGGCGTGACCGTCGTCATCATCCGCGAAGACATGCTGGAGAGAATCCCCTCCGGCCTGCACACGATGCTCGACTACCGCACGCACGCCGAGAACGGCTCGCTCTACAACACGCCGAACACCTGGGGCATCTACATCCTCAACCTCGTCTGCGAGTGGGCGCGCGAGCAGGGCGGGCTCGCCTCGATTCACCAAAGGAACGAGGAGAAGGCGCGGAAGATTTACGACCAGATCGACGCCACCGACTTCTACCGCGGCCACGCCGCCCGCGAAGCGCGCTCGCTCATGAACGTCACCTTCCGCCTCCCCTCCGAAGACCTCGAAAAGAAGTTCGCATCGGAAGCGACCGCCGCCGGCCTCGACGGCCTCAAAGGCCACCGCTCCGTCGGCGGCATCCGCGCCTCCATCTACAACGCCTTCCCCCCCGAAGGCGTCGACGCCCTCACCCAATTCATGCGCGAATTCGAACGCACCAACGGCTAACGTCCAAGTCCTTGCTTTACACATCAGCCGAACTTTGACGGCGACACCTCCCCCATAGAAGGTCGGCTGATGCATCTTCTGAGCTTTCACCCCGACGCAGTCAGCTCTCGCATTCCGCGAGTGTCTCGCGAGCAGCCACGAGTTTCGGGGAACGCAGGGCGGTAAAA
Source organism: Pyrinomonadaceae bacterium (assembly GCA_036389235.1). Taxonomy (GTDB): domain Bacteria; phylum Acidobacteriota; class Blastocatellia; order Pyrinomonadales; family Pyrinomonadaceae; genus QHXN01. Next base: position 5,671 of record DASVQJ010000234.1, on the reverse strand, counting down.
ATTTTGATAGCGCGCCGGGCGTGCGGAAGGGCTTCAGGCTTCCGGCTTTGCCGGGCGAGGGCCTTAGCGAGGCGACGGGAGTTGCTTGCGATTAACTCTAGGCGGCCAACTTCTTCGGCTAGGGTTATGGCATCTCGGGCCTGGGCTTCCGCACCAGGCCAGTCCCCACGGGCCAGCGCCACCTGTGCAAGATTGCCGGTGTAAGTAGCGACGCCTTCGCGATAATCGACAGCCTGGGCGATCCGCACAGCCTCTCGGTAATCACGCTCAGCGGCGTCGAGATCGCCTGAGAGGCGTTCGGCTTCTGCGAGATCATTCAGGCCGCTGGCAATCTGCTCGCTCTCAATGCTAAGGGTGCGGCAAAGTTCTACGGCTTCGCGGTAGGCCGCTATGGCGGCAGGGTAATCCCCACCCAATTGGTGCCCGGTACCGCGCAGGCCGATGGCGGCGGTCTGTTCGTGAATGCCGGCTTGAGCCTTGCGCCAGTGGCTCTCAACACGGTCGGCACAGGCGAGCACTTCCGTTGACTGTCCGCGCAGATAGTGAATCTGGCCGGCAACGTAGGCCCGCCAACCGGCAGAGGAGAAATCTTTGGCAACCAAGGCCTTGGCTTCCGCGTCCCGCCAGAGGGCGAGCCATTCGTCCCAGCGGCCTGTGAAATTTAGAAAGTTGAACAATGCGTCACACACAGCTTGGAGCAGGTCATTCGGCCCGGCGAGGAAACGCGATAAGGCAGCGGCGATCGTGGGCCACGCCGCATCGAGCACGAAGAAGTTGTCGAATTTCATGAAGCCATTCTCTAACAACAGCGCGTAGGCATGATTTTCTAGCCGGTCGCCGGTCTCCGCGACGACCTGGGGCTTCCGCCGGCGCTGGAAGTCGGCGACCATCGGCACAAGGCCGAACGCCGTCTCCTCGGTATTCGGGACGACCAGCGAGCGGTTGGCGAGGGTGTCTAGGGCGGTCTCAACCGTCTCCTCGTCGCAGCCGGCGACCGGGGCGATGTGCTCCACTCTCGCCGGCAGGGTGAAGTGGGTGAGTGCGCAGAGGACTTTGGTCTCGTCGTCGGTGAATTCGTCCGCCATATCGCCGAAGACGAACTCCAGCGGGTCGTTGTCCGGCGGGCAGGAGCGGAGGAACTTTAGCGCGTCGGCGAGGGTGCGGCGGCTCCCGCGGCCGACCTGCCCGGCCACCCAGCGCAGGAGCAGCGGGTTACCGTTGGCCTGTTCGTAAAGGGCGATGCGCTCGGCCTCGCCGGTTTTGGCGAGTAGCCTGCTGTGCTCCGCAAGCTCTGCAATCATCGCAAGCGCGGCGTCCTGACTGAGTGGGTCGAGTTTGAAACCGTCCCCGACGTTTCCGAAGGGCTCGCGGCTGGTGAGGATGGCTTTGCAGCCCGGCGGCAGGCGCTTGACGAAGGTGAAGAGGCGGTCGCGGTCGGGTTTGGGGAGCGATTCGAGGTTGTCGAGGATGAGCAGCGCCTGCTCATCACGGAGGGCTTCATGCAGCAGTCGGACGCGCTGGTCTTCCGGCTCCTTCAAGATGTCAGGCCGGTCCAGCTGGCGGGCGAGTTCGTTGAGCATCTCAAGGAAGCCGGGGATGAGGAAGTCACCCACCTCGCGCGCGCCTGCGTCGTCCAGCTCGCGGTTCTTGACGGAGACGAAGACGATGCGTTTGAACTGTTCGGGCGTGCAGTCGTAGGCGGCGCGGACGGCGAGGGAGGTCTTGCCCATGCCGCCGGGGCCGTCGATGAGCGCGCCCCAGGTGCGGTTCTCGGGGTCGAGGGCTTCGCGGATTTGCGCGAGTTCGTCCTCGCGGCCGAAGAAGGGTTGGAGGCGCGGGAGGTTGTTGGGGGTTGAGGTGTGCGCGGGGCGGGCTGCGGTCGCGCCCTGCTGTCTGCTCTTGAAATCGGCCAGCGCTTGGAAGACGCGGCGGTGAAGCTCTTCCGCAGACTTGAACTCTTTGCGCACGCGCCCGTCGGCGGCGCGGGCCTTGAAATTGCTAAGCCTCTCCTGCGCGAGCTTGTCGGCCTCGATATCGTCCGCGGTGAAGGCGTGCTCCTTGTGCGCGGTGAAGACAAGAATCTCGTAGAGCTTACCCTCCGCTTTGCGCGCGACGGCATGATTGAACTCCATCTCGGTGACCGAGATGTCCTCCCCGTCGGGCACCCAGCCGTAGCGGAAGGCGTAGATGCCGATGTAGATGTCAGCTTGCTCGACCATCTCCAATGAAGCGGCGATGCCGCTCGCGTCACGCGCCGGAAGTTGTTCCATGCCGATGGGGAACACGCCCGCCTCAAGACACGCCTGGTGCGCCATCGCGCGATGTTCCGGCAGGTCGAGCGCCGTGCTGCTAATCATGGCCGTGAGTTGTCCGGGCCTCGGCCGGGCGGACGATTCAACGTGGGTGGGGTCTGGAGGAGCCATATCCATTCAACCGTTGGTATTGATTATCCACGGCGGGGGCGGGATAGCCAATAGTTTTGGCGGGGCGTGTTTGGCCACGGGGGCGGGCGGGGGGTAAAGTATGGGCGAGTTGTAGAGTCTCCTGTTTCGCGCCGTGGGCGCTTTTCCCCTGAAGATAATGAGCACGAGAATCCTGTTTCCCCTTGCACTCTTATTCAGCTTGTCGGCCGCGGTTTTCTCCGCCGGTCAGAGTCCTGCGAACAAGCCTTCGCCCGTCGAGCTTGCGTCGGAGAAGCGTCTGCGGAACGTGAGGCAGTTGACGAACGGGGGGGAGAACGCGGAGGCGTACTTCTCGGGTGAGGGCGGGCGGCTCATCTTCCAGTCGAAGCGCGCGGGCGCGGAGTGCGACCAGATTTATACGATGCGCGCGGACGGCAGTGACGTGCGGATGGTCTCGACGGGGAAGGGGCGGACGACGTGCTCGTACTTCTTCCCGCGGGGCGGGCGCATACTCTATTCGTCGACGCACCTCGCCGACGCGAAGTGCCCGCCGCCGCCCGACTACTCGCGCGGGTACGTGTGGGCCGTCTACCCGTCTTACGACATCTTCACGGCGCGCGAGGACGGGTCGGACGTGAGGCAGTTGACGAAGTCGCCGGGGTACGACGCCGAGGCGACGATGTCGGTGGACGGGAAGAGGGTCGTCTTCACGTCGATGCGCGACGGCGACCTCGACATCTACACGATGGACGCCGACGGGAAGAACGTTAAGAGGTTGACGAGCGAGCTGGGGTACGACGGCGGGCCGTTCTTCTCGCGCGACGGGAAGTTGATCGTGTACCGCGCGAACCACCCGAAGACGCCGGAGCAGGTCGAGCGTTACAAGAGGCTTCTGGCCGAGAACCTCATCGAGCCGAACGCGCTCGAAATCTGGGTGATGAACGCGGACGGGACGGGCAAGCGGCAGGTGACCTCCCTCGGCGTCGCCAGCTTCGCGCCCTACTTCCTGCCCGACGGCAGGCGCATCATCTTCTCTTCGAACCACCCGAACATACGCGGGCGCGACTTCAACCTCTTCGTCATAGGCGTCGACGGGACGGGGTTGGAGCAGGTCACCTTCAACGACACCTTCGACGGCTTCCCGATGTTCTCGCCCGACGGGCGGCGGCTCGTCTTCGCCTCGAACCGCAACGCCGCGGCGCGCGGCGACACCAACGTCTTCATCGCCGACTGGGTGGAATGAAAAGCAGTAGACAGTAGACGGTAGTCAGTAGCGCTCCGCGCCTCGGCCGTTGAGGATGACGGCCGCGGGGTTCGACTAAGACGGTTTTTCTACTGACTACTGACTACTTGAGTGATTGCCATGCAGTACCAGAAAACTCTCCGACTCTTCCTCGCGCTCGTTCTCCTCGCGCCGCCGGCGTTCGCGCAGAGTGCGGCGAAGCCGGCGGCGGGGCCGGACGCGGAGCGCCTGCGCGAGCACGTGACGTACCTCGCCTCGGATAAGCTCGAAGGCCGCCGCACGGGGACGGGCGGGGCGCAGGAGGCCGCGCGCTACGTCGCGCGCGAGTTCATGCGCTACGGCCTGCGCCCCGCGGGCAACACGCCGACCGACGACCTGACCGAGACGAGTTACTTTCAGGAGTTCCCATACGTCGCGGGCGTCGAGTTGGGCCGCGGCAACGCGTTGACGGCCACGCGGCGCGCGGACGCGGGGTCGCGGGTGTCGCCTATGGCGATAGACTTCCGCGTGGGCGAGGACTGGATGCCGGTCGGCTTCGGCTCGAACGGCAAGGTCGAGGCGCCGGTCGCCTTCGTCGGCTACGGCATCACGGCCGCCGAGCAGAATCACGACGACTACAAGGGCGCGGGCGCCGCGGGCAAGGTCGCGGTCGCCTTCGCGGGCACGCCGGACGGCGACAACCCGCACGGCCGCTTCACGCGCGCGGGCGAGCTGCGCTTCAAGGCCGCGGCAGCGCGCGCGGCGGGCGCGCGCGCGCTCTTCGTCATCGCCGCGGAGGAGAACTTCAGGAACGACAGGCTCGCGCGCCTGCGCTACGACAACGCGGGCGGCGACGCGGGGCTCCCCGTCGCAGTCATCTCGCGGCAGGCGGCGGCGAAGATTCTCGGGCTGGCCGGGCCGCCGCTGCTCGCGGAGTTCGAGAGGTCTCTGCGCGGCGGCGGCGGGGGCGGCCCCGTCGGCACAGTGCAGGACTCAGAGTTAGGCAGAGGCGTCGTGCTCAACCTGACGACCGACGTGGCGCGGAAGAGCGCGCCGGCCGCGAACGTCGTCGGCGTGTTGGAGGGCTCGGACGCGAAGTTGAAGTCGGAGGCCATCGTCCTCGGCGCGCACTACGACCACCTGGGCCGCGGCGGCGAGGGGAGCCTCGCGGGGCGAGAGGGCGAGGTGCACCACGGCGCCGACGACAACGCGTCGGGCACGGCCGGGCTGCTTGAGCTGGCGCGCCTCCTCGCGGGCGAGAGGAAGTCTATGAGGCGCACCGTCGTCTTCGTCGCCTTCGGCGGCGAGGAGGAGGGGCTCATCGGTTCGAGCCACTACGTGCGGAGCCCCGCGCTCCCGCTTGAGCAGACCGTGGCGATGCTCAACATGGACATGATCGGGCGGCTGCGGGACGGCGCGCTCAACGTCGGCGGCGTCGGCACGGCCGCCGAGCTGCGCGCGCTGGTCGAAGAGTTGAACAGGGGCGATAAGGCCGCGGCCCAGCCCGCGGCCGGGCGCTTCGCGCTGCGCCTGAGCGAGGACGGCTTCGGCCCGAGCGACCACTCCTCCTTCTACGCGCGGCGCGTCCCCGTCCTCTTCTTCTTCACGGGGACGCACGAGGACTACCACAAGCCCTCGGACACGGCCGACCGCATCAACTACGAGGGCGAGGCGCTCATCCTCCAGTTCGTGCGCGACGTGGTCTACCGCCTACAGGCGGCCGAACGGCGCCCGGCCTACGCGCAGGCGAAGGCGGACGCGGGCTCGCGCTCGGCCACCTTCCGCGTCTCGCTCGGCACGATGCCCTCCTACGCCGACTCCGACGGCGGCCTCAAGCTCGACGCCGTGCGCGAGGGCTCGCCCGCGGCCGCCGCGGGCCTCAAGGCCGGCGACAGGATCGTCAGGCTCGCGGGCCGCGACGAGCGCAACGTCTACGACTACACGCAGGCGCTCTCCGAGATGAAGCCCGGACAGGAGTACGAGGTCGAGGTCGTCCGCGACGGCCAGCGGCTCGCGTTGAAGATTACGCCCGCCGCAAGAAAGTAGG
>DASVQJ010000233.1:0-3303 GCA_036389235.1 Pyrinomonadaceae bacterium | reverse complement strand
TACGCGACGTGGTGGATCCGGCAGGCCGTGACGCGCGCCATCGCCGACCAGGCGCGCACCATCCGCATCCCCGTCCACATGATCGAGACCATCAACAAGCTCATCCGCACCAGCCGCGCGCTCGTCCAGGAACTCGGCCGCGAGCCGACGACCGAGGAGATCGCGGCGAAGGTGGACATGCCCGTGCCGAAGGTGCGCAGCGTCTTCAAGCTGGCGCAGCAGCCCATCTCCCTGGAGACGCCCATCGGCGAGGAGGAGGACTCGCACCTCGGCGACTTCATCGAGGACAAGTCGCGCATCAGCCCGGCGGACTCGGTCGTCACGACGAACTTGCGGCAGGTGACGGACGCGGTGCTGGCGACGCTCTCCCCGCGCGAGGAGGTCGTCATCAAGCTCCGCTACGGGCTCGGCCCCGCGGGCGAGGAGCACACGCTCGAAGAGGTCGGCAAGAACTTCGACGTGACGCGCGAGCGCATCCGCCAGATTGAAGCGAAGGCGCTCCGCAAACTCCGCCACCCGTCGCGCGCGCGCCTGCTCAAGGCGTTCACCGACAGCTTGCAGTAAGCGGCGAAACCGAACCACGGACAGAGGCTTGCCCGCCCCCTCCGCTTGAGGGGGAAACGGGGCAAGCCTCTTAACCTTTTGCGGCGAACTTGACGGGCGGGGGATAAACGTACATCCTTCCCCGGTCGTCTCAATCAACTCAGGTCAACTCGGCAGAATGGAAGACAGGATCGACTCCATGTCGGCGTTCGAGCGCGTCAAGCTGGCGCGCCACCTCGAACGCCCCTACACGCTCGACTTCGTCGAGCGCCTCTTCGAGGACTTCGTCGAGGTCAAAGGCGACCGGCGCTTCGCCGAAGACCCGGCCATCGTCTGCGGCTTCGCGCGCTACCGCGGCGTCAACGTCGGCGTCGTCGGCCAGCAGAAGGGGCGCGACGCCAAGCAGCGGCGCTACCGCAACTTCGGCATGACCAAGCCCGAGGGCTACCGCAAGGCTTTGCGCCTGATGCAGCTCGCGGACAAGTTCGGCCGCCCCATCATCACCTTCATCGACACGCAGGGCGCCTACCCGGGCATCGACGCCGAGGAGCGCGGGCAGGCCGAGGCCATCGCCCGCAACCTCTTCGAGATGTCGCGCCTCAAAGTCCCGGTCGTCGGCGTCGTCATCGGCGAGGGCGGCTCCGGCGGCGCGCTCGCCATCGGCGTCGCCGACCAGGTCCTGATGCTGGAGAACGCCGTCTACTCCGTCATCACGCCCGAGGGCTGCGCCGCGATTCTGTTCAAGGACAGCGCGCAGGCGCCGCGCGCCGCCGAGTTCCTGCGCCTGACCGCGCCCGAACTCTACAAGGCGGGCATCGTCGACCTCGTCATCCCGGAGCCCGCGGGCGGCGCGCAGAACGACCACGACGAGACGGCGCGGCTGCTCGACGCGGCGCTGTGGGAGAGCCTGCGGCAGACCTCCGGGCTCGCCCCGGCCGAGCGGCTCGCGCGCCGCTACAGGAAGCTCCGCGCGCTCGGGAGGTGGGACACGCTGGCGCAGTGACGCCACACACTCTCGACGCGGCCGTTTTCTATTTGAGAGAAATTGGTGGATAATCGAAGAAATTTAATAAAGGAAAGACTAAAGAAGTGACTGTAGCCGAGGTAGACAGACCGCAGGAGTCCGATTTCGAGCTGGCGAAGAAGGCGGCGGGCGGCGACGGCCGCGCGTTCGAGGAGTTGTACCGCCGGCACTACCGGCGCGTCTACGCGCTCACCCTGCGCATGATGGGCAACCCGACCGAGGCCGAGGACATGACGCAGGACGTGTTCCTCCAGCTCTACAACAAGATAGGGATGTTCCGCGGCGAGTCGGCCTTCACCACCTGGCTCCACCGCATGACGGTCAACCAGGTCCTGATGCACTTCCGCAAGAAGAGCACCCGCTCCGAACTCCTCACCGACGAGGGCGAGACCCCCATCCAGATCGTCAAGGGGACGGAGAACCCGGGCACGATGCCCGTCATCGACCGCATCTCGCTGGAGAAGGCTTTGCAGCAGCTCCCGCCCGGCTACCGCACGGTCTTCGTCCTCCACGACGTGGAGGGCTACGAGCACTACGAGATTTCCGGGATGCTCGGCATCGCCGAGGGCACCTCCAAGTCGCAATTACACAAGGCGAGGCTCAAGCTGAGGCAATTAATTCGGGAGCAAGCCGCATCTAAATAATCTTCCGGGGGCCACCCGGGAGGCCGGATACTACTCCACCCCAAAGGAACGGCCCGAACATGGACTGCGCCAGAAGTATCGAACTGCTCAGCGACTACGACGCCGGGTTACTCGGCGACGACGACAAGCTCCTGGTGATTACCCACCTGAGCACCTGCGCCGACTGCGACGGCGTCTTCCAGGACTTGAAACTCATCGTCCAGACCGCCGTCGCCATGCGCAGCGAGAACGGCATCGCCTACCCGGACGAGGAAGCCCTCTGGCGGCGCCTGAGCGCCAGCCGCATCGTCCACTGAGACGGCCGACCCTTAAACTCAGCGCGGGCGCCCAGGGACTTCAACCCGCGGCGCCCGACGCGAGCATTTCCCGCGCTTCAGCCAGAACCTTCCGCTCGCCCTTGAAGGCGAGCATCCCTTCGGCATCTCCGATTTCTACCCAGCGCGCCTCGTTCACCTCGTCGTCGTGCCCCGCCACGTCGCCCGAGACGAAGCGCATCAGGTAGAAGTGCACGAACTTGTGGAAGCGCACCCGCCGCGCGCCGCCCTTCGAGAAGTACCAGTATTCGGCCCGCTCAAGCTCGGCCTCGATCTCGCACGCCAGGCCCGTCTCCTCCGCGACCTCGCGCAGCGCGGCCTCCTCGGGCGTCTCCGCGCGCCCGACCAGACCTTTCGGCAACTGCCAGCGCGCCGCCTCGCCGACCGAGATCAGCGCCACCTCCGTCCCCGCGCCGGTTCGCCTGTAGACGACGCCGCCCGCGGAGACCTGCTCCTTCGTCTCGAACGTGCTCATGGTTGCGGTTGAGCTTAAGGCAAAAACACGAGGGCGCGAAGTGGCCGGAGGTAAAAATCCGGACTCCTTCGCGCCCGCGCGGCTTGAGGGGTGAGGGTAAAAGTCGGAATCTTCAGGCCGCCTTGCGGCGCGGGGCGCGCGCGGCCGGCGGCTTGAGCCCCGGGCGCTCGCGCAGCCCCGCGCAGGCGTCCAACTCCGCCGCCGGGATGCAGCGCGCGCAGACCCAACGTCCGTCCGAGTCGCGCATGTGCAAAGTCTCGGACGCCGCGCGGCACGCTCCGCACTTGAAAGTCTTGCTGCTCA
>DASVQJ010000232.1:0-9469 GCA_036389235.1 Pyrinomonadaceae bacterium | reverse complement strand
AAGCGTGCCCGGGCACGCTCGGCCGTCGCCCTGTATCTCTCGACGTCGGAGGGTATAGTCACACGGCCTTCGCGCCTGCGGCGCTCATGGCGGGCAGGATGCCCGCGCTCCCGGCTCTCACCTCCTTATTTTGTTTCGCATGTCGGTATGACTACGTCATGGACTTCGACCACCGCGACGGCAAGGAGAAGTCATTCGAACTAAACTCCGTAGCTCGGAAGACGATACCTGGGATATCGAGAGAAATTCAGAAGTGCGACGTAGTCTGCGCTAACTGTCACCGGGAACGGACGCAACGGCGATGGCTCGCGGGCTTGAAAGCGAAAGATTAATGAGGCGCCATTTTTTTTCGCGGGGCTTGATCCCTCCTCGCGGGGCTTTGCGCGTTAGAGGTTGGGGCGACCGCGGGGCAGCCCCTTGCAGATGTCCGGACTGTGGGAGGTCTCGATGCGGTTCGTTCATAGATTCATACCCGTGACGGCTCTTTCATCTACCCTCGGGCAGTTTCATCCGCGCAGTCCGTTCGCCGCACGGCCATCTTGACCCCGTCGCCGAAAGCCCGGGGGCGGACGCCTCCCCGGGCAGGGTCAGACAATCTCCCCGACCGTTGAGGGGGCGGGTCGGCGCCGAAAGGCGAGACCGCCCCCTCGACGTTTTCACGCGTGTGCGGTTATGGGTCTGGCTAGATGGCGGCGACGGGCGTGAACTTGTCGGCGAGGACGAGGCTGAGGGCGCCCATTAAACTCGCCTCGTCGCCGATGGTCGAGGGCGTGAGGCACGTTGCCGGCAGGTCGCGGCGGATGCTGCGCTTGACGGCCTCGTCGAGGATGCCCGAGACCAGTTCCCACGCGCGCGTAATCGCCCCGCCGACGACGACGATCTCGGGGCTGAAGCCGACGATGAGGTTCGAGATGCCGCGGCCGAGGTGGCGCGCCGTCTCAAGCAGAGCCCCGCGCGCCGCCGCTTCGCCGTCGAGCGCGCGGTCGATGAGCTGCGCGAAGCTCATCTGCCTCGCCTCCTCGTCCCCGACCAGCGCCGCGTAGCGCGCCACGGCCGCGCGGCCCGAGGCGAACGCCTCCCAGCAGTCGTAGCCGCCGCACGAGCAGGGCACGGGCGCGCGCTCGCCGATGACCATGTGTCCGAACTCGCCGGCCGCGCCGCCCTCGCCGCGGTATATCTGCCGGTCGAAGATGATGCCGGTGCCGACGCCCTCGGCGATGAAGACCATGATGAAGTCGCGCGCCTCGGAGACCTCCGCGCGCCCGAACCAGAGCTCGGCGAGCGCGGCCGCGTTCGCGTCGTTGTCCACGGCCACCTTGAGCCCCGTCGCCACGTTGAGGCGCCGCCCCACGTCGAGGTCGCGCCACTTGAAGTAGGGGACGTAGACGAGGCGGCCGGTCGAAGGGTCGACGAGGCCGGGCAGACTCACGCCGACGCCCTCGATCCTCCCGGGGCTCTGCCCTATCAGGCGCGTGGCGGCCGAGACGGCGCGGCGGATGGTCTTCTCGAAGTCGTGGTGCGTCTCGAAGACCTCGCGTTCGAGCACGGAGCCCGCGAGGTCGCACGAGGCGACGGTGGTGTGCGTCGGCGCGATGTCGATGCCGACGGCGGCCGCGCCGCTCGCGCGCAGGGCGAGGAGTTGCGGGCAGCGCCCGCCGGTCGAGGCCCCGGCGCCGACCTCCTCGATGAGCCCCTCCTCCAGAAGCGAGTCCACGATCTCGGAGATGGTCGAGCGCTGGAGCGAGGTGCGGCGCGCGATCTCGGCGCGCGAGATCGGCCCGCGGTCGCGCACGTAGTTGAGCACGATCTGCCGGTTGATGGCGCGCATCGTGCCGAAGTGCGCCGTGTGTATCCGCTTTAAGTCGATCCTGCGCGTCATAGGAAAACTTAAGTACCGAGTGACGAGGACTGAGTTGAAGAACGAGCCGGAAAGACCGGGCTGCCGCTCAGTCCTCAGTACCCATCACTCAGTCCTCATCACCTCGATATTACTACGAAGCTGCGGCCGGCGTAGAGGCGGACGCCGTTCCGGGCGTCCGTCATCATGAGCGGGCGGGGGCGCTGGAGCCTGTCGTCGTTCCGGGCGCGCACGGAGAGGACGCGGCGGCCGCCCACGTCCATCACGTTCAGCCAGCCGTCCGGGGTGAACCCGAAGCCGTACGCGCCGGTCGGCAGCCGCGAGCCGCCGATGGTGACGGGCGAGTCGGTGACGATGAAGCCCTGGTACTTCGCCTGCACGTCGCTCGAATAGCCGGAGGTGTCCACGAGCCCGGCCATCACGAAACGCTTAGGCCCCAACTGCGCGGCGGCCGCGTTGCGCATCTGCGTCGCCGCGCTCTGCCCCTCGAAGTAGAAGCCCGGCGGGACGACGCGCTCCAGCTCCGCGCCTTCGAGAACCCTCGGCCAGCCCTGCGCCAGCGCGGCGGCGGGGAGCAGGAGCAGCAGCAGCGCGAACAGGGGCGCGCCCGAACGTGGGTTGAGTCTGTGGAACATGATTCCCTTCACTCCTTATTCCGTGTTTGAGAAGAACGCATAAAGTTGAGAACGCGGGACGCGAGGATAGCAGAGGAGCGAGGCGCGGGTCATCGAAAAAGTTTATCCGCCGCCCGAACATTTCGGTTGACGGCGGGCGGGCGTCTGTTTTAATCGTTGTGCACCGAAGTTCGCGCACGGCTTTCCCGTCTTTCAACATTGTCACTTGAGAGTGGAGGGGAGGGCGGTTAACCACAGAGACACGGAGGGCACGGGGGGGCACAGAGACTTGAACTCTGTGCAACCTCTGAGTCCTCCGTGCCTCTGTGGTTAACGAATCTCCCGCCGCCACTCAAGTCGGGGGTTAAATGAAAGCGCTTAAACTCGTCCCGCTCCTTCTGCTCTCCTTCTGCGCCCCGGCCGCCGCGGCGCAGGCCCCGGCGCCGGCCGCGCGGCACAACCTGATGCCCGTGCCCGCGAGCGTCCGCTTCAACCGGGGGAGGCTCGCCGTCGATAAGACGTTCACGGTCGCCGCGGCCGGGCACGTTGACGAGCGCCTGCGCGCGGGGATAGACCGCGCGTTGCGCAGGCTCGAAGGCCGGACTGTGTTGGAGCTGGCGCGCGGGCTCTCGGCCGACGCGGCGGGCGCGAAGCTGCTCGTCGAAACGCGCGGGCCGGGCAAGTCCGTCCCGGCGGTCGACGAGGACGAGTCGTACGCGCTCGAAGTCAACGAACGACAGGCCGTGCTGCGCGCGGCGACGGTGGTCGGCGCGCTGCGGGGCCTGGAGACTTTTCTCCAACTGCTCGAAGGCGACCGCGAGGGCTTCTACGTCCCGGCGGTCTCCGTCGAAGACCGCCCGCGCTTCCGCTGGCGCGGGCTGCTCATCGACGTGGCCCGGCACTTCGAGCCGATGGAGGTCTTGAAGCGCAACCTCGACGCGATGGCCGCCGTCAAGCTTAACGTCCTGCACTGGCACCTGACGGAAGATCAAGGCTTCCGCATCGAGAGCAGGAAGTTCCCGAAGCTCCACACGCTCGGCTCCGACGGCCAGTTCTACACGCAGGAGCAGGCGCGCGAGGTCATCGCCTACGCCGCCGCGCGCGGCATCCGGGTCGTCCCAGAGTTCGACATGCCGGGGCACGCCACCTCCTGGCTCGTCGGCCACCCCGAACTCGCCAGCGCCCCCGGGCCGTATCAGATCGAACGCAACCCGGGCATCTTCGAGCCCACGCTCGACCCGACGCGCGAGGAGACTTACAAGCTCCTCGACGCCTTCCTGGGCGAGATGGCCACGCTCTTCCCCGACGCCTACATGCACATCGGCGGCGACGAGAACACGGGCAAGCAGTGGGACAGGAACCCGAAGATTCAGGAGTTCATGAAGGCGAAGGGCATCAAGGATACCCACGCGCTCCAGACCCACTTCAACCAGCGGCTCCTTAAGATTTTGCAGAAGCACGGCAAGCGCATGATGGGCTGGGACGAAATCTTCCAGCCCGAGTTGCCGAAGGACGTGGTCATACACTCCTGGCGCGGCACGAAGGCCCTGGCCGAGGCGGCGCGGCGCGGCTACGACGGCGTGCTCTCGAACGGCTACTACATCGACCTCTCCTTCCCCGCGTCGGCGCACTACCTGAACGACCCTCTGCCCGAAGGCCACGGTTTGAGCGACGCGGAGGCGGCGCACGTCCTCGGCGGCGAGGCGACGATGTGGGGCGAGTGGGTGACGCCCGAGACGATAGACTCGCGCGTCTGGCCGCGCACGGCCGCGATAGCCGAACGCCTCTGGTCGCCGCGCGAGGTCAGAGACGTGGAAGACATGTACCGGCGCCTCGCCGTCGTGAGCGTGCGTCTGGAAGAGCTGGGGCTCACGCACGAGAAGAATCAGGCGATGATGCTGCGGCGTCTGGCGGGCGGCGCGTACCCGCCCGCGCTCGAAACGCTCGCGTCGGTCGTCGAGCCGGTGAAGGAGTACAGGAGATATCAGCACCGGCCGCAGACGATGCTCTCGCCGCTGACGGGGCTCGTGGACGCGGCGCGCCCGGACTCGGCCGCGGCGCGCGGCTTCTCGCGCCGGGTCAACCTCATACTGTCCGACGCGCCGCGCTTCGCGCTGCACTTCAGCACCCTGCGCGACACGCTCACGTCCTGGCGGGACGCGGGGCCTGTGCTCGAAGCGCTGATAGACAGGTCGCCCGCGCTCGCGGAGGCGCGGCCGCTCGCGCGCGACCTGTCGGCGGCGGGGGCGGTAGGGCTCGAAGCGCTCTCCTACATACAGCAGGGCGTCGCGCCCACGACCGAGTGGCGCGACGCGCGGCTGGCCGCCCTCGCCGAAGTCGAGAAGCCGAAGGCCGCGCTCGAATTCACTTTCGTGCCGGCGCTGCGCGAGCTGGTGCACGCGGCCTACGAGCAGACGGCCCTGCGCGACACCGCGCCCGCCGACTGGCGCCGGCGCGTCCGCGAACTCGCCAACCCGCCGCAGAGGCCGGGCGGGCGGTGAAGTTCGTCCTTAACCATCAATCTCGGGAGTAATGTTGATCGAGTTAACCACAGAGGCACAGAGGACACGGAGGTTGCACGGAGACAACCCTCCGTGCCCCCCCCGTGTCCTCCGTGCCTCTGTGGTTAAACGCCCTTAACTCTACGCGCGACTTCGGAGCAAAAGGCAGACATCATGCGAAAAATCTTAAGCTCGACCGCCGCCCTCCTGTCCATCCTCTTCAACCTCGCGCCGCTCGCGCGGGCGCAGACGCCGGGCGTCGAGCAGAGGGTCGAGGCCATCCTCAAGCAGTTGACGCTCGAAGAGAAGATCGACCTGCTCGGCGGCACCGACGACTTCTTCGTGCGCGGGGTCAAGCGGCTCAACCTCCCGCGCCTGAAGATGGCCGACGGCCCCATGGGCGTGCGCAACTTCGGCCCCGCGACGGCGATGGCCGCGGGCGTCGGGCTCGCCGCCACCTGGAACCCGCAGCTCGCCGAACGCGTCGGCACGGAGATAGGCAGGGACGCGCGCGCCAAGGGCGTCCACTTCCTTCTGGGGCCGGGCGTGAACATCTACCGCTCGCCGACCAACGGCCGCAACTTCGAGTACTTCGGCGAAGACCCCTTCCTCGCCGCGCGCATCACGGTCGGCTACGTCAGGGGCGTGCAAAGTCAGGGCGTCTCGGCCACGGTGAAACACTTCGCCGCGAACAACTCCGAGTTCGACCGCCACCGCACCGATTCAATCGTCGACGAAAGGACGCTCCGCGAAATCTACCTGCCCGCCTTCGAGGCCGCGGTCAGGGAGGCGCGCGTCGGCGCCATCATGGACTCCTACAACCTCGTCAACGGCGAGCACGCCTCGCAGAACAAGCACCTGCTGACCGACATCGCGCGCGGCGACTGGGGCTTCGAGGGCTTAATGATGTCGGACTGGTCCGCCACCTACGACGGCGTCGCGGCCGTCAACGCCGGCCAGGACTTGGAGATGCCCGGCCCGGCGTTCATGAACCGCAAGACGCTCCTGCCCGCCGTCGAACAGGGCAAGGTCTCGGTCGCCACCATCGACGAGCACGTCCGCCGCATCCTGCGCACGGCCGCGCGCTTCGGCTGGCTCGACCGCGAACAGACCGAGGAGAGCATCCCGCGCTTCAACCAGACGGGGCGGCAGGCCGCGCTCCAGGCGGCGCGCGAGGGGATGGTGCTCTTGAAGAACGACGGGGGCCTCCTCCCGCTCGACCGCAGGAGGCTGAAGTCCGTGCTCGTCGTCGGCCCGAACGCTTACCCGGCCGTCCCCGTCGGCGGCGGCAGAGCGCGCGTCGAGCCCTTCGCCGCCGTCAGCTTCATGGAGGGCATCAGCAACGCGCTCGCGCCCTCCTCCGTCAACGTCTACTACCACCGCGGCATCCCGACGCTCGCCGAGATGGCCGACGCCACCAACTTCGCGGACGCGCCCGCGGGGGGCAGGCCCGGCGTCAAGGCCGAGTTCTTCAAGACCGAAGAGATGCAGGGGCAACCCTTCGTGACGCGCACCGAGCCGCACGTCAACTACGCCTCGGTCGCGGGCTGGCGCGCGGCCTTCCCCGAAGGGACGCTCTCCTCGCGCTGGACGGGCTACTACACGCCGCAGGCGGCCGGCGAGCACGACGTCTTCATGCAGTCCACGGGCGAGGACGGCGGCTTCTGCCGCCTCTTCGTCGACGACAGGCTCGTGTTCGACAACTGGAAGGTCTCGCGGGCTTTGGTCAGCACGACGACGATGCAGCTCGACGCGCGACCGCACAAGGTCGTCGTCGAGCACCACGGCCGTTCGAGCTGGCTCGGGGCGAAGCTGAGGCTCGGCATCGTCAGGCGGGGCGCGGTCGTCCCGGAAGAGGTGAAGCGGATGGCGGCGAGGGCCGACGCGGTCGTCGTCGCCGCGGGCTTCAACCACGAGACCGAGAGCGAGGGCGCCGACCGAACCTTCTCGCTGCCCACGGGACAGGACGAGTTGATCGGCGAGATGGCGACGGCCAACAGGAACACCGTCGTCGTCGTCACCTCGGGCGGCGGCACGGACATGGGCGGCTGGTTGGGGCGCGTGCCCGCGGTCTTGCAGGCGTGGTTCCCGGGGCAGGAGGGCGGGACGGCGCTCGCCGAGATTCTGCTCGGCGACACGAACCCTTCGGGGCGCCTGCCCGTCACCTTCGAGCGGAGGTGGGAGGACAACCCCGTCCACGCCAGCTACTACCCCGCGTCGGACGACACGAAGCGCGTCGAGTACAGGGAGGGCGTCTTCGTCGGCTACCGCGGGTACGAGAAGAACAACACGAAGCCGCTCTTCCCCTTCGGCCACGGGCTGTCGTACACGACCTTCAGGTACGACAACCTTAAGATCACGCCCGCGCCCGGCACGGCGACGGACGCGCCCGACGGGCCGCACTTCGAGGTCTCGTTCGACGTGAAGAACACGGGCGCGCGCGAGGGCTCGGACGTGGCGCAGGTCTACGTCTCGGACGTGCACGCCTCGGTGCCGCGCCCGCCGAAGGAGCTGAAGGGCTTCTCGAAAGTCGGCCTGCGACCCGGCGAGTCGCGCCGCGTCACCGTCCGCCTCGACGGCCGCGCCTTCTCCTACTACGACGCCGCGGCGAGGCGCTGGCGCTTCGACCCGGGCGACTTCGACATCCTCGTCGGCCGCTCTTCCGAGCAGATAGAGCTGCGCGGGAAGGCCACGCTGCCCGCCGCGGCGCCGGGCCGCTGAGGGGCGACGCCCCTTCAGATGCGTTCGAGGATGACGACCTTGCCGCGGAAGTCGAAGGTGGCGACGAAGTTCTGTAGAAGGGCCGAGCCCGCGAGCGCGCCGCCGTCGCCCAGCCGCGCGTCCGCGCCCGAGCCCTTCGCGTAGAGGGCGACGGGCACGTTCGACAACTCCACGGGGCCGAGGCGCAGCGAACGGAGCGAGTCGGCGCGCGCGGCGCCCTTCTCGGGCGGGGGCTCGAAGCCGAGCTTCTTCGCCGCGGAGGCGTTGAGCGCGACGACCGTCACGACGCCCGTGTCGAGCAGCACCCGGGCCGGCTTGTCGTTGAGCATGACCTTCTCGACCAGCGGCAGCGTCAACGTCTGCCCGAACTCGTTCTGCTTCTCGCCCATGCGGAACACGGCCGCGCCGGCCTTCTCCCGCAGCGCCTCGGCCGCCGGCCTGTCGAGGAAGCGCAGCACCTTCTTCGCGAAGTCGAACTGCACCGCGCGCCCCTTCAGGAAGTCGTTGCCGAGGACGCCGAAGATTTCGCGCCCGACCGCGCGGCTCACCTCGGCCGTGGAGCCGAGCCGCATGTCGAGGCTCTCGGCGGCGGGGCCGACCCGCACGTCCGGCACCTTCGAGTAGGTCATGGTGCGGTCGTTGTGGCCGGTGACGGGCGGGATGCCCGTGTAGTAGAGCTGGAGCTTGTGCTTCTGCGTCATCCCGAAGTCGAGGGTCGAGTATTCGGCCCCGGTCGAGATGATGACCTCCGCCGGCTCTTTGCCCTTAATCTTCGCCGGGACGATCACGAAGCCCATCTCGAACGTGAAGGGCACCTCGCCCGACTCGTCGGCCGCGGGCGCGGCGGCGGCGCAGGGGGCGCAGAGGGCGGCGGCGAGCGCGAGTGCCGTCAGGGTCAGCCTCAGCATACTTTGAATCCTCCTGTGTGGCGCCCGCCGCCCGCCGCCGCCCGCGCGGCCCTAGCGGTAGACGCGGACGTAATCGACGTACATCTTCTGCGGGAAGACGGTGGTCGTGTCTGGGTCGCCGGGCCAGTAGCCGCCGACGGCGAGGTTGAGGAGTATGAAGTGCGGGTGGTCGAAGACCCACGCCGACCCCGAAGGCAGGTCGGCGGGCGTGCGCGTCTGGTAGAGGTTGCCGTCCACGTACCAGCGTATCTGGTTCGGCTCCCACTCGACGGCGAAGACGTGGAAGGCGTCGGAGAAGTTGCCGGAGGTGAGCGCGTAGGGCGCGCCGATGCCCGCGGCGCCCGAGTAGCCGGGGCCGTGAATCGTGCCGTGAATCAGATTCGGCTCGCGGCCGATGTTCTCCATGATGTCGAGCTCGCCGCAGGTCGGCCAGCCCGCGCGCTGTATGTCGTTGCCGAGCATCCAGAAGGCGGGCCAGATGCCCTGACCGTACGGCAGGCGCATCCGCGCCTCGAACCGCCCGTATGCCTGCTCGAATTTGCCCTGTGTCTTCAGGCGCGCCGAGGTGTACTGGCAGACGCCGTTCCAGCAGCGGAACTTGTTCCCGAGCACCTCCTTGTAGGCGGTGATGACGAGGTTGCCGGCGCCGTCCATCGCGGCGTTCTTCGTCGTGTTGGTGTAATACTCAAGCTCGTGGTTGCCCCACCCGTTCGAGCCGTTGCCGACCTCGAAGACCCACTTCGTCCCGTCCACGGCCGAGCCGGCCGGCCCGTTGAACTCGTCGCTCCACGCAAGCGTCCACGTCTGCCGCGCCTGGGCCGCCGCGGCGGACGAGGCGAGCATGAGGGCCGCGACGCACAGCCGCGC
>DASVQJ010000231.1:0-17603 GCA_036389235.1 Pyrinomonadaceae bacterium | reverse complement strand
CGGGCGCGAGCTTCAGCCGCTCGTCGTCCGCTACCCGGTCGAGAAGGGCGGGAAGCTCAAGGAGGTCGCCTACTCCCCGTCGGCGCACCCGGCGGTCGAGGACGCGGAGGTCGCGCGCGCCGGCGGCGAGTACGTCCGCGAGCGCCTCGACGAGGCCGCGCGCAAGCTCGCCGCCATCGGCGAGCGCATCGACCCGGCCGTCATCGACGTGGCCGAGCGCCTCTGCCACGTCGAGCACACGGACCACAAGCGCTTCCTCTCCGAGGAGTCGGCCCCGCTCTTCGACGAGATCCGGACGCTCTACGCTTTGAACGCGGGCGACACCTACCGCTACTCGGTCAGCTCGGCCGGCGCGGGCGGGATGGTGCAGATGATCCCGCCGACCTACCAGGGCATCCGCGAGCAGCACCCGAAGGCCGCCCTCAAGGGCGACTTCGTCGAGGGCATGCGCGACCACGCGAACGCGACGCAGGCGATGCTGCTCTACATGCAGGACACGTGGGACTACCTGAAGAAGCAGGAGGAGGTCGCGGCGGCGCTCGAAGGCGGCCTGGCGACGCAGGCCGAGCTGCTGGCGGCCGGCTACAACTCGAACCCGCGCAAACTGCCCGGCTACCTCTCGCGCGGCGGGTCGGCGTGGCGCACGCTCATCCCCGAGGAGACCAAGATGTACCTCCGCATCTACGCCGCGGTCGAGGCCACCGTCGATTTCGACGGCCGCTCGTCGGCGGCCTGCAAGATTCGCCCCCGGAGCGGCGGGCGCGCGCGGTTGACCTGCGCGCGCCCGCCGCGTCCCGGGCGAAGGTTGGGAGTTGGTTACGAGCGGCCGTCGAAGTCGACGTTCGCCTCGACCGCCGAGTAGATGCGGAGGTACATCTTCGTCTCCTCGGGGATGAGCGTGCGCCAGGCCGCGCCGCCGCGGGAGAGGTAGCCGGGCAGCTTCCGCGGGTTCGAGTTGTACCCGGCGGCCAGAAGCTCCTGCTGGGTCGCCGCCCCGCCTTCGAGCGCCGCCACGACCTCCTCCTGCTTCTTCAGGTAGTCCCAGGTGTCCTGCATGTAGAGGAGCATCGCCTGCGTCGCGTTCTCGTGGTCCTGCATGCCCTCGACGAAATCCGCCTTGAGCCGCGCGCGCGGGAACTGCTCCCTGATCGCGTAGTAGGTCGGCGGGATCATCTGCACCATCCCGCCCGCGCCGGCCGAGCTGACCGAGTAGCGGTAGGTGTCGCCCGCGTTGAGCGCGTAGAGCGTCCGTATCTCGTCGAAGAGCCCGGCCGACTCCTCGGTCAGGAAGCGCTTGTGGTCTGTGTGCTCGACGTGGCAGAGGCGCTCGGCCACGTCGACGACGGCCGGGTCGATCTGCTCGCCGAGCGCGGCGAGCCTGCGCGCGGCCTCGTCCAGGCGCGCGCGGACGTACTCGCCGCCGGCCCGCACGACCTCTTTATTCTCGACCGCGGGGTGCGCCGAAGTGTAGTAGGCGACCTCGTGCAGCTTGCCCTCGCGCTCGACCGGGTAGCGCACGACGAGCGGCTGAAGCTCGCGGCCCTTCGCGTCCGTGACGCGGACGGCCGTGTTGACGTAGTTCGGGCGGACGACCGAGACCTTCAGGGGCTCGCCGGCCGTGGAGACGGCGGTGAACTCGCCGCCCTTCTGGAGGAACTCCTGCTTGGAGGCGCGCAAGGTCTGCACGTCGCCCGAAGAGTCGGCGACGGCGAGCGTCACGGCGTCGAGCGAGTCGGCGGGGAGCCTCTTCAGCTCGCGCTTCGCCTCGCTGATGCGCCCGCGCAGGCGCTCGGCCGCGGGGTTGGCGGAAGCCTTGCGGAGGTGGGTCGCCTCGACGCGCACGTCCGAGGGCGCGCTGAAGAAGCCGAAGAAGGACGGCAGCCCGGCGAAGTTAGGCCCCAGAAACACGATTAGCGGGAGAACAGAAAAAAGCGTCTTTCTCATCGGCAAAATATCCTAAATTGTTAAGGAAGTTTTTGACGCCGGAGTGACCGAACCCCTCGTTCGTACCCGGAAACCTTGCTCGCCCGTTGCGCCCGCGTTGCGCGTTTATTGCAACTCATCTCAGACGCCTGAGCAGGGCTTCCAGTTGTACCCGCCCGCCCGTTCAAGTTGGCGAAGCGTTAACGCACACCGGGCGTTAAACGGGGTGAACAGAAACCGTTCGTTGCCCGCCCCCGAGCGCCTGTGCTAGGCTTCAAAAAAGTACACAGTAGCCAGTAGCCAGCAGGGTCCGCTCCGGCGGAGGTTGAGGATGACGGCCGCAGGGTTTGGTCGTCGAAAGGGTTTTCTACTGGCTACTGGCTACTGACTACTGTCTACTTTCCTTGAGAGAATTTATGAGCACGAAGACGGACGCGCCGCAGGCCGCCCCGCGCGAGCGGCGAGAGCACTTCGAGACCTCCTCGGGCATCCCGCTCGCGACCGACTTCAACCCCTCGAACACCGAAGCCGTCGATTACGACCGGGACCTCGGCGACCCCGGCGACTTCCCCTACACGCGCGGCGTCCGCCGCAACATGTACCGCGGCCGCCTCTGGACGATGCGCCAGTACGCCGGCTACGCGACGGCGGAGGAGTCGAACGCCCGCTACAAATTTCTGCTGTCGCAGGGGACGACCGGCCTCTCGGTCGCCTTCGACCTGCCGACGCAGATCGGGCTGGATTCCGACGACCCGCTCGCGGCCGGCGAGGTCGGCAAGGTCGGCGTCGCCGTCGACTCGCTCGAAGACATGGAGCGCCTCTTCGAAGGCATCCCCCTGGGCGAAGTCTCGACCTCGATGACCATCAACGCGACGGCCGCCGTCCTCCTCTGCCTCTACGTCGCCGTCGCGAAGAGGCAGGGCGTCGCCCCCGACAGACTCCAGGGCACCATCCAGAACGACATCCTCAAGGAGTACATCGCCCGCGGCACGTACATCTACCCGCCCGCGCCGTCTCTAAGGCTGGTCACGGACACCTTCGCCTACTGCGCCGCCGAGGTGCCGAACTGGAACACGATCTCGATCAGCGGCTACCACATCCGCGAGGCCGGCTCGACGGCCGCGCAGGAGGTGGCGTTCACGCTGGCCGACGCCATCGCCTACGTCGAGGCGGCGGTCGAGGCCGGGCTCAAGGTCGACGAGTTCGCCCCGCGCCTCTCCTTCTTCTTCAACGCGCACAACAACCTGCTCGAAGAGGTGGCGAAGTTCCGCGCCGCGCGCCGACTCTGGGCGCGCCTCATGCGCGAGCGCTTCCGCGCGCGCGACCCGCGCTCGCAGATGCTCCGCTTCCACACGCAGACGGCCGGCTCGACCCTCACCGCGCAGCAGCCCGAGGTCAACGTCGTCCGCACGACCGTCCAGGCGCTCGCCGCCGTGCTCGGCGGCACGCAGAGTCTCCACACGAACGCGATGGACGAGGCGCTCTCGCTCCCGACCGAGGCGGCGGCGCGCCTAGCGCTGCGCACGCAGCAGGTCGTCGCCCACGAGTCGGGCGTGGCCGACACCGTAGACCCGCTCGCGGGCTCCTACGCCGTCGAGCACCTGACGAACGAGGTCGAGCGGCTCGCCCTCGACTACATCCAGAAGATCGACGCGATGGGCGGCATGCTCCACGCCATCGAGATCGGCTACGTCCAGCGCGAGATACAGGAGGCCGCCTACCGCTACCAGCGCGCCGTCGAAGCCGAGGACGCCGTCGTCGTCGGCGTCAACCGCTTCCGCTCCGAAGACGAGACGCCCGTGCCGACCCTGCGCATCGACCCCGCGGTCGAGCGCGCGCAGGTCGAACGCCTCCGCGCCCTCCGCGCCCGCCGCGACGCGGAGCAGACGGAGGTCGCCCTCACCCTCCTCGAAGACGCCGCGCGCTCCGCCGACAACCTCCTCCCGCGCATCCTCTCGTGCGTCGAAGCGCTCGCCACCGTCGGCGAAATCTCCCACCGCCTCCGCCGCGTCTGGGGCGAGTACCGCGAGGCCGTGACGGTGTAGAATGTGCGGCAAGGAGTGAAGCCATGTCTCAAACACTCAAAGCAATCTACCGCGACGGCGCCTTCATCCCTCAGACGCCCTGCGACCTTCCCGAAGGCTCCGAGGTTGAACTGACCGTCAGCGAGCCTCGCGTCGTGCCGCCGAAGGCCACCGACCCCGAAGAGCGGAAGCGCATTCTGGAAGGGATGGTCGCGCGGATGCGCGCCAACCCTATCCCGGCCGAGGCGCCGCGCCGCTTCACGCGCGAGGAGCTGCATGAACGCCGTTGACACGAACGTCCTCATCTACTCGCGCGACCCACGCGACCCGCAGAAACAGTCGGCGGCCAACGCGCTACTAGCCTCGCTCACGGACGGCGTGTTGCTCTGGCAGGTAGCGTGTGAGTACATCGCCGCCTCGCGTAAGTTGGAGAAATTCGGCTATGACGTGGCACAGGCGATGGCTGATGTGGCTGACATGCGAACTGCTTGGGAGACTCCACTTCCTACCTGGAAGGTTATTGATAGCGCCGAACGATTGTTAAAGAAATACAGCCTGTCCTTCTGGGATGCGCTGCTCGTCGCCGCCTGTCTTGAGGCCGGCGTGACCCGGTTGTATACGGAGGATTTCGACGACTTCCTGAGAGCCGAGGGGCTGGAAGTCATAAACCCGTTCGCGGCTCCCTAGACCTGTCTTGGCAGCGGCGCGGCGGGTCGGTTACTCTTGAGCGCGGTGACACACCTTCTCGAAGTCAAAGATTTGATGACGCAGTTCCCGACGCGGGCGGGGTTGGTGCGCGCGGTGGACGGGGTGAGCTTTCACGTGGCTGAGGGCGAGCTGTTGGGGCTCGTCGGGGAGTCGGGGTGCGGGAAGTCGATTACGGCGCTGTCGGTGATGCGGCTGGTCGGGGCGCCGGGGAGGATCGCGGGCGGGGAGATTCTGTTCGCGGGCGAGAACCTTCTGGCGGCCTCGGAGGATCGCCTGCGGGAGATTCGGGGCGACGACATCGCGATGATCTTCCAGGACCCGATGACCTCGCTCAACCCTGTCTACACGGTCGGCGAGCAGATCGCGGAGGCGCTCCGGCTCCACCGCAACTTGAACCGCAGGCAGGCGCGCGAGGCGGCCGTCGAGGCGATGCGCGAGGTGTCGATACCCGACCCGGGCCGCCGCGCCGACGACTACCCGCACCAGCTCTCGGGCGGGATGCGGCAGCGCGTGATGATCGCGATGGCTTTGGCGTGCGACCCGAAGCTGCTCATCGCCGACGAGCCGACGACCGCGCTCGACGTGACCATCCAGGCGCAGATTCTTGAGCTGATAGACGAGCTGCGCCGCACGCGCAACCTCGCCGTGCTCCTCATCACGCACGACCTCGGCGTCGTCGCCGAAGTCGCCGACCGCGTCGCCGTCATGTACACGGGGCGCATCGTCGAAGAGTCGCCGGTCGGAGAGCTGTTCGCGCGCCCCAAACACCCTTACACCGAAGGGCTGCTGCGCTCCGTGCCGAAGCTGACGGAGGCGGGCGTGAAGAGGGCGGGCCGCCTCTCGACCATCGAGGGCACGGTGCCGAAGCCGACGAACCTGCCCGAGGGCTGCCACTTCGCGCCGCGCTGCCCGCACGTCATGCCGCGCTGCACGGAGGGCGACCTGCCGCTCTACCAGTTGGAGGGCGGCGTGGCGGTGCGCTGCGTGCTCTACGACCTGTCGGCGGCGGTCGCGGCCGACACACAGATCAGCCGCATGGCGGAAGGGGGCGCGCGTGGGAGCGAGGACTAACGAGCGCGGGCAGACCGTCCCGCAGGCCGAGGTCTCGGCCGCGCGCGCGGAAGGCGGCGCGCCCGAAGAGCTCGTGCGGGTGCGCGGCCTCTTCAAGCACTTCTCCATCGAGGGGAGCGACGACGTGGTGCGCGCGGTGGACGGCGTGACGTTCGACATCTACCGCGGCGAGACGCTGGGGCTGGTGGGCGAGTCCGGCTGCGGCAAGTCTACCGTCGGCCGCTGCCTGCTGAGGCTGATTGAGCCGACGCGCGGCGAGGTCGAGTTCGGGGGGCGCGACGTGCTCGCGACTTCTGGCCAAGAGCTGCGCCGCCTGCGCCGCGAGATGCAGATCATCTTCCAGGACCCTTACGCGTCGCTCAACCCGCGCATGCGCGTGCGGGACATCGTCTCGGAGCCGCTGGTCATCCACGGCATGGGCGACAAGTCGGAGCGGCGCGAGCGCGTGGCGGAGCTTCTGCGGAAGGTGGGCCTGGACCCCGACTACATGAACCGCTACCCGCACGAGTTCTCCGGCGGGCAGCGGCAGCGCATCGGCATCGCGCGCGCGCTCGCCTTGAACCCGAAGCTCGTCGTGGCCGACGAGCCGGTCTCGGCCCTGGACGTGAGCGTGCAGGCGCAGGTCGTCAACCTTCTGGAAGACCTGCAGGGCGAGTTCGACCTCACCTACCTCTTCATCTCGCACGGCCTCGCCGTGGTCGAGCACATCTCCGACCGCGTGGCCGTCATGTACCTCGGCCGCATCGTCGAGGTGGCGTCGGCGGAGGAGTTGTACGCGAACCCGCTCCACCCCTACACGCGCGCCCTGCTCTCGGCCATCCCCGTCCCCGACCCCACGCGCAAGCGCGACCGCATCGTCCTGAAGGGCGACGTGCCCACCCCCATCAACCCGCCCTCCGGCTGCCGCTTCCACACGCGCTGCCCCGAGGCCATCCCAGACTGCGCCCGCATCGACCCGGACCTCCGCGAAGTCTCCCCCCGCCACACCGTCGCCTGCATCCGCGTCCCCGGCTGGTTCGAGGCCGAGACGAAAGCGCAGTAGCCCTACACCAAATGCTTTCGGCTGATGACCGCCGAATGTGGCGGGCGGGAATTCACCTCAGAACAAAAGGGCAGAGTTTGCACCCTGCCCCCTCGCCTGCTCTCTAAACTTGCTTACGCTCACGCCTTCCCGTTCCGGCCTTCGCTGATGTGGCGCTCGACGGTGTCGATGAGGGCGTTTAGTTTCCCGTTCGTCTCCGCGAGAGTCTTCTCTGTGCGGGTGTGAGCCTCGGCCAGCTCAATCATGGCCCCGCCCAAGTGCTGCACCTGTAGCGTGGTCAACTCCTGCGCCGCCTCTACCCGGCGCATCGTCTCCTCGTGCTCGCGCATGAACTCTTCGTGGTTGAGCAACGTCTCTCCGTGCCGCTGCTGGTTGGCGGCGAACTGCGCCTGCCGTTCGAGGATGAAGGCGATTGCCCTTTCCATCTCTTCTCCGGTCATCCCTGTCGCCTTTCTGTTTGGGTGATTACTGTCTGTCTGTTCAGGCTTTGGCGGCAGCCCGGTCTTGGCGGCTCGGAGCCCTCCAGGTCGTTTCGGCAATTATCCCAGAAAGGGGCGCGGGGTCAATCTTCGTCTTTGAAACCTTGCCGGGTGGGGGCGCGTATCAGACGGGCGAAAGATTCGGGGCGCGGCCGCCATCTCGGGCCGCTTTCAGCCGAACGTCTCCCGACGGGTGAAAAACTCATGAGCGAAAACCATCCCGACACACCGGCGCGCCCGGCCGAGCCCGACGCGCAAGCGATGTCCACGCCCGAAACGCTGGGGAACATCTTCTTCGAGCCCGGCCGCACCTTCGAGGCGCTGCGCCCGCGCCCGCGCTTCCTCGTCGCCGCGCTCCTCTCCGTCGCCGCCTTCATGGCCTTCTACGTCACCTACGTGCAGCGGGTCGGCTACGACGAGATCATAGACGCCGAGACGGCGATGATGCGCAAGGCCAACCCCGACGTGAAGGAGGAGCAGTTGGCCGCGAACGAGAGGATTCAGAAGGGGGCCATCGTCAAGAACATACGCCTGTGGTCGCCCGCCGTCGCCATCGCGGTCGTCTTCGCCGCGGGCGCGGGGCTCTACCTGCTCGGGGCGAGCCTGATGGGCGGCGCGCTGAGCTACAAGCAGGCGCTCGCCGTCTGGGTCTACTCGTCGTTCCCGCCGCTGATCCTGATGACCGTCCTCAACTTCGTGCTGCTCTTCCTCAAGCCGCCCGAGGACGCGGCCGATATCGTGCAGGGCACGCAGAGGGGGTTGGTGCGCGCCAACGCCGGGGCGCTCGTGGACGGGACGGCGCACCCCTTCCTGGCGACGGCGCTCGGCTCCATCGACCTCCTCACCTTCTACGGCCTCTTCCTCGCCGCGGTCGGCCTGCAAAAGGTCGGGAAGCTCAAGTCCGGCCCGGCCTGGACGGTAGTCCTCGCCCTGTGGGGCATCAGGGTCATCGTGCTGCTCGTCGTCTCCGCTGTCACCGGCCGCGCGATGTAGCAAGAGCTGAAGGGGTGCCGGGTGTCGGGTGTCGGGTGTTAGGGAAAGCATCGGCTTCCCCAACACCCGACACCCTTTTTCACTCGTAGCGCAGGGCTTCGATGGGGTCGAGGCGCGCGGCCTTCCAGGCGGGCCAGAGGCCGAAGATGAGCCCGATGCCGACCGAGGCGACGAAGCCCATGATGGGCGCCCAGAGCGGGACGTAGGAGGGCAGCAGCAGCCGCACCAGCAGCGTCAGGAGCCAGCCGATGGTCAGGCCGACGAGGCCGCCGAAGCCGGTCAGCGTCGCCGCCTCGATGAGGAACTGCCAGAGGATGTCGCGGCGGCGCGCGCCGATGGCCTTGCGGATGCCGATCTCGCGCGTGCGCTCGGTCACGGAGACGAGCATGATGTTCATCACGCCGATGCCGCCCACCATCAGGCCGACGCTTGAGATGGCGACCATGGCGATGGCGACGCCGCCCGTGATGGCGCGGAACTGGTCGATGATGGAGTCGGCCGTCGCCATGCCGAAGTTGTTCGGCTTGCCGAAGGGCACCTGCCGGCGCACGCGCAAAAGGTCTGTGATCTGGTCGCGCGCCTTCTCGATCTCGCCGGGCCGCGCGACGGCGAGGATGTACACGTCGTCCGCGTTCGGCTTCAGCTTCTTCGCCACGTTGAAGGGGACGTAGATGCCGTTGTTGATGTCGTCGGAGCCCGAGCCGCCGAAGAGCTGCTCGCGCTGCTGGATGACGCCGATGACCTTGAAGTCCTGCCCGCCGATGTCGATGGACTGGCCGACGGGGTTGACGTTGGGGAAGAAGTCCTCGGCGACGCGGTTGCGGACGACGCAGACGCGCTGGTTCGTGTCGTTCTCGAACTGCGAGAAGAAGCGCCCCTCCGAGACCACGTCGGTGCCCGCGCGCATGTAGTCGGGCAGAGTCCCTTCGAGCCTCACCGCCTCCGAAGTCTTGCCCTCGGTCGAGACCTTGATCTTCCGGCCGAAGAAGTTGTTGGTGATGTCGAGGAAGGGCACGGCCAGCTCGACCGAGGGGAGCTGCGAGACGGCCAGCGCGTCGTCGTAGGTCAGCTCCTTGCGCATGCGCTCCTCGCGCGAGAGGCGCCCGACGCGGATGCCCGGGTCGAACTTCGCGATGAAGATGGAGCGCGTGCCGAACGACTCGATCTCCTTCTTCACCTGCTCGTCGATGCCGCTGATGATCGACGCGATGAGCATGACGGTGATGACGCCGATCATCACGCCGATGACCGTCAGGAAAGACCGCAGCTTGTTGGCCCGCAGGGTCTGCAAGGCCATCCAGAGGTTCTCTAAGATGTCACTTCGTAAGATCCTCATTCAGTCAGCCCTCAGGGCCTCGATGGGGTCGAGGCGCGCGGCCTTCCAGGCGGGGAAGAGGCCGGCGGCGACGCCGACCGCGCCGGAGACGGTGACGGCGACGACGACGGCCGAGAACGAAAGGTACGTCGGGATGAGCATGGCCGAGACGAGGCGGCCGAGCAGCCACGCGATGATGACGCCGGTCGCGCCGCCGATGGCCGAGAGCGTGACGGCCTCGACGAGGAACTGCTTGAGGATGTCGGCGCGGCGCGCGCCCAGGGCCTTGCGGATGCCGATCTCCTTCGTCCGCTCGGTCACGCTCACCAGCATGATGTTCATCACGACGATGCCGCCGACGACCAGCGCGATGGCCGGCACGGCGATGGCGACGATGAAGATGGTGCCGAACAGGCGGTCGCGCAGGCCCGTGATGGAGTCGGGCGTGAAGATGCCGAAGTTGTCCTTCTCGTCCTTCTCAAGCCCGCGCCGCACCCTCATCCACTGGCGCGCCTCGTCCACCGCGTTCTCGAACTGCTTGTCGTCCCGGGCCGTGCCCTGGAAGTAGACCGAGCGCCAGTTCTTGAGCGCGCCGAAGTTGCGCCGGTAGGTCAGCAGCGGCACGGTGACGAAGGTGTCCTGCGGCATCCCGAAGACCGTCCCCTTCGCGGTGCGCACCCCGACGACGCGGTAGGGCAGCCCGTTGATGAAGACCTCGCCGCCGACGGGGTCGCCGCCGGGGAAGAGCTTGTCGGCCACGTCGGAGCCGATGAAGGCGACGCGGGCCGCCTCGTTGTTCTCGATGTCGGTGAAGTAGCGGCCGTCGGCCACGTCCACCTTCTCGATCTCGCCCATCAAGGGCTGCTTGCCGTCCACCTGCACCTCGTCGAGTATCTCGCTGCCGCGCTTGACCTGCGCGCGCTGCGGGCGGGCGCCGGCGGCGAACTTGTCCGTCAGCGTCAGGCGGGTCTTGAGGAACTCGAAGTCTTCGAGGGTCAGCTCCTTGTTGCGCCGCTGCGCGGCCGCGATGGAGTCCGTGTCCTTGAAGTCGTCCATGCTGAAGCGGCCGATGGTGTAGGACTTGGCTCCGATGTTGGCGATCTTCTCGTCGATGTAGGCGTTGAAGCCCTGGATGAGCGAGACGACGACGACGACGGCCGCCACGCCGATAATCATGCCCAACAGCGTCAGCGCCGAGCGCAGCTTGTGCGCCCAGATGGCGGCGACGGCCAGCTTCAATGTCTCGATGAATTTCATGCTCGCGTCTATTACGGACGGGCCACGGTATTGGTTGCACACCGCGGCCCCGCGTTCTTCCTCTGCCGCCGAAATCCTTTTGTTTGGAGAAAAGTTTACGCCCTTCGACGTGAACCGTAAACCGTGAACCGTGACAAGTGAAAGACGCGCTTGTCCCGTCGCGGGTTACGGTTTGGGGGGTGCCGGGTGCGGGCGTCGGGTGTCGGGTTAAAGCCGCTTCTTCCCCAACACCCAAAACCGAGTATCCGGCACCCTTCCTTCACTCGTAGCGCAGGGCCTCGATGGGGTCGAGGCGCGCGGCCTTCCAGGCGGGCCAGAGGCCGAAGACGATGCCGACGCTGGCCGAGATGCCGACGCCGACGAGGATGGCCCAGGCGGGGACGAAGGCCGGGAGCGGCGAGTAGGCGTTCATCAGGAGGCTCGCGGCCTCGCCCACGGCGAGCCCGGCGACGCCGCCGAGTCCTGTGAGGACGACGGCCTCGATGAGGAACTGCCAGAGGATGTCGGCGCGCGTGGCGCCGACGGCCTTGCGGATGCCGATCTCTTTCGTCCTCTCTGTCACACTCACCAGCATGATGTTCATGACGCCGATGCCGCCGATCATCAGCGCGACGAACGAGATGGCCGTCAGCACGAGCCACGTCGCGCCCGTCAACTGGTTGTAGAAGTCGAGCAGCGAGTCCTGCGAAGAGACGCCGAAGTTGTCCTTCGCGCCCGCGGGCACCTGCCGGCGGCGGCGGAGGATGTCCGTGATCTGATCCATCGCCGGCTGGACGTGCGCGCGCGTGTGCGGGCGGAGGATGATGAAGAAGACGACGAGCGGCGGCTCGATGTCGCGCCAGTACTTGTCGAAGGTCGGGAGCGGGATGAAGACCGAGTTGTCGCGCGACTGGCCGAAGAAGTTCCCCAGAGTCTCCATCACGCCGACGACGCGGAAGGGCGTCCCCTCGATCTTTATCTCCTTGCCGAGCGGGTCTTCGTTCGGGAAGAGGGCGCGCACCACGTCCTGCGCCAGGACGGCGACGTTCTCGCGGCCGACGAGGTCGCCCTCGGTGACGAAGCGGCCGCGCCCGACGTACTGCGAGAGCGTGTACTCGTACTCGGGCGTGACGCCGAACAGGATCGGCGTGTCCGTCTCCTTGTCCGCGTAGCGCAGGGACGAGGCGATCTTGCGGCGGATGGGCGCGACGGAGTCGACGGCGTCGGCGGCCTCCGCGCGGATGGCCTCCGAGTCCTCGATGGTGATGTCCTTGCGGTGCAGCTCCTCGTTGTTCGGCGGCCGGCCGAAGCTCGGGTCGAACTTCGAGACGAAGATGGTGTTCGAGCCTAAGGATTCGATCTGCTCGGCGAAAGCCTTGTTCAACCCCTGAATGATGGACACCATGAACGTGAGCGTCACCACGCCGATGCCGACGCCGAGGATGGTCAGCGCCGACCGCAGCTTGTTCGCCCGCACCGTCGCCACGGCCATCGCCGCCGACTCTTTGATGTCGTCGAATGACATGCCAACCACCGGGCCTCTGCCTACCTTCGCTCCGGAGGAGCGGGATGTTTATAGCTCAAGTCGCTTATTATTCTGCCGAGCCCCGTAGGGGCGGCATGTTCGTACGTCGCCCCTGCGGGGCTCGGGCTTAACTAAGCTCTCTTTACTATAAACATGTCGTCCCTACGGGACTTCTCAAAACCCGCCCCTCACTCCGCCCTCAACGCCTCAATCGGGTCTAAGCGCGCGGCCTTCCACGCGGGCCAGAGGCCGCTGGCGATGCCGACGGCCGAAGAGACCGTGACGCCTAAGACGGCCGAGCCGACGCTGAAGAGCAGCGGGAAGCCCATCGCCGCCGCGAGCGCGAAGGCGAGGAGGAAGCCCGCGGCCACGCCCATCATGCCGCCGATGGAGGTGATGACCACCGACTCGATGAGGAACTGCAAGAGCACGTCGCGGCGCGAGGCGCCGACGGCCTTGCGCACGCCGATCTCGCGGGTGCGCTCGGTCACGCTCACCAGCATGATGTTCATCACGACGATGCCGCCGACGACGAGCGAGATGGCGGCGACGCCGACGGTCACGACGTAGATGTTGGCCGTCGCGGTCTTGTAGAGGTCGATGAAGACGGCCTGCGTTTCGAGCGCGAAGCCGTCCTCCTCGTCGTGGAAGGTCTTGCCGCGGCGGTTGCGCATGACGTTGCGCACCTGGTCTTCGGCCGCCGCGAGCCGCGCGTCCTCGGGCACCTGCACGAAGACGACGAGCGAGACGCGCGACCCGAACGCCTTCTTGAACGTCGGGTAGGGAATCTGCACGAAGTTGTCGCGCGAGAAGCCGAAGATTTTCCCCAGCCGCTCGGTGACGCCGATGATCTCGTACGAGCGCCCCTCGACGCGCACGGGCTTGCCGACGACCTGCTCGGGCGGCGCGCCGTCGAAGAGGTTGTCGAGGATGTCCGGGCCGACGACGGCCACGTCCCGGCCCGCCGCCTCCTCCACGTCCGTCCACGCGCGCCCCGCCACGACGTCCGTGTCCTCGATGCCGAACATCGAGAGCGTGAGGCCGCGGACGCGCACGCCGTCGGAGGAGTGGTCGCCGGCCTTGACGGTCGCCTGCGCGTTGGCCGCGATGCCCGTGCGCCAGCAGACGGTGCACAGGCGCGTGATGGCCTCCGCGTCCGACCCGGTCACGTCCTTGCGGCGGTTGAAGCGGATGAAGTCCTCGCGCGAGGTGATGACCTGCGGGCGCTTCGAGACGGTGAAGACCGTCGAGCCCTGCGAAGAGAAGGTGGAGGCGACCGTCTGGTCGAGCCCCTTGATGATGGTGACGACCGCGATGACGGCCGCGACGCCGACCACGACGCCGACGAGCGTCAAAGCCGTCCTGAGCTTGTTGGCGCGCAGCGAGCCGAGCGCGATGCGCAGGGACTCCCACGTCTTGTGGAAGGCGGGCGGGAGCCATGTGCGGCGGCGGCGCGTCGGCGCGGAGAGGGGCTCGAAGGCGCGCGGCCCGCCCCCGCGTTCTCCGGTCTGCCCTGTGAGTAGTGCGCTCATCCGTCACCCGGACGCGTTCGGGAGCGTGCGTCGAAAGTAGAAGGGAGGATGAGAGCCGCGCCGACTCTCACCCTCCCCCCGTCGTGTCATCGGCCTTAAGCCCCTTGCCTTCTATCTCGTCCGCTCGTCCTTCTCGATCTGGCCGTCGCGGATGTGGATGATGCGGTGCGCGCGGGCGGCGATGTCGTGCTCGTGCGTGACGAGGATGATCGTGTTCCCCAGCTCGTGCAGCCGCTCGAAGAGTTCCATGATCTCGTAGCTCGTCTTGGTGTCGAGCGCGCCCGTCGGCTCGTCGGCGAGCAGGATCGAAGGGTTGTTGACGAGCGCGCGGGCGATGGCGACCCTCTGGCGCTGTCCGCCGGAGAGCTCGTTCGGGCGGTGCGTCATGCGGTCGCCCAGCTCGACGTTCTGCAACGCGCGCTGCGCCCGCTCGTGCCGCTCGGCCGACGAGACGCCCGCGTAGATGAGCGGCAGCTCGACGTTGTGCAGGGCGGTGGCGCGCGCCAGGAGGTTGAACGTCTGGAAGACGAAGCCGATCTCCTGGTTGCGGATGCGCGCCAGCTCGTCGTCCTCCATCTCGGAGACGAGCTTGCTGTTGATCCAGTAGCTCCCCTTGGACGGCGTGTCGAGGCAGCCGATGAGGTTCATCAGCGTCGACTTGCCGGAGCCCGAGGGGCCGATGATGGCGAGGTACTCGCCGCGCTGCACGTCGAACGAGACGCCGCGCAGCGCGTGGAGCTGCTCGGTGCCCATCTCGTACGTGCGCCAGATGTCGCGCATCGAGATGAGCGCGGCCGGCACGGCGTCGTGCGCGAGCCGGTCGCCGCGCTCCAGCGCGCTCGTGTCCACGGTGACGGTGGGGCCTTCCTCCATTAAAAGTGCCTCGCTCATTTCTTCTCACCCGCCTTGTCGCCGGGCTTGTTCTGCTGGCGCTGCACGGTGTCCCCCTCCTTCAGCGTCCGCAGCACGCGGCTCGGGCCGGTGATGACTTCCATCTGGGGCTGGAGCCCGCTCACGATCTCGATGTCCGACTCGCCCGTGATGCCCGTCTCGACGGGGACGAACTTGACCTTCTTGCCTTCGAGCACGAAGACGCCCTTGATGTCCTTCGGCTTCTCGGCGGGGGTCGGCGCCGCGGGGCCCGCGCCCTGCCCGCCGGGCGGGGTCGGCGTCGGCGTGGGCGACTTCTCGACGATGGCCTGGAGCGGCACGGCCAGCACGTTCTGCTTGGTGTTGGTCGTGATGGTGGCCGTCGCGGTCATGCCGGGGCGGAGCGAGTCGCGCGCCTCGTTCGGCACCTCCCGCAGGTCGAGCTCGATGATGACCTTGAACTCCTTCGCCTCCTGGACGTTGATGCGGCTGCCGAGGCCCGCCCCCGTCGTGTCGGAGCGCGAGACGGCGAGCGGGTTCTTCTGGCGGACGGTGCCCGGTATCTCGCGCTCGCCCATCGCGTCCACCTTGACCTTCGTCGCCTGCCCCTCGGAAATCTGCGCGATCTCGGTCTCGTCCACGTTGACCTCGACGTTGATGGTGGTCATGTCGGCGATGGTCATGAGCGACGTGGTCGAGAGGCCCGCGACTGCGAACTGGCCGACGCGCGCCGGGATGTCCACGACGACGCCCGTCAGCGGCGAGACCGTGACGGCCTTGCTGCGCTGCGACGACTGGCCGCGCAGGAGCGCCTGCTGCGCGGTGGCGCGCGACTCGCTCGTCGAGACGCTTTCGCGCGCGCGCTTGACGCCGTTCTGCGCGTCGGCGACGGCCACGCGCTGCTGGTTGACGCGCGCCTTCGACTCCTCGACCGCGATCTTAGCCGATTCGAGTTGCGCCAGCGAGGTCTTCAGAGCGACCCGCGCCGTCTTGAGCCTGTCCTGCGCCGTGTCGTACTCGGAGCGCGAGGCGACGCCCGACTCGATGAGTTCGGTCGTGCGCTTCAACTCGCGCTGGGCGGTTTCGAGCGCGACCTGCTCGCGGTCGACACTCGTCTGCGCGGTGTTGACGGCCTGGCGCGCCTGCGCGAGCGAAGCCTCGGCAGCGAGGAGCGACTGCTGCTGTTGCGAGACGGCGTTCTCGGCGGA
This sequence comes from Pyrinomonadaceae bacterium, assembly GCA_036389235.1. Taxonomy (GTDB): domain Bacteria; phylum Acidobacteriota; class Blastocatellia; order Pyrinomonadales; family Pyrinomonadaceae; genus QHXN01. Next base: position 1,677 of record DASVQJ010000231.1, on the reverse strand, counting down.
GGCGACGGCCGTGCGCGCGTTCTGCACGTCGGAGATGGCCGCGGCCGCGCTGGCGGCCTGCGCCTCGGCGGAGGATTCGAGCTGCGTCGGGTCTACGCGCACGAGCGGCTGGCCGATGGTGACGTGGTCGCCGGGGTTGACGCTGATCTCGGTGATGCGCCCCTGCACCTCGCTCGTCAGGTTGACGAACTTGATGGGGCGCACCTCGCCGGAGGCCGTGACCGTGGACTTGAGTTCCGGCCGCACGTCCACCTTGACGACCGTGACCTCGGCCTCGTCCTTGCCGCGCGCGAAGATGCTGATGACGACGACGAGGCCGAGGAGGGCGACGGCCGAGACCGCGATGATGATTTTCTTCTTCCGGCTCAGAGCCATTGGGGTTCAATTCCTCTTCTCGAAAATACAGGGGTTGAATTTCGGTCGGGACACGGGCTGGCTCCGCAAACACGAACGCGGACGGCGCTAAACCGAACTGCTGCTGCACCTTCCCGCCGCCGTGACTCTTCTACGTGCAAAAAGGTGGAACAGTTTCAGGAAATCGGCCAATCGAGAATGGTAAATAGTGAATGGAGACCGGGTGCCGTGCGTGTCGGGTGAAGGCGCGTCGGGAGGCCGCGGTGAACTTCCATTTACCATTCACCATTTACCATTCACCGCCTTTTGATGCTGTTGGCGCGCCTCGCGTTTCGCGGTACAATGGGCGGCCGGCGCACGGGCCGCCTCTCGGGCGGGCGCCGAGCCGGAATTCGGGGGCATCTCAGGGGCGTGCCAGCCCGCACCGCCATCCAAAAATTCGTGAAGGACGCGGCCATGATCACCTGCGAAAGGTGCCAGACTGAGAACATCGAAGGCTCGCAGTACTGCGACGAGTGCGGGGCGGCGCTACAGCCCTTCACCGCCGGCGGCCCCGGCCCCCGCTCGCACACGACCGAGCACGCGGGACCCGCGACGGAGGCCGTCGCCTCCGACTCGGGCGCCGCGCGCCGCGCCTCGGCCCCGGAGCTGCGCGCCGTGGCGAAGCCGCAGCCGCTCTCGTCGGCGGGCGCTTCGGTCGCGGGCATCGCCGGGCGCGCGCGCCCGCACGAAGACTCGCAGCCCGCCCGGCGCGACCCGGGCGCCGCGCCGCACGCCAAGCTCGTCATACACCGCGGGCGCTCGGTCGGCAAAGAGTTCCCCATGTGCGAGGAGGAGTCGCACATCGGCCGCTGGGACGCCGACGGCGGCATCTTCCCCGACGTCGACCTGGACTCGGACGACCCCGAGGCGAAGGTCTCGCGCCGCCACGCGCGGATCACGCGGCGCGGCGGGCTGTACTACATCGAAGACCTCGGCTCGACCAACGGCACCTTCGTCAACCGCGGGAGGCGCCTGCTGCCGGGCGACCGCCAGCCGCTGCGCGACGGCGACGAGGTCATCGTCGGGAAGACGTTCCTGAAATTTCACGTGCTCAACGGCTAGGCCGTGGCGCGTCGGCGGCGCCGCCCGGGCCCGCGCCGCCCGTTTGGGCGGACGGGGACGCGGGCGCCGGCTCTGTCCTGGTGAACTGATTAAGTGATGTCGTCTTGTTTCGATTGCGGCACGCCCGTGTCCGCGGAAGACCGCTTCTGCGGCAACTGCGGCCTTGCGCTCCAGCCGCCCCCGAACGCCGGGGCGTCGGGCGAGGCCGCGCCCGCAAAA
>DASVQJ010000230.1:0-4074 GCA_036389235.1 Pyrinomonadaceae bacterium | reverse complement strand
CAGGCCGACAGCCGCTTCGTCGGCACGGAACTGAACCTCGAAGTGGCGGCGCGCGAGAACCTCTGGCTCAACGTCGGCTACGACTACGTCAACGCCGAGCTGAAGGAGTCGGGGACGCCCCTGCCGCGCATCCCGCCGATGCGCGCGCGCGTCGGGCTCGACTGGCGGTATAAGAACTTCGACGTGAAGCCGGAGGCGGTCTTCGTCAAAGACCAGGATCGCATCTTCCCGACGGAGACGCGGACGGCCGGCTACGCGCTGTTCGATCTCTCGGCCTCCTACACCGTCGCGCGCCCGCACTACGCGCAGGTCTTCTCCGTCAACGCCTTCAACCTCGGCGACCGCCTCTACCGCAACCACCTCTCCTTCATCAAAGACCTCGCGCCCGAGATTGGCCGCGGTCTGCGGTTCAGTTACACCATCCGCTACTTCTGAGGGGCGGGTCGTTAATCGCTCCGGGCGGGCCGGATGTGCTTAAATGCTCCCGCCGAATGTTCAAGAGACAGAAAATCAAACGCAGCCGGGGAAGGGAAGCCGCATCGAGGGTTTCCCTTTCTCTCTTCAGCCTCGGCGTCGCGCTGCTGCTGCTCGCCGGCGACACGTCCGCGCAGACGACGGACGTGAAAATTAAGGTGGTGCCCGGAACCCCTGCGCGCGTCCACGTCGAAGGGCGCAGGGCCGAGGCGGCGGGCGCGTGGTCTATGCGCAACTTCTACGGGAGCGCGGCCGGGCTCGCGGAGCGCGTCGAGAACTTTCAACTGTTCGGCGAAGACGGGGCGCCGGTCGCCGTCAGGAAACTCGCGCCGGGCGAGTTCTCGGCCGCAGTCCCCGCCTCGCGCTTCTCTTACGACCTCAAACTCGACCCCCCGGCCTTCGCCTCCGACTCCTCGCACGTCTCCTGGCTGACGGCCGACCGCGGCCTGCTCATGCTCGCAGACCTGCTGCCCGTCCCGCTCAAAATCGCAAAGGTAGAACTTTCGCTCCCTTCCGGCTGGAAGGTCTCGACGGCCGAGGCGTGCAACGCGGCCGGCGTGTGCGAAGTGGCCGACGCGGAGCGCGCCGTGTTCGCCGTCGGCCGCGACCTCAAAGAGAGGCGGGCGCGCGCGGGGGCTTTGACCTTTACGCTCGCGACGGCGGGCGACTGGGCCTTCACCGAAGAGGAGGCCGCGGACTCGGCCGAAGAGATTCTCAAACTCCATCAGGAGACGTTGGGAGGCGTGCCGCGCCGGAGCCCGACCGTCGTGCTGCTGCCGCTGCCGCAGGCGGGCGCGGGCGGAAACCTCTGGAGCGCCGAGACGAGGGGCGCGACGGTCGTGCTCGTCTCGGGTCGTCTGCCCTCTAAACTCGCCGCCAAAGCACAACTCGACGGCGCGCTGACGCACGAGCTGTTTCACCTCTGGGTGCCGAACGGGCTCGCGCTCGAAGGCGAATACGATTGGTTCTACGAGGGCTTCACCAACTACGCGGCGCTGCGCGCCGGGATGAGGCGCGGGCAGTTGACCTTCAACGACTACCTGAACGCGCTGGGGAGCGCCTACGACTCCTACAGGCGCGCCCGCGGCCCGCGCGAGGTCTCGCTGCTGGAGGCTTCGCAGCGGCGCTGGGCCGGCAGCGCGGCGCTCGTCTACCACAAGGGGATGCTCGTCGCCCTCCTCTACGACCTCACGCTCATGCGACAGACGGGCGGCAAGAACTCGCTCACAGATGTCTACCGCGAGCTGTTCCGACGCCACGCGCGCGGCAACCCGCCCGCGGACGGCAACCGCGCGGTCGCCCAAATCCTCAGCTCGACGGGAGGCATGCGCGCCTTCGTCGAGCGCTACGTAGAGGGGAGCGCGGAGTTGACGCTGCCCACACTCATCGAACCCTTCGGCCTGAAGGTCGAGCCGGGCGGCGCGCGCACGCACGTCGGCGTCTCCGACTCGCTGGACTCGGCGCAGCGGGAAATACTCCGTAAGTTGGGGTACAATGAGCGCCCGGACGCGGAGTCGCGAAAGCTCCACGAGCGTTTGAGAAAACGCCCGCCGCAGTAAATTCAAACAGGCGGCCGTCGCGCGCGCCCGCGCGACGGCGTTTCTTCTCCGCCGGTTCCAGACCTTGAAACTCTTCTGGCCAGAATGAAGTCCATAAAGTTTGTCCCGACCCTCCTTCTCTTATTCATCGCTTGCGCGTGCAGCACGCTCGCCGGCAAGGAGGAGGTGGGCGCCGTCATCGCGCGCAGGGCGCAGGTGAGGAGTTCGTCCGCGGTCGTCGCCGCGGACTTGAAAGAGGTCGTGCGCGGCGACGAGCTCGACATCATGGACTCGGTCACCGTGCCCGACACGGGCGAGCGCTGGCTCCACGTGCGCACGCGCGACGCCGAGCCCGTCGAGGGCTGGATCGAGGCGCGCAACGTCATCTCGCACGACATGATCGAGCGCTCGCGCCGCCTCGCCCGCGAGGACGGCGACATCCCCCCGCAGGCCGCCGGCCAGCTCCGCGCCAGCACCAACATACGCTTCTCGCCCGACCGCAACGGCACCGACAACATCCTCTTCAAACTCGAAAGCGGCTCGCGCTTCGACATCATGGGCTGGAAGCGCGTGCCGCGCCCGAAGTCCTCGGAGACGACCGAGAGCGACGACGTACCCAAGGCCGGCACGGCCGAGCCCGGCGCCGCGCGCCGCCGCAGTAAGGACGAGGAGAAGAAAGAGCCGGAGGAGGCGGACGAACTTTGGTACAAGGTTCGACTCCCGCCCTCGGTCTCGCCCGCGCCCGCCGGCTGGGTCTTCGGGAAGCAGGTCGAGCTGACCGTCCCGAGCGACATCATCTTCTACCGGACGGGGCGCGAGTTCGTCGCGTGGCAGAGGCTCGACGGCGACGAGTCGGCCGCGCAGCAGTCGAGCGCGAAGGACAAGGACGCCGCGAAGGAGACGCGCCCGGGCAGTTGGGTCATCCTCGAAAAGAGCAGCGCGAACAACCCGACCGGCACAGACACTTCTGACTTCGACCGCATCTACGTCCTCGGCTACGACAAGGACAGGCAGGAGCACTACACGGCCTACCGCAGCCCGGACGTGAACGGCTTCCTGCCACTCCGCGTCGAAGGGAAGGGCGACGCGAAGACCTTCACGGTTCGCGTGCAGGGCGACGGCGAGCCGAAAGACGTCAAGTTCAAGACTTACTTCAACGAGCGCGGCCTGCTGAAAGTCGAAGCGCTGGGCGAAATACCCAGGGCGAATAAGCCGAAGTAACCCGGCGGGCACTTCCGGGAGACCGCGACCGCTTCGAGCTACCCTGGAGTGGCGGCAGCCGGCGGTCTGCGCCCTGCCGATTCCGCCCCGTTTTCAGGCCGAATTTTAAGGGAATATGGGCGCCGACGTCTCCAGCCGACCGGGCTTTAAAAAAATTCTGGCGGCCAGTTGACAAACAAAATGAAATATCTATAATGCCTTCTTGCCTTGAGACAAGGCGGTTGACATTCAGGTTACAAAGAGCGCGTTGTGACGAGCCGCTTCTCTTTCGGGATTGTCGAAAGAGAGCGGCTGTTTCATCGGCTGAAATAACCAGCCGGCACTCCTGCTCAACCTCGGAAGCGTAGGCAACCGCGTCGTGACTGACGCATCTAACCTCTTCGCCTTTGAGAATTGAGCTCGCGTGAGACGCTGCCGCGGGGCTGAAAAGCCTGCGCCGCAATCGCAACTGAAAAAGTTGCGGGGCTCGCTTGACAAGGTAAGTGACTTGCGCTAAAGTCACCGTTTCCTTGAGACGACAAACGTCGACTGAAGGCAACCAGAACGAATCCTGAGCATCTAAGTCAGGCTTCGGTTGAAGAAGAAGCGATCTTTGAAAACTAGATAGAGCGTGTCCCAAGAGATGACCTTTGAGAGCGATGCGGAGCGATAAAGCTCTGCTTCAAAACTCGAAAGAGTCATTATCGGATACATTAACCAGTTTCGATAATGTTCCAGAGATACAAACGAGAGTTTGATCCTGGCTCAGAATCAACGCTGGCGGCGTGCCTCAGACATGCAAGTCGAACGCGAAAGGCCCCTTCGGGGGCCGAGTAGAGTGGCGCACGGGTGAGTAACACGT
>DASVQJ010000229.1:0-9428 GCA_036389235.1 Pyrinomonadaceae bacterium | reverse complement strand
GGATGTGCGACGTGGTCATCGTCTCGGTCTTCGTCAACCCGGCGCAGTTCGGCCCCTCGGAGGACTTCACGCGCTACCCGCGCGACCTGACGGGCGACACGACGAAGCTGGCCGACTACAACGTCGATTACATCTTCGCCCCGCCGGTCGAGGAGGTCTACCCGAAGAACTTCTCGACCTTCGTCACCGTCGAGGGGCTCTCCGAGCCGATGGAGGGCAAGGCGCGCCCCGGCCACTTCCGCGGCGTCGCCACCGTGCTGACCGTCCTCTTCAACTCCATCCGCCCCGACTTCGCCTTCTTCGGCCAGAAGGACGCGCAGCAGACGCTCGTCGTCAAGCGGCTGGTGCGCGACCTCGCCTTCGACATCGAGATCGTCGTCCTCCCCACCGTGCGCGAGCAGACGGGGCTCGCCCTCTCCTCGCGCAACGCCTACCTCTCCGAGGAGCAGCAAAAGGCGGCCGCCGCGCTCTACCGCGGGCTGGCGCAGGCGCGCGAGGTCTACCTCGAAGGCGAGCGCTCGGCGAAGCGTCTGGCCGAGGCCGTGCGCGCGCAGGTGGAGGCCGAGCCCCTGGCGCGGCTCGAATACGTCGGGGTCGTGGACGCCGACACGATGGAGAAGTACGACCGCCTGCCGGAAGACCGCCCCGTCCTCATCGCGCTGGCCGCGCACGTCGGCAAGACCCGCCTCATCGACAACATCATCCTCCAGCCGGCCCGCCAGAAGGCCCACGGCACCGGGCGGCTCACGCCCCCGGGCGGCGAAACATAAAAGCGCGTCAACCGTGAACCGTAAACCCCGGTGAGGAAAGAACTGTCTTTTAGAACTGTCTTGCACCTGTCACGGTTTACGGGTCACGGTTGACGCCCTTTCTGACGCTTGCGGAGGCGCGGCTTTGCTGTATAATCTGCCGCCGTGAATGAAGGCAGGGCGAGCGATCCCCGACGCCGCCGGCCGCCCTTCGCCGTTTGAGGGCGCGCGGGCTCACATTTGAATTTCAAGCATTAAACTTACCCGCCCGCGGTAAAAATCTTGAAACAGTACGTATACGTCGCTCGCCAACGCCGCCTCGTGCGTCGCCCCGGCGCGGGGGCACCCTCGGATTTAAAAGCTTGAGCCCGCCCGCGCCCTTTTCACGCGTTATCAATCGACACAGTAATACCGCCGCCGCCGTACCTTTCGAGTGACCGACGCCGTCAGTTATTAAGGGGCAGCGAGCCGGCCGCCACTCGCGGCGGCGCGCGGCGCGCGACCGTCCGGAGTCAGACCCTGAAGGAGACCACAATGGAACGCATCGTTCTCAAGCACCTTAGCGGCTCGAAGGCCAATCAGGTGGAAGAGTTCCCGCTCAACCACGTCAAGGAGTTGATCCTCGGGCGTGATCCCTCGTCAACGGTGAAGTACGACCCCGACCGCGACGACCTCGTCGGGCGTCAGCACGCCAAGATCACACAGGACCCGAACGACCCCTCGCAGTTCATCGTCGCCGACATGAACAGCCGCAACGGGACGTTTGTGAACAGGCAGCGCATCAACGGCTCCGTCCGCGTCAACCCGGGCGACGTGGTGCAGCTCGGCCCCGGCGGCCCCGAGTTCGTCTTCGAGGTCGAGCCGCGCCCCGCCGGGGCCACCAAGGCCACGCGCGTCGTGCAGGCCGACGCGACTGCGCCCGCCACGCGCGTCCCCGGCGGCCCCGCGCCGACGGCCCCCGCCGCCTTCCCCCCGGGGCCGACCGCGCCGCAGCAGCAGCCGCGCGGCGTCGGCAAGGCGACGGTCGAGCGCATCGTCGCCCAGAACGTGCAGCAGGCGAAGAAGAGCCAGAGCCGCACCTACCTCGCGGTCATCGCCGTCGTCGTCGTCCTCCTCATCGGCGTCGCGGGCATCGGCGGCTTCTTCTTCTGGCGCTGGACGACCTCGAAGACCTCGTCCGACATCGCCACGCTCAAGAAGGGGCTCGACGAGGCGAAGGCGACCGAGGCGGCCGGCGCGGCGATGAAGCCGGCCGACGTGGTCAACAACTACGGCAAGGCCGTCGTCAAGATCGACGTGGCCTGGAAGCTCGTCTCGCAGCAGGGCAACGGGCTCGTCTACCACCAGTACACGGTCTACAACGGCCGCCCGGCCGCGCTCTACGTCAAGGTCGCCGACGGGTCGATTGAGCCGTACCTGACCTACAACTCGAACAACCTGAACGTCGGCATCGGCGGGCGCCACACCGGCTCGGGCTTCGCCGTCTCGTCCGACGGCTTCATCCTGACGAACCGCCACGTCGCGGCCGCGTGGGAGTCGGCCTACCAGTTCCCGCCGTCGGCCGACAACGGCATCCTCGTCGCGCAAGGCCCCGACGGCAAGATGACGCCCGTCGCCGCCGTGCCGCAGGCGCCGGCCAACTGGATTCCGTCGCAGTCGAAGCAGGACGGCGTCGCCTACGACGGCCGCAACGACCACCTCGACGTGCTCTTCGCCAAGTCGGAGCGCAAGCTCTCGGCCAAGCTCTCGGCCGTCAGCCCGCGCCACGACGTGGCGATGATTAAGGTGGACAGCCCCGGCACCGTCCCGGCCGTCGAGATCAACGACAACTACGACTCGATCCAGGCGGGCGAGACGGCCATCGTGCTCGGCTACCCGGCCATCTCGGCGCCGGTCTACGGCATCGTCAAGTCTTTGGACCCGATGAACACCGAGACGAAGGGCGTCGAGATTCCCGACCCGACGGTGACGGTCGGCAACATCGGCCGCATCTACCGCAACTCCGAGGGGGCGGCCGGCGCCGAGAAGGCGGCCTCGACGACGGTCTCCGTCATCGGCGACTCCTACCAGTTGCAGATCAACACGACGGGCTCGGGCAACTCGGGCGGCCCCGTCTTCGACGACCACGGCCGCGTCATCGCCATCTTCTACGCCGGCCTCTCCGACGGCCGGACGGCCGTCACCTTCGCCGTCCCCATCCGCTACGGCCGCGAGCTGATGGGCAAGTCGTAACGCAGGGAGTCAGAAGTCAGGGGTCGGAAGACAGAAGTCGGAACCGGTTTCGCCCGCGGAGCTGTTATTCTGACTCCTGACTTCTGACTCCTGACTCCCCTTCTGTATGGGCCGAGCTTTCGACAACAACCAGACGGTCGGCGAGTACCGCGTCGTGGACTTCCTCGGCGCGGGCGGGATGGGCGAGGTCTACCGCGCGGTGCACTCGAAGATCGGGCGCGTCGCGGCCGTCAAGGTACTGACGCAGGCGACGCAGTCGGGCGACTTCGTCGAGCGCTTCTTCAACGAGGCGCGCATCCAGGCCAGCCTCCAGCACCCGAACGTCGCCACGCTCTACGACTTCTGCGAGGTGCAGGGCCAGCCCTGCATCATCATGGAGTACGTGGACGGCGAGACGATCTCCGAGCGCATCGCGGCCCGCCGCGCGCCGCTCCCGCTCCCCGAGACCGCCCGCGTCTTCGAGAAGGTCTGCGAGGCCGTCGAATACGTCCACCGCCACGGCGTCATCCACCGCGACATCAAGTCGAACAACATCAAGATCAGCTCGCAGAATCAGGTCAAGCTCTTAGACTTCGGCATCGCCAAGGCCCAGAATACGCAGCAGCAGCTCACGCAGGTCGGCTCGGTCATCGGCACGCTCCAGTACCTCGCGCCCGAGCTCATCCGCGGCGGCACGGCCGACGCGAGCGGGGACGTCTGGGCGCTGGGCGTCCTGCTCTACGAGATGGTCACGGGCCGCGTGCCCTTCGACGCGGACACGGTCGGCGACCTCTGCGACCGCATCGGGCGCGTCGAGTACACGCCGCCCGCGCGGCTCAACCCTTCGTTGCCGCGCGAGGTCGCGGCCGTCATCGCGCGCTGCCTGCGCAAGAACCCGCAGGAGCGCTACGGCACGGCGGCCGAGCTGCTGGCCGACGCGCGCAGGCTCTCGGCCTCCGTCTCGGGGCCGGGCGTCGGCGCCCCCGCCGGCGCGGCCGCGGGCGTGCACGCCGGGGCCGCGCGGCCGGGCCGCCCGTTCTCCCTGCCGTTCTTCGCCGTCGCGGGCGGGGCCGCGCTCGCCGTCGTGCTCTTCGCCGCCGGCGTCATCGCCTTCCTGCTGCTGGGCAGCTCCGCGGGGGTCGCCGAAGAGGGCGGCGCTTCCGTCACGGCCGGCGCCTCGAACACGGCGCGCGGGCTCGCCCCGAAGCCGGCGCCCGCGGCGGCGGGCCGCGACGCCGCCGAGCGCGTCGTCGAGATCGCCGTCACCGACGGCAAGGCCGAAGTCTACCGCGGCGCGGAGAAGGTCGGGACCACGCCTTACTCCGTGCGCGGACGCCTGGGCGAGCGCGTCCGGCTCACGCTCCGGCGCGACGGCTACGCCGACGAGCCGGTCGATTTCGTGGTCGGCGAGAAGAAGGCTTTCATGTACGCGCTGACGAAGAGGTGAGCCGCGTACACTTTTCACACAAGGGGATTCTTCATGTTCGGTAAAAAGAGGGCGTCAGACTCCGCGGCCAAAGAGACGCGCCAGTTCGAGGCGCCGCGGCCCTTCGAGATCGACGCCAGCGTCCAGACCGACAAGGGCTGCGTGCGCGAGATCAACGAGGACTCCGGCCGGATGGTGCGGCCGGCCGACGCGGCGCTGCTCGCCGAGAAGGGCACGCTCGTCGTCGTCGCCGACGGCATGGGCGGCCACTCCGCGGGCGAGGTGGCGAGCCAGATGGCGGCCGACGTGGTCGGCCGCGTCTACTACGAGACGCGCGCCGAGCCCGGGCAGGCGCTCCGGCGCGCCGTCGAGGAGGCCAACCGCCGCATCCACGAGGCCGCGGCCGCCGACGCGGCGAAGCACGGCATGGGCACGACCTGCACGGCGCTCGCGCTCTGCGGCGGCCGCGCCTACGCCGCGCACGTCGGCGACAGCCGGCTCTACATGCTGCGCGACGGGCGGCTCTACCAGCTCTCGGAAGACCACTCGGCCGTCAACGAGATGGTGAAGCTCGGCATCATCACCAAGGAGCAGGCGCGCACGCACGAGGACAAGAACGTCATCCTGCGCGCGCTCGGCACGACGCCCGAGGTCGAGGTCTCGGTCATCGAACCCTTCGCGGTGCGCGAGGGCGACCGCTACCTGCTCTGCTCGGACGGGCTCCACGACCTCGTGCTCGAAGACGAGATCGCGTCCGTCCTCTCGGGGTCGGCGGACACGCACGCCGCGGGCGAGCGCCTCATCGCGATGGCGAAGGAGCGCGGCGGGCACGACAACATCACGGTGGGCATCATCGCAATCATGCCCGAGGGGACGGCGGCGGCCGAGGCACAGGACGCGCCCACGACGCGCGAGGTGGAGGCATTATGATCGGACAAGTTTTCGGGAACTATAAAATCACGCAGAAGCTCGGCGAGGGCGGCATGGGCGAGGTCTACCGCGGGGTGGACATGATGCTTGAGCGCGAGGTCGCCATCAAGTTCCTGCGGCCCGAGCTGGCGAGCCAGCCGCAGGTCGTCGAGCGCTTCCGCAGTGAGGCCGTCACGCTCGCCAAGCTCCAGCACGCGAACATCGCCACGCTCTACAACTTCATGCGGCAGGGCGACAGCTTCATCATGGTGCTGGAGTTCGTCCGCGGCGTCACGCTCGACCACGTCATCCAGCAGCGCGGCGCCATCCCCGTCGAGAGCGCCATCCCCATCTTCTGCCAGATGCTCGACGGCATCCAGGAGGCGCACTCCGAGGGCATCATCCACCGCGACATCAAGCCCGCGAACATGATGCTCACCGAGAAGGGCACGCTGAAGGTCCTCGACTTCGGCATCGCCCGCATCCTCGGCACGGCGCGCATGACCCGCCAGGGGAACATCATCGGCACCATCGAGTACATGTCGCCCGAGCAGGTGCGCGGCTTCGAGACCGACGCGCGCTCCGACATCTACAGCTTAGGCATGCTGCTCTACGAGATGCTGACGGCGCGCTGCCCGTTCGACATCCAGAACGAGTTCGAGCTGATGAAGGCGCAGATCGAGCAGTACCCCGTCCCGCCGCGCCAGCTCAACCCGGCCATCCCCGAGGTCGTCGAGCAGGCCATCTGGAAGTCCATCCACAAAGACCCGGCGCAGCGCTTCCAGAGCGCGGCCGAGTTCCGCACCTTCCTGCTCAACGCCGGCTTCGCGGCCAACGGGCGCATCGAGCCGCTCGCCGTCGGCGACCCCAACGCCTTCGGCACGCGCCCGGCCTCGACCCCGCCTTCGAGCTACCCGCCGTCGCCCTTCGCGACGACGCCGATGCAGCAGTTCCTGGCCCAGCCCGGCGCGGGCACGCCCTCGAACCCCGGCGCGGCGCCGCCGCCGCAGGGCGCGACCGTCCCTTCGCAGCCCGGCCTACAGTCTTCGTCTAACCCCGGCCTCGACGCGACGATCATCGACCGCCCGGCCCCCGCGAACACCTCGAAGGAGACGCGCATCGGCACGGCTCCCCCCGCCCCCGCGGCCGGGGCCGCCGCGAAGGAGACGCGCATCGGCCCCGCACCCGCCGCCGCGCCGCAGCCGCCTTTCGCGCCGCAGCCCCAGCCGGGCTTCCAGGCGCAGCAGCATCAGGTGCGGCCGCAGAAGTCCGGGGGCAGGAAGTGGGTTTACGTCGCGGGCGCGGGCGTCGCGGCCGCCGTCGTCATCGGCGTGCTCGTCGTCGGCGGGGCCTTCTTCATGCTGCGCGGGAAGGGCGGGACTACGCCCGTCAAGCCGGCCGCGCTCGCCGACCAGCCGGCCGCGCCCGCGCCGCAGCCGACCGTCGGGCAGCCGGCCGCGCCCGCCGCGGCCGACGCCACGACGACGCAGCCCGCGGGAGGCGCGCAGGCGCCCAACGGCGGCGGCGGCACGACCGCCGACACGACGCTCCCCCCCGCCGGGACGAAGGAGTCGCCGCTCGCCCCGCTCGACCCGCCGGCCTCTCAGGGCACGGCCGCGAGCTCCGGCTCGGCCTCGCAGGGCACGCCCCGCACTGCGTCGGTGCCGAAGAGCACGCAGCCCAAGCCGCCGAAGCAGAACGACTCGGCCGAGGCCGCACGCAGGAAGCGCGAGGCCGCGCTCCGCGCCCTCGACCAGTAGTCGGGAAGTATGAACTCGGAACGCTGAAGGATGAACGGGAGGAAGGGTGTCGGGCGTTAGGTGCCGGGTGTTGGTTTTAACCAGAACCCAACACCCGACACCCCTCCTCAGTCCATCGTCCGGCGTTCACACTTCATCGTTTACGAGATGTTGACGTCTAAGCTCAAAGCAGAACGGTTGAAGTACGTGAGTCTCGGCTGCGCGCTGCTCGCGGCGGCGCTGCTCCTCTCCCCCGCGGGCGCGGCGGCGCAGGCGAAGAAGCCCATCACGCGCGAGGGGCTCGTCAAGGCCGTCCGCATCAACGGCCTCTCGACGGCCGAGCTGATTCAGCAGGTGCAGTCGCGCGGCGTCTCCTTCGAGATGACCGCCGACGCCGAGGCGGAGCTGCGCGCGGCCGGCGCGCGCCCCGAGGTCATCGAGGCCGCGCGCTCGAACTACCGCCCCGCGGCCGCGCCCGTGACGAACGCCTCGGGGCGCGGCAGCTCGAACGTGCCCGCCGGCCCGCCGCTCTCGAAGGGCGAGATCGTCACGATGCTCCAGGCCGGCACGCCCCCGGCGCGCGTCGAGCAGTTCGTCGAGCGGCGCGGCGTCAGCTTCCAGTCCGGCGCGCAGGTCGCGCGCGAGATCAAGGCCGCGGGCGGCACCAACTCGCTCGTCGGCGCCGTCGCCGCCGGGTACGTCGCCCCCGGGCGCCCGCGCCCCGCCGGCCCGGGCACCGTCAGGCCCGCGCCCGCCGCGGCCCGCGGCCCCGACTACGACGACCTGACCGACCAGGCGACGGCCGCCTACGACGCGCGCGACGCGGCGCTCGCCACGCAACTCCTGACGCGGGCCATCGCGCTCGACGCCGCGCAGCCGCGCGCCTACCAGCTCCTCGGCTTCACGCAGCTCTACCTCCACAACGACATCGTCGCGGCCGAGAGGAACATGCGCCGGGCGATAGAGCTGGGCGGCTCGGCCTCGTTCCGCGTCTTCCACGACCACGCCAACGGCTCGTTCAAGGAGACCTGCGCCGGGACGCTCTTCGTGACGAAGACCGACGTCACCTTCAAGGCCGACGACGGCCGCGACACCTTCGAGACGGAGGACGCGAACGTCAGGGAGATCAAGGTCAACAACCTCGCCGGCGGGACGTTCGGCATGCTGCTCGGCGGGAAAGACCTCGGCGCGTTCCACATCAAGGTGAAGCGCGACCGCGACACGAAGAACTACAACTTCGCACCGCTCACCAAAAAGAAGAACGAGTCGGAACTCATCATCGCCCTCGTCAAAGCCTACGGCGGCGTCCAGGGCTGAAGGCCCTTCGGGACGCCCGCGGAGGAAGCATTCGCCATGACCAAGCAGAAGATTCTGAGAAGCAGTAGAGTCTCGTTCGTCGCCCTCTGCGTCGCGTGCGCGGCGCTCGCGCTGGCGGGCGCGGGCTCGACGCAGACGAAGAAGCCCATCTCGAAGCAGGGCCTCATGAACGCCGTCAAGATCAACGGCCTCTCCACCCGCGAGCTGGTCGCGCAGATCGAGCGGCGCGGCGTGGACTTCGAGATGAGCGGGGCCGACGAGTCCGACTTGCAGTCGGTCGGCGCGCGCCCCGAGATCATCGAGGCCGCGCGCTCGAACTACCGCCCGGCGGCCGCGCCCGCGCGCCCCGCGACGACGGCGACCGCGCCGCCGCGCGTCAACAGCACCCAACCCGCCGCGAACGTCCCCGACGGGCCGCCGCTCTCGAAGAGCGAGATCGTGACGATGCTCCAGGGCGGCATCGCGCCCGCGCGCGTCGAGCAGTTCGTCGAGAAGCGCGGCGTCAGCTTCCAGGTCACGCCCGAGATCGCGCGCGAGATCACGGCCGCGGGCGGCAACCGCTCGCTCGTCGGCGCCATCACCGAGAAGTCCACGGCCGAGGCCGCGTCGAACAACGGCGGCGACTCGCCCTTCGGCCCGGCCGCCAACGCGGCCGCGGCGAACAACGCGCCCGACTACGACGAGCTGATCGACCGGGCGACCTCGGCCGTCTCGACGCAGGACTACAACGGCGCCATCCGCTACGCGCAGCAGGCCGCGCAGCTCGACCCGCAGCAGCCGACGGCCTACTCCATCCTCGGCACCGTCGCGCTCTACTACAGCCAGAACGTCTCGACCGCGGAGCAGGCCATGCGCGCCGCCATCGAGCGGGGCGGGGCCGCCGCCTTCCACGTCTACCACGACCACAACGGCTCGTTCGGCCAGTACTGCGAGGGCTCGTTCTTCGTCACCAAGACCGGCGTGAGCTTCAAGGCCAACGACGGCCGCGACACCTTCGACGCCGAGGACTCGAACATCAAGGAGGCGAAGGTCAACGGCTTCGTCGGCTCGGAGTACGGCGCCTTCCACGTCAAGCCG
>DASVQJ010000228.1:0-20717 GCA_036389235.1 Pyrinomonadaceae bacterium | reverse complement strand
CCCCCCCCCCCCCCCCCCCCCCCCCCCCGACTCTGCAAACAGGCTCTCAGTACTTTTAAAACGCCGCTCCGGCCGCCTCGTGTGCGGCGTAGGCGCGCGTGTCGAGGATGGCGCGAATCTCTCTGACGACGTGCTCAAGCTCCTCGTCCTTCGTGTAGAAGTGGGGCGAGATGCGGACGCCGGCGCCGGGGCGGTAGTCCACGATGATCTCGCGGCGGATGAGTTCGCGCGTGACGGCGGGCGCGTGCTCGGCGGCGACGGTGATGGTGCCGCCGCGCTTCGAGGGGTCGCGCGGGCTCGTCACGCGCAGGCCCGCGCCTTCGGCCAACTCGATGAGCCTCTGCGTCTGCCGGACGCTCTTCGCGCGAATCCTCTCGACGCCGATCTCGTTGATGATCTTGTAGCCGGACTCCGCGGCGTAGAGCGCGGGGACGGCCGGCGAGCCGTGGAGGAAGCGCGCGGCCGAGTCGGCGTAGGTGATCGACTCCTCGAACGAGAAGGGCGCGGCGTGCGCCATCCAGCCCGTGACCTTCGGCTCAAGCTTCTGTCGGAGCCGCGGCGCGACGTAGAGGTAGCCCGCGCCGGGGCCGCCGCAGAGCCACTTGACCGAGCCGCCCGTGCAGAAGTCCACGTCCAAATCCTTCACCGAAAAGGGGACGGTGCCGGCCGACTGGTAGGTGTCGAGCACGACGAGCGCGCCGACCTCGTGCGCGCGCCGGGTGATGGCGCGCGCGTCCTGCAAAGACGCGCTCTTGAAGAGGACGTGCGAGACGGGGACGAGCAGCGTCTCCTCGTCGATGGCCGCGAGCGTCGCT
This sequence comes from Pyrinomonadaceae bacterium, assembly GCA_036389235.1. GTDB lineage: Bacteria > Acidobacteriota > Blastocatellia > Pyrinomonadales > Pyrinomonadaceae > QHXN01. Next base: position 19,902 of record DASVQJ010000228.1, on the reverse strand, counting down.
TCGAGCGGCGCCGTCACGCCGTCCTCCGACTTCACTTTGTGGATGCGGAAGCGCCCGTCGCGCGCGTGCGCCTCGTAGACGTACATGACCGAGGGGAACTCCAGCTCGGAGTAGACGATCTTGTTGCGGCGCGTCTCGGGCGTCGTGTCGAAGCAGGAGAGGATGAGCGACTGGCAGACCGAGACGTTCTGGTGCATAACGACCGTGCCGGGTTCGGCGCCGATGACGCGCCCGACCTCGTCGCCGACGGTCTGCGGCATCTCCCACCACCCCTCGGCCCAGGCCCGCACGCCGCGCGTCGCCCACACGTAGGCGTAGTCACGCAGACGCTCGTACGTCCGCCGCGGCATCGCGCCCAAGCTGTGCGAGATCAGATAGACCGCGCTCTCCAGAATCGGGAACTCCCGCCGCCACTCAAGAAGCTCGTCCGCCAAAAGCCTTCCTCCTCCGTCGTCGGGTGAAGGCTCAGTATAGCCGCGTGGATTTTGGATGGCTACTTCGGCGGGAGGGGAGGGTTATTCGTCGCGGAGGACGCGGTTGATTTCGCGGTCGGCGTCGACGGGCGACTTGCGGAAGGCGTTGGAGGGCGCCTTGAGGTTGTAGGCGGCGAGGCGGCGGTTGAGGTCGGCGACCTGGCGGCGGAAGTCCGCGGTGGCGCGGCGCCAGTCGGCCTCGGCGCGGGCGGCGGCGCGGCGCGACTTCATGCTCTCGCGGTAGGCGTTGCGCGAGCGCAGGAGGTCTGCGCGCGCGCCGTCGAGCGCCGCCGACAACTCCTCGCCGTCCTTGATCCAGGGGAGCGCGAACAGGTTGTTCTTGAAGATGCGGAAGGTCGTGCGCGCCACCTGCCCGGCGATGAAGTCGCCGCCGCCGCGCGCCAGCTTCGGCGCCGCGCCCGCCGCCCCCGGCGTCCCGCGCCGCAGGCCGCCCTTGAAGACCCAGCCGAAAAACTCTTCCCACTTCATGTATAAAATCCTCTCGGCGGCACGCGCCCCGCGCCTTTCCTGCCAGCCCCTTACGACGCCGCCGGGCGCGGGGTTTGGTCTATTTTTGATTCCCGGCTGTCGGCTGTTAGCTTTTAGCCGAACGCTCGGAGGCGAGGGCGGGGAGCTAACAGCTAAAAGCTAACAGCCGACAGCCAACAGCCCTCCAATTTGTTACACTCGAACACTCGAAACCTATGTGGCACCCCGAGCCCGTCGTCAGACATTCGATCCCGGCCGCGCGCTGGCCCACGGCCGAGGAGGCCGAGCGCTCCCTGCTCTTCAGTCCCGTCCGCGTCGGCCGCGTCGAACTGGAGAGCCGCACGTGGGTGCCGGCGATGGTGCCCTGGCGCGCGACCGAGGACGGGTTCGTGACGCGCGAGAACCTCGAATGGTACGGGCGCTTCGCCGCGGGCCGCCCCGGCGCGCTCGTCGTCGAGGCGACCGGCATCCGCGACGTGCCGTCGGGGCCGCTGCTCCGCATCGGACACGACCGCTTCCTGCCGGGGCTGCGCGAGCTGGCCGCGACCGTCCGCCGCGAGAGCGGAGGCCGCACGCGGCTCTTCATACAGGTCATCGACTTCCTCACCGTCAAGCGCCGCCCCGAGCGCGGGAAGTTCTTCGAACGCTTCCTCGACGTCTCGGAACGACACCGCCGCGCCCTCGCCGAGCTTGACGAGGACGAGGGCTGGCTCAAACGAGACGAGGCCGAGGTGCGCGCGTTCCTGAAGGACGCGCCTGATGACGTCCTGGAGCGCGTGCTCGATGAAAGGGAAGTCGAGTCGCTCCGCTTCGGCTACCGCGAGCGCGTGACCGACACGCACCTGGCGCACGTCCGAGAGCTGCCCGCAGTCCTGCCCGGCCTCTTCGCCGACGCCGCGCGGCGCGCGCGCGAGGCGGGCTTCGACGGCGTGGAGCTGCACTACGCGCACGCCTACACGATGGCCTCTTTCCTCAGCCGCCGCAACGACCGCGACGACGGCTACGGCGGCTCGCCGGAGCGGAGGGTGCGACTGCCGCTCGAAGTCTACCGGGCGGTGCGCGCGGAGGTGGGCGGGGACTACACGGTCGGCGTGCGCTTCCTCGGCGACGAGGTGATCGAGGGCGGGAGCCGCGTCGAAGACGCGGCCTTCTACGCGGCGGAGTTCGCGCGCGCCGGCTTCGACTTCCTCTCGGTCTCGAAGGGCGGGAAGTTCGAGGACGCGAAGCAGCCGAAGGTCGGGCAGGCCGTCTACCCCTACACCGGGCGGAGCGGCTACGAGTGCATGCCGACGGTGCTCTCCGACGAGGCCGGCCCGTTCGGCCGGAACCTCTCCCTCTCAAGGGACGTGAAGCGCGCGGTCAACGAGGCGGGCTTCCGGACGCCCGTCGTCGCCGCGGGCGGCGTCGGCACGTTCGAGCTGGCCGAAGAGATTCTGCGACGCGGCGACGCGGACATCGTCGGCGCCGCCCGACAGTCGCTCGCAGACCCCGACTGGTTCTTGAAGGCGCGCGCGGGGCGCGGCGCGGAGGTGCGCCGCTGCACCTACACCAACTACTGCGAGGCGCTCGACCAGTCGCACAAACAGGTCACCTGCAAGCTCTGGGACCGTGAGGGGCTGGCGGAGCCCGGCGTCCCGCTCAGCAGCGACGGCCGCCGCCGCCTCCTGCCGCCGCGCTGGGAGGGGGGTTTAGACAGTAGACAGTAGGGAAGAGATAAAGGCAGCGCGACTTTCATCATCGACTGATGAGAGCCGCGCTGCCTCTTTTTCTACTGACTACTGACTACTGACTACTGTCTACTGCTTTCCCGTCACCTCTCTCCGCGGGCGTTCTTCAACGCTTTGATGAAGTCGCCGGTGGCGTCTTCGGGGTTCTTGTCTTCGCCTTCGGACTCCCAGACGACGCGCGGGGCGCCGTCGGCGCGGAGGGCGATGACGAAGAGCTTGCCCCAGACGAAAGGGTCGTCGGCGATGGCCGAGCGCCGCTGCCCCGTCACCTTGAAGACGAGGATGAGGTCGGCGTCCGAGAGGCTCTCGACGGCGGTCGAAGTCCTGTACTTGCGTATGTACTTGTTGATCTTGTCGGCCACGCGGCGCGCGGCCGCGTCGTGCTGGCGCGGCGGGGCGCCGTCGAGCGCGCGCCGGTAGTCTTCCAGCGCGACCAGCGCCGGGTCGCGCGCGTCCACCACCAGCGCGCGCGACACCAGCAGCGCTATATGGCGCCGCCCCTGCACGCCTTCGAGCGGCCCGCGCGGCACGGACTCGTCACGCGTGTACGCCTTCTGACCCGCGGCGGCGCGCGGCGACCCGGCGCCGCACGCGAGCAGCGCGAGGCAGAGGAGCGCGCGGAGTGCTCTGGCGGTTCTCGTCACGGCGAATCTCAGACGGCGCGCGCGGCCGCCTCCTCGCAGGCGGCGACGAAGGAGGGGTCGCGCCGCCGCAGGCTCTCGCGGTCGACGCGCGTGCTGCGCGTCATCAGGCTGTAGGCGAAGGGCAGCGGCTCCAGACGCACGTGCTCGCGCGCGCGCTCGAACCAGACGCGGCTCTCGTCGGCGGCGCGCTGGTACTCCTCGACGACGGGCTTGCGCTCGCGCTCGAACGCCCCGAGCGCGGCGGGCACGTCTAACCCGGCGGCGAAGTGGCGGAACAGCTCGATGGAGTCCTCGATGGCGAGCTTCGTCCCCGAGCCGATGGAGAAGTGCGCCGTGTGCAGCGCGTCGCCGAGCAGCACGACGTTCCCGCGGCCCCAGCGCGCGTTCTTCACCAGGAGGAAGTTTATCCAGCGCGAGTTGTTCGACAGCAGCTCCTCGCCCCCGAGGTCGCGCGCGAAGACGCCTTCGAGGTACGCGCGCGCCTCCGCGTCACCCATCCCCCCGAGCCCCGCGCGCCGCCAGGTCTCCTCGTCGCACTCGACGATGAAGGTGCTCAGCCCCTTGCTGAACTTGTAGGAGTGTGCGGCGAAGACGCCCGCCCCCGTCTCGCGGAAGGTGAGCGTCAGCCCGTGGAAGAGTTGCCGGGTGCCGTACCAGATGTACTTGTTGCGCCCTTCGGCGAGCGTGGGCCGGAAGTCCCCGGCGTAGCGCTCGCGCACGACGCTCCCCACGCCGTCGGCGCCGACGAGCAGGTCGCATTCTTCGGCGAGCGCGCCCACGTCCTCGACGGTCGTGTCGAAGCGCAGCTCGACGCCCACCTCCGCGCACCGCTCTTGCAGGATGTTCAGAAGGCGGATGCGCGCCACGCCCGAGAAGTCGTTGCCGCGGACGGTGACGCGGCTGTCGCGCAGGACGACATCGACGTTGTCCCACTTCTCGAAGCTCTCCGTGATGCGCCGGTGCGACACCTCGTCGGCCTCGCGCAGGTTCCTGAGCGTCCGCCCCGAGAAGACCACGCCCCACCCGAACGTCGCCCCCGGCGGGTTCCGCTCGTACACCACCACCTCGCGCGCCGCCCCGTGCCGCCTCATCAGCAGCGCGAAGTAGAGCCCCGCCGGCCCCCCGCCGATGACGTTGATTCTCATGCGTTAAGTTAAGCCCGCTTCCGCCAGCAGTCCTTCCAACAGGTCGAGCACCCCGAGCCGTTCGGCCCACTCGCGCAGGTATTCGAGGTCGAGACGTTCGCGCTGAACCTTGAGCACGCCCAGCACGTCGGAGAGCTGTCTCTCCGAAACCTCGCCGCCGCGCCGGTGCCATTGTAGCTTTGCGAGGACGGTGTCCTCCGGGGCCGAAATGTATGCCCCGCCCGCTTCGCCCGGAAGCAGAGTCTCCCGCCTCACCCTCCGAAATTGCTGCCGCCCGAACTCGTCGTCCTTCGGGACATAAATGTCAATTTTGATTAGCGTGTCCAGGTGTATGAGCTTGAACATGCGGCGCAGCGAGATGGCGCGCCGCATCGCCTGGTCGTCAACGTAGTATTCATCTTTCAGCACGGCGAAGAGCGGGGCGACGTGTTCCGGGCGGAGGTCGGCGACGATGTCCACGTCGGCGGTGGCCCGTGAGAAGCCTTGCAGCGAACTGGCTACAGACCCGACGACGAGATAGGGGATTCGCATTTCCTCAAGCAGCCCGGCCACGCGCAGTAGAACTTCAATCTGGTTCAGCATAGGCTCCGGCTCGACTCAGTAGCCTTCCGTCTCAGGGTCCCAGCCGAAGAGTTTCAGGACGTGCTCGCGTGGGAGCAGACGCGCCGCCAGACGTCTGCGCAGTTCTTCCGCGTCGGCGCTCGGGTAGCGCCGGCGGAGGTCGGCGACGATGAGCACGTTGCGCGCGTGGATGAGCCCCGCGAGCTGCTCGGCGCGCTTCCACGTCGGCGCGCGGCGGAGCATCTCGATGAGCGCGCGCTCGGCTTCCCGGTCGGTGTCATCTGGTTCGAGCTTCATCCCGTCTGCCCCCGTCACCCCTTCAACATCTCGCGCGCGATGACGAGTTTTTGGATCTCGCTCGTGCCTTCGTAGATGCGCAGCGCGCGCACGTCACGGTAGAGGCGCTCGACGGGGTGGCCGCGGACGAGGCCGTAGCCGCCGTGTATCTGGACGGATTCGTCTACGACGCGCTGGGCGGCCTCGGTCGCGTAGAGCTTGGCCTCGCTGGCGGCGCGCGTGAGGAGCGCGGGGGCGGCGCCCGAGTCCTTGAGGTGCGCGGCGCGGTAGACGAGGAGGCGCGCGGCGTCCAGCTCGGTCTGCATGACGGCCAGCTTCTCCTGAATCAACTGGTGCGTGGCGAGCGTGACGCCGAACTGGCGGCGCGCCTTCGCGTAGGCGACCGCCTCGTCGAGCGCGCGGCGCGCCATCCCGCAGGCGGCCGCGCCGACGCTGGCGCGGAACATGTCCATCGTCTGCATCGCCAGCGGGAAGCCCTGCCCCTCGGCGCCGACGCGGTCTTCCGCGGGCACGCGCACGCCGTCGAACTCCAACTCGCCGATGGGGTGCGCCGCCACCAGCTCGGTGCGCGCGAGGACGCGGAAGCCGGGCATCCGCGCGCCGACGACGAAGGCGGAGAGTTCGGCGCGGCCGTCGGGGCGCGTGCCCGTGCGCGCGAAGACCGTGTAGAAGTCGGCGAGCCCCGCGTTCGAGATGAAGCACTTGCGCCCCGTGATGACGTACGAGTCGCCCTCGCGCCGCGCGGCCGTCCGGATGCTCGAAACGTCCGAGCCGGCCTCGGGCTCCGTGAGCGCGAAGGCGGCGACGGCCTTGCCGGCGCGGGCGCGCCCGAGCCAGAAGTCGCGGACGTGCTCGGGCGCGGCGAGCGAGACGGCGTAGGTGCCCAAGCCCTGCATGACGAAGGCGAGGTCGGCGAGCGGCGAGTGGTAGGCGAGCGCCTCGCGCACGACGCAGAGCGAGCGCGCGTCGAGCGGCGCGCCGTCGCCGCGCGCCACCGAGTAGCTCAAGAGGTCTGCCCGCGCGAGCAGCGAGAGGAGCGCGCGGAAGCTCGCGTCGGCGTCCGGCCCCTCCTCCCCGCGCGCGAAGGGCTCGACCTCCCGCGCGGCGAAGTTCGAGACGCTCGCGGCCAGCCGCGCGTGCCCGTCCGTGAAGAAGGGCGTCCCCTCGATGAATCCGTCTCGCTGCATAGCCGTGGCGTCCCTCACTCGACGCGTATGACCTTGCCGCTCTTCCTGTCTACGACGAGCGTCTTGCCGGGATTGTAAACCGGCCGCTCGCGGAACAGAACCGCGTCGCCGTCGAGTTCGGGCGTCTCGAAGGAGGTGAAGTGCTTCGGCGCGCCCTCGCGCGGGTCGTAGAGGTCTTCGTGCGTCCAGTCGAACTCGCCCGTGTCGAGGTTGAGTTTCCCGACGAAGCCGGCGCCGGTCACGTAGAGGTGTCGCCCCTCGCGCAGCGGCTCCCCGACGTTGGGGGCGGGGAAAGTCTGCTTCCAGCGAGCGCGCATCGAAGGCTGTTCGAGCAGCGTGACGAAGCCGCCGCCGGACTCGCCGTCTCCGACCTCGCAGACGAGCAGCAGTCGGCCGCCGTAGTCGTGGAAGTAGACGCGCCCGAGCCCGCCGTCGTCGAGCCGCAGGTTGAAGCGGCGCGTCCTGTCGCCCTTCACCCGCCGGCCGTTGCCGTTCTGTCTGACGTGGTAAGAGAAGCCGTTCACCTCGAACTCGAAGGCGACGGGGTCGGGGCTCGCCGGGCCGCTTACCGGCCTGGCCTGCCGAAAGACTTCCGAGGGCTTCGGCGTCGGGGCGGGCGGCGCTTCCTGCGCGGGGCACGGGGCGGGCGCGGGCGCGCAGACGAGGGCGAGCGCGAAGGAGAGCACGGCCGCTGAGAGCTTCCGGCGGTTCATCCTTCTTCGGCGCGCGCGGGGCCGAAGCGCGGCTCGCGCTTCTCGGTGAAGGCGCGGTAGGCTTCGCCGTAGTCGGGGTGCTGCATGCAGACGGCCTGCGCCTGCGCTTCGAGTTCGAGCGCCGTGTCGAACGAGACGTCCATCTCGCGGTTCAGCATCTCCTTCGTCACCGCGAGCGCGAACGAGGGGCCGCGCGCGAGCCGCCCGGCCAGTTGCCGTGTTTCCGATTCGAGCTGCCCCGGCCGCACGACCCGGTTGTAGAGCCCGCAGGCGAGCGCCTCTTCGGCCGTGATGAAGTCGCCGGTGTAGAGCAGCTCCGTCGCCTTCGAGAGCCCGACGAGCCGCGGCAGCAGGTGCGCCGCGCCCATGTCGGCGCCCGACAGCCCGACCTTCACGAAGAGGAAGGCGATGCGCGCCTCCGTCGAGGCGACGCGCAGGTCGGCGGCGAGCGCGATGCACGCCCCCGCGCCGGCCGTCGTGCCGTTCAGGGAAGCGACGACCGGCTTGCGTAAGCGGCGGATGTTGCGCACCAGCTCGCACGTCAGGCGCGTGAACTCCAGCAGCCCTTCGGCGTCGCGCCCCTGCAACGCGCCGATGATGTCGCGCACGTCGCCGCCCGAGCAGAACGCGCGCCCCTCGCCCGTCACGACGACCGCGCGCACCTCCCGCTCGTGTTCGAGCGCCGCGAACGCGTCCGTCAGCTCGCGGTAGACCTCGAACGTCAGCGCGTTCAAGCGCTCCGGCCGGTTCAGGCGCACCCACGCCACGCCCTCGCTCACTTCGTAGAGGAATGATTTAGGTTGAAGCATATGGTTTGAGTGATGAGTGATGAGTGATGAGTGATAAGAGAATACAAGGCGCGTGCTCTCCCACTCATCACTTATCACTTATCACTAAAGAACCGCCACGCCTTCGATCTCGACCTTCGCGCCGTCTTCGAGGAGACCTTTGACCTCGACGAGCGCCATCGCCGGGTAGTGTTTGCCCATGAGGGCGCGCCAGCGCTCGCCGATCTCGGCGGTGCGCGCGAGGTACTCGCGCTTGTCGGTCACGTAGACGACGAGGCGCGCGACGCCTCCCGGCGCGCCGCCCGCCTCAAGCACGACCGCCAGGACGTTGCGCAGCGCGCGGTCGAACTGCTCGACGAAGTCGTCGCTCACGAGCCGCTGCCCCTCGTCCCAGCCGATCTGCCCCGCGACGAAGAGCAGCCGCGCCCCCTCCCTCGTCAACTGCCCGTTCGAGTACCCGCGCGGCCGGCCGAGCGATTTAGGGTTGATGGTTTTCATAGTCAGTGAGCAGTGAGCAGTGAGCAGTGAGCAGTGAGCGGTGATTGAGTTAAACCGGGCGGTGTGACAGTTCTTAAAACTGCTCACCGCTCACTGCTCACTGCTCACTCAAAATGTAATCGTCCCGCCGTCAACGTTGATGGCCTGCCCCGTGATGCCCCGTCCGTCGTGGGAGGCGAGGAGGAGTGCGAGGGCGGCGACCTCCTCGGGCGTGACGAGGCGCTGCTGCGGGCTCATGCGCTTGATGGCTTCGAGCGCCTCGGCGGCGCCGCGGCCGGTCTTGGCCCGTATGTTCTCGACGGCGCGCGCCGTCATGTCCGTGTCCACGTAGCCGGGGCAGACGGCGTTGACGGTCACGCCCGTCCGCGCCACCTCCAACGCGACCGAGCGCGTCAGCCCCAGCACGCCGTGCTTCGACGCCGCGTAGGCCGCGACGTAGGGCGCGCCCGTCTTGCCCGCGACCGACGCGACGTTGACGACGCGTCCCCAGCCGCGTTCGACCATCGAGGGCAGCGCCGCACGCATGCAGTAGAAAGTCCCCGTCAGGTTGATGTCCAGGTGGCGCCGCCAGAACTCGTCCGTGGTCTCGGCGAACTTCGAGCTGTCGGCGACGCCCGCGTTGTTGACTAACAGGTCGATGCCGGCGCCGAAGAACTCGCGCGCCGCGGCGAACGCCGACCCGACCGAAGCCGGGTCGGCCACGTCGCAGGCGGCGTGCGCGGCGGCCTGGTGGCCGGACTCGGCGCGAACCTCCGCGGCGACGCGCTCGACCTCCGCCTCGGTGCGCGCGACGACGAAGACGCGTGCGCCCTCGCGCGCGAACGCGAGCGCCACCGCGCGGCCGATGCCGCGCCCGCCGCCCGTGATGAAGGCCGTCCTGTCCGCGAGTCTCATAGGCCAGCAGAGTTTATATCAACTCGGACGTGTGTGTGGAGTGGAGGGCGGTTCACCACAGAGGCACAGAGGACTCAGAGGTTACACAGAGACAACCCTCTGTGCCCCCTCCGTGCCCTCTGTGCCTCTGTGGTGAACCGCCCTTTCTCAACTCCCAAGTAACAGGGGCACAAGACCGAAGCGGCGAGACGAAAAAATATTTTCGCCGCGTGATCCTTTCCGCGCGCTCCTTACGCCTTAGTGTGCAGAGAACATCCGGAGCGCACGCGGGCCACCACGACCACGCCGCGTGCTTGAGCCCAACCACGAGCCACAGAAAGGTGCCATCATAAAATGAAGCTGTCGAAGATCGCCTCCACAGCGTTTCTCGCCGCCGCCACCGCCGCCGCCTCGCTCCTTCCCGCTACCGCCGCCGCCAAAGAGGTGCGACCCTACGGCGACGTCCAAGTCCTGGCCACGTTCCCCACGCCCCCCGGCTTCCCCGAAGGCATCGCCGTCAAGGGCAACAAGGTTTACGTCTCCGGCCCCGCGCGCTTCGGCACCGCCGGCACCGGCCCCTCGACGGTCGTCGCCTACAACCGCGACACGGGCGCGACCGAAGCGACCTACACGACGCAGGGCGAGGCGCTCGCCTTCGAGCACGCCAACTCCTGCATCGCCTTCGACGGCCAGGGCCGCCTCTACGTCCTGAACATACAGCTCGGCATGTACCGCATCGACACCGGCTCGGGCCAGCAGGAATCTTATTCGACGCCCTTCCCCGACCTGCCCGCGTGCGACGGCAACAACGCGCCCTGCTCGCCGACCTTCTTCGACGCCCCCTCGCTCCCGAACGACATCGCGTTCGACGAGGACGGCAGCGCCTACGTGACCGACTCCTTGCAGGCGACCATCTGGCGCGTCCCCGCGGGCGGCGGCACCCCGCAAATCTATTTCCAGGACGCGCGCCTCGGCACCGTCCCCAACGGCATCGGCGCCAACGGCATCCGCCTGAGCCCCGACCGCTCGAAGCTCTTCGTCGTCGTGTCGATTGACCCGACGGGCTCGCCCTACATCTACACGCTGCCGCTCGTCGCCCAGCCGCAGGCGTCCGACCTCGCGGTCTTCAAGGCGTTCGCGCCGGGCGACATCCCCGACGGCATCGCCTTCGGCAAGTCGAGCAACCTCTACGTCGCCATCGCGACGCCGCTCGCGTCCGGCATCGCCATCCTCAACCAGTCCGGCGCGGAGGTCGGAAGGCTGACCAACCCCGCGGGGAGCCCCATCTTCCCCTACGACTCGCCGGCCAACGTCGCCTTCGACGGCCACGGCTCGCTGCTCGTGACCAACCACGCCTTCGCCACGATGATCCCCACGAACTTCACCGTGCTCGACGTGTACGTCGGCGACAAGGGCTCGCCGCTCTCGAAGCCCGACCTCCCGTAAGGGACGTTTCTTGAGATCGACCTTCAGGCCGCGTCAACGCCGAAGACGCGGAGGGGGCACAGAGACTCAACTCTCTGTGCCCCCTCCGTGTTCTCTGCGCCTCTGTGGTGAGACGCCCTCCGCTCGGCCTTCAAGAAGCGTTCTTCCCGGCCCGCGGCGGGCGGCGTTCGAGGAAGGCGCGCACGCGCTCGCGCGCCTCGCGCGACTGGAAGCACTGGAGCTGCGCCTCCGTCTCGTACTGGAGCATCCGCTCCAGGCTCTCCTCCTCGCTCATGTAGACGGCGCGCTTGGCCGCGCCGAGCGCCGCGGGCGGCGCCGCGCGCAGGCGCTCCGCCAGCCGCCGCGTCTCCGCCGCCAGCTCCGCGTCAGGCACGACGCGGTTGACTAAGCCCAGCTCCAGCGCGCGGCGCGCGTCCACCGCGTCGCCGAGGAAGAACATCTCGCACGCGATGTTCGCCGGCACCGCCCGCGGCACGAAGAACGAGCCGCCCCAGTCCGGGTGCAGGCCCACCTTCACGAACGACTGGCTGAAGGTCGCCGACTCGGCCGCCAGCCGGATGTCGGACGCGAGCACGAGGTTGAAGCCCGCGCCGTACGCCGGCCCGTTGACGGCCGCGACCACCGGCTTGAGCATCTGCCGCATCGCCGTCAGCACGCGCCTCCCGGCGCCGAGCAGCCGCCGGAACTCCTCGACCTCGCCGCGCTCCATCAGCTCGCTCATGCGCGCCACGTCCGCCCCGGTGCAGAAGGCCCGCCCCGCCCCCGTCAGGACGACGACGCGCACCTCCGGGTCGCTCCCGGCGTGCTCCAAAGCCTCGGCCAGGTCGCGCCGCATGTGCCCCGCGAACGCGTTCAGCTTCTCCGGCCGGTTCAGCGTGATCGTCACGACCCCGCCGTCGAATTCGACCTTGATGTGTTCGTACATGGCCGTCTGGTGAATGGTGAATGGTGAATAGTAAATGGATTTATCTATTCACCATTCACCATTGACTATTTACCCTTGAAAACAGGCTTGCGCTTCTCGACGTAGGCGCTCAGGCCCTCGCGGGCGTCTTCGGATTGGAAGAGTTGTTGCTGGAGTTCGCGTTCGAGCGCGAGGCCGTACTCGAAGGGGATTTCGGCGCCGGACTGGACGCTGCGCTTGATGCGGCCGACGGCGAGGGCGGCGCGCCCGGGCGCGGTGAAGCGGCGCGCGTAGGCCGCGACCTGCTCGCCGAAGGACGCGGCCGAGTCGGCCTCGAAGATTTGGTTGACGAGGCCGAGTTCCGCGCCGCGCTCGAAGTCGAACAGCTCGCCCGCCGCCATCAGCTCAATCGCGCGCGACTTGCCGACGATGCGCGCGAGGCGCTGCGTCCCGCCCGTGCCCGGCAGGACGCCCAGGCTCACCTCCGGCAGCCCCATCTTGCCCGCGCCCTTGCGCGCGACGCGGACGTCGGCGGCGAGCGCGACCTCCAGCCCGCCGCCGACGCAGTGGCCGTTGACGGCCGCGACGACGAGCTTCGGCGTCTGCTCCAGGCGCGACAGCGTCTCGTTGGCGTGGAGGCAGAAGTAGTATTTGAAAGTCGGCGTCATCTCCGTCAGCATGGTGATGTTGGCGCCCGCGCAGAAGAACTTCTCGCCCGCGCCCGTGATGACGATGACGTGGACGGCCTCGTCCATCCGCGCGCGCAGGACGGCCGCGTCGAGCTGCCGCATCATCTCGTACGTGTACGTGTTCGCCGGCGGGTCGTCGAGCGTGAGCACGGCGACGCCCTCCGCCGCCTCGTAGCGCACCAGCGCGCGCGCCCCGCCGCCTTCGTGCGCCGCCGCGGCCTGAGCTTCCGCTTCTGCCATCTATGGACTCCTTCTTAAAGTAATGATCAGTGTTGCCGAACTACCGCCCATGTCGGGGCTTAGGATTCGAACTCGGTGCGGGGCACGCCGGCTTGCCTGATGATTGAAAGCAGCGTGCCGATGCGCACCTCCGGGTGTAGGGGCACCGGCACGCTGATGGTCGAATCGCCGACAACTCTCTGCATGACGACGTGGCTACCCTTCTGGCGCTTTTCGACGAAGCCGTGCTTCGCCAGGATGGAGCAGACCTCCCGACCCGAGAGCCTACGCAGCCTGCCCAACCTCCACCTCCAGCGGGGTGATGTAGACCTCGGGGTTGAAGCGGCGGGTGACCTCTTCGGGGCTGGCCGTTTCGAAGAACAGCTCGACCGCTTCTTTCAAGTTGGCGCGCGCCTCTTCGACGGTGTCGCCCTGGCTGGCTACGTCCAGCTCCGAGCAGAGCGCGACGTAGCCGTCACCCTCTCTCCAGATAGTCGCGGTAAGGGTTCGCGTCATTGCCTTGCTCCTCTTTCTGTATTTATGGCTCCCAAATAACTTTAGACAGGGACGACTTACGGCCGGCGGCGCGACTGTCAGAGTGTGGCCTCGAATATACATGAGTTGAAAGACCGGCGCATCCGGCACCGGGGAGGGTCGCGCGTGCTTGACAGCCGCGGCGCGCGCCGCTTAGGTTGGCAGCGTCCCGCCAGACACAAGGAGGCGCATCCGTTCTGGTGAGCGGCGCGGTCTTCAAAACCGTCAGCGCGCCTGTGAGAGCAGGCGCGGGTGGGTTCGATTCCCACACGCCTCCGCCAACAAGATAAGTGAGCAGTGAGCGGTAAGCTGTGAGCAGTGGTGACACACTCGCGGCGAGCGGCTCGCTTCCTACTGCTCACCGCTCACCGCTCGCTGCTCACTTATGAAAGAGTGGATCGCGCTGAACATGACGCCGGGCGTGGGGCCGCGCGCGGCCGCGCGTCTGTTGGAGAGGTTCGGGTCGGCCGAGGGCGTCTTCGGGGCGCTGCGGTCTGAGTTGGAGCGCCTGCGCCTGCGGCCGGAGGCGGTCGAGTCCATCGCGCTGCGCGACCGGATGGCGGCGGCGGCCGTGGAGCTGGAGCGCGTGCGCGCGCTCGGGGGCGCGGACGTGCTGGCCTTAGACGACGGCGCGTACCCTTCGCTGCTGCGCGAGATTCCCGACCCGCCCGTCACGCTCTACGTGCGCGGGCGTTGGCGCGAGTGCCTTGAGGCGCCGTGCGTGGGCGTGGTCGGGTCGCGGCGCTGCTCGACCTACGGGCAGAACGTGGCCGCGTCGCTCGCGCGGGAGCTGGCCGCGCGCGGCGTGACCATCGTCTCGGGTCTCGCGCGCGGCGTGGACGCGGCGGCGCACCGCGGCGCGCTCGAAGCGGGCGGGCGCACGGCGGCCGTGCTGGGCACGGGGATCGACGAGGTCTACCCGCGCGACCACCGGCGGCTGGCCGAAGAGATTCTTGAGAAGGGCGGCGCGCTCGTCACGCAGTTCCCTTTGGGGACGCCGCCCGTGGCGGAGAATTTTCCTTACCGCAACCGCATCATCAGCGGGCTGAGCTACGGCGTGATAGTCGTCGAGGCTTCCGAGCAGTCGGGCTCGCTCATCACCGCGCGGCTCGCGCTGGAACAGGGGCGCGAGGTCTTCGCCGTCCCGGGCAACATCACGTCGCGCAACTCGTTCGGCACGAACTTCCTCATCAAGGGCGCGGGCGCGAAGTTGATTCAAGCCTGGCAGGACGTGGTCGCGGAGTTCCCGCCCGACATCGCCGCCGCCATCCTCCCGCCGGAGGTGAAGGGGAAGGGCGAGCCCCCGCCCCGCGGCCCGCGCGAGCCCGCGGGACTGTCGGAGCACGAGGGCGCGGTGCTCAAGCTCATCCCAACGGACGAGCCCGCGCACATCGACGCGCTCGCCGAAAGGAGCGGCCTGCCCGTGCAGGAGCTCGCGGGGCTGCTGTTGGCGCTTGAGATGCGCGAGCTGGTCAGGCAGCTCCCCGGCCGCTGCTACGTGAGGAGGCTGTGAGAGTCCCTGCGAATCCCCCCGACGGGGCGCGCGCTTCGCGGCCGCTTGCTTTATAATGCGGCGACGCCGCGGCAGTAGCAACGGTCTTTCGCGGGCACAACGTTCGGGGAAGGAGCGCAAGGGATTTGAGCACAGACGCCGGGTCGGTCAGGGTCAACATCTTCAACCAGACCTACAGCCTGCGTTCGGCGAGCGGCGACGGCGCGCACGTCCGGCGCGTCGCGCGGCTCGTGGACGAGCGCATGCGCGCCGTCGCCGACGGGCTCGCCGTGCACGACGTGGCGAAGGTCGCGGTGCTCACGGCGCTCAACCTCGCGGACGAACTCGAAGGCTTGAAGAGCTTCTACGAGACGGAGCTGCGCGAAGTGCTCGAACGCGCCCGCGCCGAAGAGGAGCCCGAGGCGGAGCCGGAGCCCGAGGCGTTCGTCCGACCCGAGCCGGCCGGCGGGACGACCCCGGCCGAGCCCGCGCCGGAGCCCGCGCAGGGGGAGCAGTCCTGGTTCGACGCCATCTTCGACTCCGACGCGCCGCCGGCCCGGACGGGCGACGAGCGGCTCAGCAGCCAGATCACCTCGCGCCTGCGCAGCCAGGTCTCCGCGCGCCTGCGCCGCCTGCGCCAGCCCTCACCCGGCAACTCCATCACCGAGGGCGAGGATAGGAACGACGAAGTATGAACGCTGAACGATGGGCCGAAGACGACGGGCTTTCAGTTCATCGTTCAGCGTTCATACTTCTTACTTCACACACCGCCTCGCAAGATTTCAGACGCACCTCGTTCAGAGTTCGACGAACGTGAACCCCTGCCTAACAAAAGGAGCTTGCCCGATGAGACTCTTCAAACACTTCGCGGCGCTCGCGCTGCTGCTGGCCGCCGCGTCCCCCGCGTTCGCGGACATCGCCCTGCCCAGGCAGCCGACCCGCAACAACAACGAAGTCCGGTCCGACCTGCCCTTCTCGCGCATGACCATCGAGCGCGTCGAGGGCCTGCGCGAGGCGCGTCTGCAAATCCCGCGCGCGCAGCTCGAACGTCTGAACGCGGCGGCAGGCATCGAAGGCGGCGGCGGGGCGTCGGCCGCGTCGCTCAAGTCCGCGGGCACAGTCGTCGGCGGCCTCTTCATCTCGCTGGGCGTCGTGCTGACGGGGCTGCTGCTCGCGCGTTCGCGCCGCCGCGTCGCGTTCGGGCGCGCGACGGCGGCCCTGGTCGTCTGCGCGGTCGCGGCGGGTGTGGCCGCGGTCGCGGCCTACGCCAACGCGCCGGCCCCGCACTACCGGCAGCAAGACCCGGGCACGCTCGTCAGGGCCGTGACGGGCGCGCCGCTCGCCGGCTCGATTCGCGTCGAGGTCGTAGACGGGGGGGGCGAGATCAAGCTGCTCGTGCCCTTGAAGGCGCGGGCGGGCCGGGGCGACGACGAGGAGGAGTAGGTGCAGAGCGCCGCCGACATCGGGGCACTCGGCGCGGGCCGGAGCGCGGCGGACGCGCGGGCCGGGGCGAGACCGGCCCACGCCTCGCCCGCGGCGTTCGGCTTAGCGTGCGCGTGCGTGCTACTCGCGGCGGCGGCGCTGGCGGGGGTGGCGCCGCTTTGGCTTTCGGCCGCGACGGTCTTCGCCTTCGCGGGGCCGCATAACTGGGCGGAGCTGCGCTTCTTCATCACGCGACTGCCCGCGCGGTTGGGTCGCTCGCGCGGCTTCTTCGCGCTGGCGGCCGCGGGCGTCCTGGGCCTGACGGGCGCTTACGCGGCGCTCGCGCTCGGGGCCGACTCGGGCGTGTGGGGCGAGGGGGGCTGGTACGCGGCGACGGCGCTCTGGAACAGCGCGGCCGTGGCGTGGGTCGTGGGGCTCGTCGCGGTGCGCGGCCGGGCGATGTCGCGCGGCGGCGGATGTGTGTGGGCTCTGCCGGCGGGCTGCGCGCTGTCGGGCCTGGGCTGGCTCGCGCCGCAGGGTTTCGCGCTGGCGCTCGTCTACGTGCATCCGCTCGTCGCGCTCTTCTTCTTAGACAGGCAACTGCGGCTCACGCGCCGCGGGTGGAGTCGTGCTTACAGGGTGTGCCTCGCGCTGCTGCCCTTGGCGTTGGCCGTGCTCTGGTGGCGGCTGTCGGGCGCGGCGCCGCTCGCGGAGGATGGGGAGGTCGCGCTGCGCATCGTGAGGCACGCGGGCGCGGGCGTCTTGCCCGACGTCTCGACGCACCTGCTCGTCTCGACGCACGTCTTTCTTGAGACGCTCCACTACGGCGTCTGGCTCGTCGGCGTCCCGCTGGCCGCCGGGGCGGGGCTCGCGCCGTGGAGCGCGGCAAAGGTGCCGCTCGTAAAGCACAGGCGCGGTTGGCCGCGACTCATCCGCGCGCTGCTCCTGGCGGGCGGCGCGGCCGTCCTGCTGCTGTGGCTCTGCTTCGCGGCCGACTACGCGACGACGCGCGACATCTACTTCACCGTCGCGATGGCGCACGTGCTGGCCGAAGTGCCCTTCCTCCTGCGGACGCTTTGAACCGCAAGTAGACAGTAGACAGTAGTCAGTAGCCAGTAGGGCTCCGCCTCTCGGGCGTTGAAGATGACAACCGCGCGGTTCTTAATGAGAATGTTTTTCTACTGACTACTGACTACTGACTACTGTCTACTTTAAATCATGGTCACCGAAGACCTCTGGCGCTTCCTGCCGCTCGGCTACCTCTTCACGGTCGCCGTCGAGACGCCCGTCCTCGTCCTCTTGCTCTCTCGACGTCACGGGCTGAGGCGCAGGCTCTTCGCCGGACTCTGGCTGACGGCCTGCACCTACCCCGTCGTCGTGCTCGTCCTCCCGGCGCTCCTCGCAGACTCTTCGCGCGCCGCCTACCTCGCCGTCGCGGAGACCTTCGCGCCCGCCGCCGAGTGCGCGCTCTTCTATCTCGCCTTCGGCAGGAAGGGGGGCGGGGGCGTGACGTGGCGCGACTTAGCGGCCGTCGTCGCCGCCAACCTCCTCTCCTTCCTGGCCGGCGAAGTCCTGAACGCCTACGGCTGGTTCGGCCTGTTTCGTTGAACGCTCCTCAAGCGGCCCGATTCTTCCCCGCGCACCACGGCGCGACTCGCGTTAGACGTCTGTGCACCTCCGCCGATTTCGGCAAATCACGCCGGACAGGTTTCGAAAAAATCGAGAACCGGGCAATAATAGCGGCATCCGCGGAAGATGCGTTCTCGAACTTGAAGGGCTCAAAACGGAGGGAGTGATGGGTCTGAGGAAGAGACTGTTGACGGTCGGTCTGTCGGCGCTGCTCTGCGCGCTGGCGCTGGAGCCGGGGCGTGAGGGGCGTGCGCAGCGCACGCAGAAGCCGCCGCTGCACGGGCGTCACTGGATGGCGATCACGGGGAAGCCCCTGGGGGCGACGGCCGGCGCGATGGCCTTCCAGAAGGGCGGCAACGCCGTGGACGCCGCGTGCGCGATGCTGGCCGCCACCGCGACGATGTGGGACACGCTCTCGTGGGGCGGCGAGACGCAGGCGCTCATCTACAACCCGAAGACGGGTAAGGTCGTCGGCGTCAACGCGCTCGGCGTCGCCCCGACGGGAGCGACCGCGGCCTTCTACAAGGGGAAGGGGATGCGCTACCCGCCCGAGTACGGCCCGCTCGCGGCCGTCACGCCGGGCACGCCGGGCGGCCTGATGACGATGCTCGCCGAGTACGGCAAGCTCAGCCTGAAGGACGTGCTCGACCCCGCCATCCAGCTCGCCGACGGCTTCCCCATCGAGGCGCAGCTCGCCAACACCATCGAGCGCCAGAAGGCGGAGATCAAGAAGTGGCGCTACTCGCCCGCGACGATGCTGCCGCACGCGGGGCAGCGGCGGGAGGCGCCCGAGCCGGGCGAAGTCTTCAAGCAGCCCGACCTCGCCGCGACCCTGCGCAAGCTGGTCGAGGCCGAGCAGCGCGCCCTGGCTTCGGGCAGGGACAGGAGGGCGGCCATCTACGCCGCCTACGACCGTTTTTATAAGGGCGACATCGCGCAGGAGATCGCGCGCGGGACGCAGGAGGACGGCGGCCTCATCACCGCGCAAGACCTCGCCAACTGGAAGGTGAGGATCGAGGAGCCGGTCAAGACGACTTACAAAGGCGTCGAGGTCTACAAGCTGACGCACTGGACGCAAGGCCCGGCGATGCTCCAGGCTTTGAACATCCTTGAGAACTTCGACCTGAAGGCGATGGGCTTCAACAGCTCGCGCTACGTCAACACGGTCTACCAGGCGATGAGCATGGCCTTCGCCGACCGCGACTTCTACTACGGCGACCCGTACTTCCCGCCCGAGGAGCCCATCAGGGGGCTGCTCTCGAAGGAGTACGCGAAGCGGCGCGCCGCGCAGTTGAACCAGCAGCGCAACGACCCCAACGTGAAGCCCGGCGACCCTTACCCGTTCCAGGGCTCGCAGGCCAACCCGTTCCGCGAGCTGCTCGACAGGTGGAGCCCGAACCCTTCCAACCCGGCGACGCCGCCCCCGCCCAACCAGGACACCATCCGCTCGTCGGCCGCGGTGCGGTCTTCCGACGAGGAGTTCGTGCGCTCGTTCTACGCGGGCACGACTTCGGTCGAGGCCGCGGACGCCGAAGGGTGGGTCGTCTCCATCACGCCGAGCGGCGGCTGGGTGCCCGCGGTCATCGCGGGGCGCACGGGCGTCGGCCTGAGCCAGCGCGCGCAGAGCTTCGTCACAGACCCGGCGGAAGGCCCCTTCAACGTCATCGAGCCGGGCAAGCTCCCGCGGGTGACGCTGACGCCGACGCTGGCACTTAAAGACGGCAAGCCCTACCTCGCCTTCGCCGTGCAGGGCGGCGACAGCCAGGATCAGAACCTCTTGCAGTTCTTCCTCAACGTCGTGGAGTTCGGCATGACCGTGCAGGAGGCGACCGAGGCGCCGAACATCAACAGCTTCCAGATGCGCAGCTCCTTCGGCGCGCACGAGACGCGCCCCGGGCGCATCCTGCTCGCCGAGTCGATGCCGCCCTGGGTGCGCACGGAGCTGCGCCGGATGGGCTACGAGCTGACCTACGAGGAGCGCACCTCCGGCCCGATTAACGCCATCCTCTTCGACCGCGCGCACGGCACGATGTGGGGCGGGTCGAGCAACCACGGCGAGGACTACGGCATAGCCTGGTAGCGATTCGTCGATAGAGTGGAGGGCGGTTAACCACAGAGGCACAGAGGGCTCAGAGGGGGCACAGAGACTTGAATCCCTCTGTGCCCCCTCTG
>DASVQJ010000227.1:0-13561 GCA_036389235.1 Pyrinomonadaceae bacterium | reverse complement strand
GGCCGCCGCCGGTAAGACGCCGGCCCAGCTCTAAATCCGAGGTTTTGAGGCTCACAGATCGTGAGACTCGGGCCTCAACAGCGCAGCAAAACCGGACGAATGCCGGTCATTCTGGAGTTTTCAAACAGGCTCTGACTACTGCTTTCCATCACGCGTGCGTCGGCTGGCTCGAACTGATCTGGTAGATGGCCTCCATGACGGCCGAGCGCACCTCTGTGGGGAGCGAGCCGCGGACGGCGAGGCGGCGGAAGGCCGGCAGCACCTCCTTCTGGCCGGAGAGCGCGAGCAGCTTGACGACGGCGAGGCGCACCTCGTTGTTCGGGTGCCCCTCGATGGCGCGCAGGAGCGGCTGCACCTCGCCCGCCTTCGCCATCAGGAAGAGGAGCGAGAAAGCCTCGTAGGTGCGCTCGCGGCCCTCGCCCGTGAGCTGCGAGATGGACTCGCCGGCGAGGCCCGAGGAGGCGATGGCCGCGCCGATCTCGCGGCGGCGCTCGGGGCTGGCCTCGCGCAGGGCGCGCGTGAAGGACTCGGCGCGGTCGGCGCGCAGCTCGTGGAGCGCGCGCGCGGCGGCGCTGCGGACATCCTGCGACGGGTCGTCGAAGGCGGCGCAGATCTGCTGGAACGCCTCGTCCGTGTCCACGTGCGACAGCTCGACGATGGCGACGGCGCGCTCGCGCGGGTCGCGGCTCGCGATGCGCTGCTGGATGGCGGCGGGGACGGTCGAAGATTCGTCGAAGGGCGCGAGCCCCTTCTCGCGCGTCTCGGCCGCGGGCTCGTAGGCGGCGTGCGCCGGCTCCGGCTCGCGCGAGACGGGCGGGGCTTGCGCGGCTTCGCCGGCGACCTCTATGTCGCGGGTCGCGGGGGCGGACGCCTCGGCGAAGGGCGCGGGCTCTTCGACCTCGGCGGCTGCCGGCGCCGCGAGCGTCTCGCCGGACGAAGTCTCGAAGACGTGCTCGTGCGCCGCCGGCTCGGGCGGAGGCGGCGCGGAGGCGGCGGGCTGAGCCTCGCCGCTCATGTCGCCGATGTCGAAGTCGAACCACTCGCCAGCGGACGGGGTCAACTCCTTCGAGGAGTCGGCCGCGACGGGCTCGATCTCGCGCGTCGTTTCGTCGGCGCCCGAGTCGAACAGGGTGGCCTGGCCGGACTCACGCTCCTCCGTCAAGGTGTCGAACGTCTCCGCCGTCGAGAGCCCTTCGTCCCGCTCGACGACGGGCTCGATGCCGACCTCTCGGGCGGCGCCGGCGGCGAACTCTTCGGATGACCCGGCCGCATCCTCTTCAAAATCGACGAAAGGACGTTCGGTTTCGACGAAGGGCTCTAACCCGGTCTCCGCGACCGTCTCGAAAGCCTCTTCGGCGTGGACTGGCTCGGGGACGTGCGCCGTCTCGCCCGTCGCCTCGGCCGCGGGCGCGACGAACGGCTCGGCCTCGAAGGACTCGTCGACGAAGGGCGTGATGGAGGTCTCCCCGGCCTGTTTCGGCTCGGCGATATCGGCGAAGGGTTCGGGCGCCGTCTCGACAACGGCCTCTTCAACCGTCGCGGCCTCTTCGGCCGGGAGCGCTTCGACGACACGCGCGGCCTCTTCGGCGGGCTCGGCTGCGGGCTCGAAGGAGGGAGCGGGCTCGGTCGCCTCGACCGCGGGGATGACAGCCTGCGTTGCGGCGGCCGGTGTCTGCTCGAAGCCTTCGCGGCAGGACTCGACGGCGGTGCGTATGACGCGCGGGGGGATGCGGTTGCGCTCGTTCTTCTCGCGTTCGAGGAGCACTTCGAGCGGCTCGACGGCCGAAGGGTCGCGGAGCGCGCCGAGCGCCTCGACGGCCGCGCGGCGCACATCCGAGACGGGGTCTTCGAGCGCCGCGACGAGCAGCGGGGTCGCCTTGCGGTCGCCCAGGATGGCTAGCGAGCGCGCGGCGGCCGAGCGCTCGGCCGGGGCGTCTGCCTCGCGCAGGTCGCGCGCCGTCTCGTCGAAGTAGCCGTGCTCGACGAAGGCCGCCCGGGCGCGCTCGCGCTTCAGCGCGTTGCGCCCGGCGAGCGCCGAGAGCAGTTCCGCGGCGATCATCTGCCGGGCCATCGCGTCGCGCGAGCCGACGACCGCGCGGTCGTACTGCTCCCCTTCGAGCAGGCTGTGCGTCTCCGCCAGTATGCGCTCGGGATCGGGCGCGAAGGCCGGCTCGATCTCCGTGACGGGCGCGGGCGCTTCCGACTCCGCGACGAAAGGCTCGGACGCCTCCGCCTCGACGGGGGCGATCTCCGTGGTCTCGACTTCCGCAGTGTCGAACGTGTCAAAGGCCGGCGCCGCCGCCTCCTCGAAGCTCGGGTCCGCAACTTCGAACTGCGCGGGCTCGGCCGTCTCGGCGGCGGGGGCCGCAAAGTGTTCCGCAGCCTCCGGCGCCGCGACGACTTCGGCGGCCTCTTCAGTCGTGACGGCCTGCGCGACCTCGGCCGGCTCTTGCCGCACGGCCTCTTCGACGGGGGCAGTCTCGACTAAGGTCTCTTCGCGGACGACAGTCTCTTCGGCGGCGGACTCGACGGCCGCCGTCTCTTCCGCGACAGGCGCGGCGACAAGCTGCTCTTCAACGGACGGCTCTTCGACCGCGTGCTCTTCAACTAGAGTCTCTTGAACGACGGGCTCCGCCGCCGCGGACTCCGCGGCGGGAACGTCAGCACGCGCGGGCTCTTCGACGCGCGCACCCTTCTTCTTGCGCTTGGACTCCTGCCTTGCCTCTTTCTTCGACTGCTTCTTCGACTTCGAGGCGGCGGCGCCGCCTGCGAGCGCCGTGGCTGCCGCGAGCGGCCGCACGTCCGCGCCCGAGTCCTCCGCCGCGGCGACGGTCTCAGACTTGCCGAAAGGTTCGGTCGCGGCGGCGGGTTCAGGCTTGACGACGGTCGAAGCCTTCGCCGCAGCGGACGCGTCCTTGAGCGCCCTGGCCGTGACCTCTTTCGCGCGCGAGGCGCGAGGCTCTTCGAGCTCGGCTGCCGAGCCCTCGTTCAAACTCTCGACCGGCGCGGGCGCGGCCGCGCCCGCGCGGCGCGCGGCGAAGATGAGCCCGAGGCCGACGACGATCAGCGCGAAGACGAGCGCCAGCGCCCAGTTGCGAATCAGGAACGTGCCGAGTGTATTGCCGGTCTGAGTCCCGGCCGCGGGCTGTTTCGTGGTGATGGGCGCGACCGCGGCGGGCGGCTGCGCCTGCGCGACCTGCGGCTCGGCCGCGGGGCTGGCCGCCGGGGACGGCCCCTGCGCCGGCTCGACCGAAGTCGTCGCGGGGTTCTGCGCCGACGGGTCGACAACCGCCGCGGGCTGCCCGGCCGCAGTAACGGGCGGGGTCGTGTTGGCCGCCGCCGCGTTGGCGGCTTGAGCCCTCGCGGCATCCTCGGCCGTGGGCTGGCGGCGCTCGGGAGTGGGGTTCGCGTTGGGCGCGCTGTTCGCGGATTCCGTCCGGTTGTTCTGCTGCGCGGCCGGGTTTCTGTTCTCGGCCGGCGGGGTCTGCTGTTGTTGCTGTTGCTGCTGCTGGCGCGCGGCGTTGTTCGCCGCGTCCTGCTGCCCCGCGTCGCCGGGCACGTCGAAAACCACGTCGAGGCGGTTGAACTTCTGCTCGACGCGCGGCTTCGCGCCGGGCTGGACGCGGTAGGAGAGCACGACCGAGTCGCCGCGCTGCTGCACCTGCATGTCGCTGTAGCCGCGCCCCGAGCCGCCGCCGCGCGCGCCGGCCGCCGACTTCGGCAGCACCACGTAGAAGCGGTCGCCGCTGCGGTACGCCGAGTAGTCCTTCAAAGAGTCGTCGGCCGTGATCGTCACGCGCGACCCGTTGCCGGTGTCGCTGCTGCGAACGCCCACGACGCGCTTCGACTTGGAGCCGCCCGAGGCGTTGTCGTTCCCCTGCCGCGCGGCGCGCTGCGCGCTCGCGCCGCCGGCCAGAAGCAGCGCGGAGAGCGCCAGCGCCGCCACGAGCACGACGAGCAGTTTAGTTCGCATGTCTCTGTGCATTAGTGAGCTGGACTTCAGGGGCATCTCTACAGTCCCGGGAAAAGGGTTGCGGGCGGCGCCATTATGCAATAGCGCGGCCGGGTTGTCACCAAAACAAATCCTGCGCGGCGCGTCGCCCCGCCGCCCCGCGGCTAAGGTCAGGCGACCTCGACCGTCTGCGTCTGCGCCGCGCGCCCGACCGTTTCGAGGATGGAGCGGCGCACCCTTGCGGGCATCCCGCCCTCCGCCGCGAGGCGCCGCAGGTGGTCGCAGACCTCGGGCGTCGGCGCGTCGCCGAGCAACTGGACGCAGGTCAGGCTCGCCTCGTCGTCGCGGTGCGACCCGACGGCGTCGAGCACCGGCCCCACCTCGCCGCCGGCGACGCAGAGCGAGAGCAGCGAGAACGCCTCGTAAGCCTGCCGCCGGTCTTCGCTCGCCAGGCGGCCGACGGCCTGCGCCGCGAGCCCGGCCTTGACGCACGCGTGCGCCACGTCGCGCAGCGTGCGCGCGTCGGCCGTCTCCGCGACGCGGACGTAAGCCTCCGCGCGCTCGAAGCTGAGGCGCGACAGGGCGCGCGCGGCCGCGGCGCGGACTTCGCGCGCCTCGTCGGCGAGCGCCATGATGATGCCGGCGAAGACCGACTCGTGGTTGATGAGCCCGAGGCTGTTGACGGCGGCCGAGCGCACGGCGTCCTCCTTGTCCTGGCGCGCGGCCGTCGTGAGCGCCGCGACGGCGCGGCGCACCTGGAACTGGGCGAGGTGCTGCGCGGCGTTGACGCGCGACTCCGCGTCCGTGCTCTCGATGCGGATGAGGGCCGCGCTCAGCGCCTCGTCATCGACCGAATCGGGCAGCTCCTCGTAGTCGGTCGCCGGCACGAGCGAGCGCACGTACGAGCCCGAAGCCCCCGCCTCTTGCGCATCAAGCCCCGCGTGCGCGAAGGCGGGCGCGTTCCGGTCGGGTTCCAGAGACTCGACCGAGCAGGCGGTGAGCGCCGGGCCGAGCACCGCGGCGGGGATGTCCTGGTGGCGGCGCGCCACGTCGAGCAGTGCGCCGATGGCCGAAGGCATGCCGAGCGAGCCGAGGCTCTGGACGCACTCGGTGCGGACGAGCGGGTCGGGGTCGTAGAGCGCCTCGGTCAGGAACGGGAGCGCCTGCGCGCTCTGCATGTCGCCGAGCGCCTGCGCGGCGCTCACGCGCTCGAAGGTCTCGCCGCCGAACAGGAGCGAGGCGCACGAGCGCGCGACGAAGCCGTAGTCTTCGAGCGCCGTGCGCGCGCGGCGGCGGCCGTCTTCGTCCGTCTCGGGCGCGCGCAGGGCCTTGAGCAGGGAGGTCTCGACGGCGCGGCGGTCGTCGGACGCGCGCGAGGCGAGGACTTCGGTGCTGTGCGGGCCGCCCGCGACGAGGCTCGCGACCTCCTGGTCGATGCGGTAAGAGCCGAAGAGGAAGGAGGGCACGGACGCGCCCGCCCTCGACTCGGCCGTGCGCTCGTGCTTCGCGCCGTTGGCTTCGGCGGCCAGTTCGTGCGCGCGCCTCGTCGCCTCGTCCTCGGCGCCGCGCCCGGACGTGCGGCGCTCGAAGGGGACGGTGATGTCCGACTTGCGGCGGTCGCCCTTGAAATGCTCGAAGGGCTTCGCCGACTTCTCCGACTTCTCCGCGGCGCGCGCGCCGTTCGTCTCGACCGCGCGGCTTTCATCCGCGCCGCCCGAACGCCTGCGCCGCACGAACATGCCGACCGAGCCCGCGAGGCCGACGCCGACCACCGCGAACAGGGACGGGAGCGAGACGAGGTACGACAAGAGCCCCTCGCCGTTCGCCTTGTCAACCTTCGCCTCGGCCGGCTGCGCGACGGTCGGCCCGGCCGGCTGCTGCTGCGGCGCGGGGCCGACGGAGTTGACCTCCTCGGCCGGCGCGGGCGCGGGCGTCGCCGCCTGCGGCTGGACGGGCGCGGGCGCGGGGGCGGAGGGCTGGACTGCCGAAGGGTGCGGCTCGGGCTGCGTGGACTCGGCCGTCGACTCGTTCGCGCCGCGGCGCTTCGACTCCGCCTTCGGCTGCTGCACGCGTTCGAGCACCTCGCCGGCCGTGTCCTCGCGCGGCGTTGAGCGCGCGCGGCTCTGCGCGCGCTCGGCCCGCTGCTGCTGCTGCTCGACGGGGAAGTTCTCGACGTTGAGCGCGCCGCCCGTGACGACGAGGTCGAGGCGGTTGCCGCGCGGCTGGACGGTCACGTTCGCGCCGCGCTTGACGGGCACGACCAGCTCCAGGGAGCTGCCGACGCGCTGCACTTTGACGCCGCGCGTCGAGCCCGTCGCCGCCTCGCCGTTGACGAGCACGACGTGGAAGCCTTCGGCGTCCTGCCACGTCTGCGCGCGGTTGAGCGAGCCGTCCGCCGAGATCGAGACGACGTTGCCCGACGAAGAGACGCCGGTGACGGTGACGGTCGGCTCCCTGAAGCGCTGCTGCGCCAGGGGCTGTTCGGGGCCGCTCAGCGCGAGCGAGACGCCCGCCGCGGCGACGAGGCCGAGCCGCACGCAGCGCGAGCCGAGCGCGCCGCGGCTCCACGTCTTGAAGAGCACGGCATAGTCGTGTCCGGTCGATTCCTTGTTCATAGTTTTTACTTCCGGGCGTGTGTGCCCGCCGGAGGGTGAGACCGTCTGAAGACTTTCGGGGTTAGAAGGGTCGCGAGCGGGGCTTAGGTGCTCGTCGCCCTTTTTGCGGAAGGCTCTGGCGGCCTTCTTCGGGAGTGGAACCCTTCAGCGCTGTTCGTCGCTGAACTTGTAACCGATGCCCCAGACGGTCAGGACCATCTGCGGGTTCTCGGGGTTGTCCTCGATCTTGGCTCGCAGGCGGTTGATGTGCGAGTCAATCGTGCGGTCGTAGCCCTCGTAGGAGTAGTCCCAAATCTTCTCCAGGAGGTACTTCCGCGGGAAGACGCGGCCGGGGTTGGAGGCGAAGAGCCGGAGCAGCTCGAACTCCTTGGGCGTGAGTTCGACCTGCCGGTCGCCGACCGTCACCTCGCGCTTGGCCGGGTCGATGCGGAGGCGGCCCCTGAGAATGGGGGCGTCCTCGCTCGTCTCGGAGCGCGACGCGGCGCGCATGCGGCGCATCACGCTCTTGAGCCGCGCCTCAAGCTCGCGCAGGACGAAGGGCTTGGTGATGTAGTCGTCCGCGCCCATCTCCAGCCCGAGCACCTTGTCAACCACGTCGTCCTTGGCCGTCAGCATCAGGATCGGGATGTAAGGCGCCTTCTCCCGTATCTCGCGGCAGACGGCCAGCCCATCCATTTTGGGAAGCATGAGGTCGAGGACGATGGCGTCGGGGTGGTCGTTCAAGGCCGCCTGGACGCCCGCCAAACCGTCTTCCGCCGTCTGCACCGTGTAGCCCGTGCGCGAAAAGTGCTCGGAGATGAGTTCGAGAATCGTCTCATCGTCCTCGATGATGAGGAGCTTGAGCTTGCGCTCGCCCGCCTCGATCTTCTCTTCACCAGTATCCTTCACTTCGGGAATGGCGGCGGCAGATTTTTGAGTCATCGCGGAACGGTTAAAGGGTCGCGGCCGGGTTGTCCGGCCCGTCTTCAGGCCCGGCGCCGAAGCCGGCGCGCGCCTTCCGACATCAAGAACTATAGCGAACCGGCCGACTAAACTCAAGCAATAAATAATCTTCGGCCCGCTTCACTGTCCGGGACGGAACAAACCCCGCGGGCCGCGGCGCGTAAGCCGTCCCCCTTTCAAAGCCGCCGCGCGTGTGATATTTACAACAAGGCGACGGCGCTCACCCACACCCCCGACGACCGAGGAGCCTTATGACGAACGAAGAACGACAGGCGCTCATCGAGCAGTACAAGGCCGGTTACGACGAGGTCGCGCGCAGCCTCGAAGGCTTCGACGAGGAGTCGCTTTCGGCCCGCCCCATCCCCGGCAAGTGGAGCGCGCGCGAGGTCGTCCAGCACCTCGCCGATAGCGAGATGAACAGCGCCATCCGCCTGCGCAAGCTCCTGACCGAGGACGACCCGCAGATACAGGGCTACGACCAGGAGCTCTACGCCGCGAGCCTGGGCTACAACGAGCGCCCCGTCGAGCCCGCGCTCGACGCCCTGCGCGGCGCGCGCGCCACCACCGGCCAACTGCTCGACCGGATGACCGACGCCGACTGGTCGCGCGCCGGCACGCACTCCGAGTCCGGCCGCTACACCGCCGAAGACTGGCTCCGCATCTACGCCGACCACGCCCACAACCACGCCGCGCAGATTCGCCGGCTCCGCGAAGCCCTTCGGAAGTGATAAGTGGTGAGTGACGAGTGATAAGAGGGAAGAAACGGGTCTTGCCTTCTCTTATCACTCGTCACTCAGCGCTTATCACTCACCAATTTCCTTGACAACAAACGGGGCGGGCGAGCACAATCCCGCACGCCCCGGTGGGCTCCCGCTTTCCGCGTTCGACCGAACCGTCCCAGGCTGACTTTGACCAGAGACATGACCGGCACTCCGACAGTCGCCGAGACTTCCCTCCCCGGGCTCAGGCTCGCGCGGCGCGGCAAGGTGCGCGACGTGTACGAAGTAGACGACGCGCACCTGCTCGTCGTCGCCACCGACCGCATCTCCGCCTTCGACTGCGTGCTGCCGACGCAGATCGAGCGCAAGGGCGAGGTGCTCACCGCGCTCTCAAGCTTCTGGTTCGCGCGCCTCGCGCACCTCACGCCGCACCACCTGGTCACCACCGACGTGAACGCGATGCCCGAGGCCGTCCGCGCTTCGGCCGACGTGCTCCGCGGTCGCTCGATGCTCGTGCGCCGCACGGAGGTCTTCCCCGTCGAGTGCGTCGTGCGCGGCTACCTCGCGGGCTCGGGCTGGAAGGACTACCTCTCCACGGGCGAGGTCTGCGGCCACCGCCTGCCGGAGGGTTTGAGGGAGTCGGCCAAGCTCCCCGCGCCGCTCTTCACGCCCGCGACGAAGGCCGAGACCGGCCACGACGAGAACATCAGCGAAGAGCGCATGCGCGACATCGTCGGCGCGGAGGCGACGGCGAGCCTGCGCAACACCGCGCTCGCGCTCTACCACGAGGCCGAGACTTACGCCCGCGCCCGCGGCATCATCATCGCCGACACCAAGTTCGAGTTCGGGCTCGACGAAGAGGGGCGCGTCATCCTCATCGACGAGGTGCTGACGCCCGACTCCTCCCGCTTCTGGCCCGCCGCGGCCTACGAGCCCGGCCACTCGCAGCCCTCCTTCGACAAGCAGTTCGTCCGCGACTACCTCGAAACGCTCGACTGGGACAAGCGGCCGCCCGCGCCGCCGCTCCCCCCGGAAGTCGCCGCCGCCACGACCGACCGCTACCTCGAAGCGTACCGACTGCTCACGGGGAAGAACCTTGGGAGTCAGGAGTCAGAATTCAGGAGTCAGTAGGCTCCGCTCTGCGGGGGCTGACCCTGACACCCGACAGTTCGTCGACTGCGGTTTTACTCCTGACTCCTGAATTCTGACTCCTGACTCCTGACCCCTGCTTTTCCATGACTCTCTTCGACCTGTTCGTGCTCGCAATCGTCGGGGCGTCCGTGGCGGCGGGCGCGCTGCGCGGGTTCGTGCGCGCGCTCATCGCGAGCGTCGGGCTGGCGGTCGGCTTCTTCGTCGCGTCGCACACGTACGAGCAGGCCGGCGCGTTCCTGCGCGGCTCGGGCCTGGTCGAGTCGGTCGAGGGAGGGCACGCCGCGGGCTTCCTTTTGATGGTGGGCGTCGTGCTCGCCCTCGGGTTCATCCTCGGCGAGTCGGCGCGCGCGGGGCTCAGGCGCGCGAAGCTCCAGTGGTTCGACCGCGCGCTCGGCGCGGGCTTCGGCCTCGTGCGCGGCGTGGCCGTCTGCTCGGTCGTCTACCTGGCGCTGACGGCCTTCCCCGTCAAGCTCGAACCGGTCGCGCGGGCGCGCACCGGCCCCGCGCTCGCACAGGGCGCGCGCCTGCTCGCGCTCTGCGCGTCGGACGAGGTGCGCGCGCGCTTCCTCGCGCAGTACCAGCACCTTTTCGCCTGAGCGCCGCGTGCGCCGGGAACCGTGCGCCCATTGAGACTTTATCTGAACGGACGGAGCGAACCCCCAATGCCTATGCGCGCCCGGCTCGAAGCCCTGATAGACGAGATGCTCGACGGCCAGATCATGCTCGACGAGGCCCTCGAAGAGTTCGAGAAGCTCTACATCCAGAAGGCGCTCGCGCGCAACAAGGAGCACCTCTCGCGCACGGCCGCCACGCTCGGCATCCACCGCAACACGCTCTCCAAGCGCGTCGCCGGCTACCGCACGCAGGAGCGCGCCGCCGCCTCCAACAACCACCGCCCCCGCAAACCCGCCGCCCGCCGCAAGCGCTGACCCCCGGCGCCCGTGCGACTCCCGCCCGCCGCCGCAAAATCTTCCCCCGCTACCGCAAAATCCCCATTCCCGCCGATGGAATCCCCAACGGCGTCTGTCGAGCGGTCTCCGGCAGGCGTAGAGACGATTTCAACAGGTGTCGAGACGACTGCGGCGGGTGTAGAGATGGCCCATCGGCGTGTATAAACGACTTAAGTGCGTGTAGAGATGACTTCGGAGGCTGTAAAGATGACTTAAGTGCGTATGGAGATGATTTGTCAGCGTGTAGAGGTGACATAATTGAGTGTAGAGACAACGTATTCGCGTGTAGAGATGATTTAATTGAGTGTAGAGATGACTTAAACGCGTGTACAGATGACTTATCGGCGTGTAGAGATGATTAAAACGCATGCACAGACGATTAAAACGTGTGCAGAGATGATTTGTCAGCGTGTTAGATTTATATTTGCGCGTGTAAAGATAAATTGCATTTATGCAAAATCCATCTGCACACGTGTAGAGACGATCTAACAACGTGTCAAATTTATAATGACGGGTGCAAAGATAAATAGTATTTATGCAAAATCAATCTGTACGCGTGCAAAGATGACCTGACGGCGTGTCAAACTTATAGTGACCAGTGTTTAGATAAACCGCATTTATGTAAAGTCGGTTCCGACACACGTAGAGAGGGCGCGATGACTTGCATCGCGCCCTTCGTCTCGACGGCCGTCGGCGTCAAAGGGCTTCAACGCAGGTGCTTGTTGAAGAATTCGAGGGTGCGAGCCCACGCCAGTTTGGCGGCGGCCTCGTCATAGCGCGGCGTCGTGTCGTTGTGGAACCCGTGCTGCTTGCCCTCGTACATGTAGAGCGCGTACGCCTTCTTGTTAGCCTTGAGCGCCGCCTCGTATGCCGGGATGCCCTCGTTGACACGCTCGTCGTTGCCCGCGTAATGCAGCAGCAGCGGCGCCGAAATCTTCGGCACGTCGTCCGCGCCCGCCTGGCGCCCGTAGAACGCGACGCCCGCATTTAAGTCAGACCCCAGCCGCACGGCCAACTGATTCACCATCCCTCCGCCGAAGCAGAAACCCACCGCGCCGAGTTTGCCCGTGGAGTCCGGGCGCGCCTTGAGCCAACGGGCCGCCGCGACGAAGTCTTCGGTCATCTTCTTCCCGTCCACCGTGCGGAAGGCGGCGGCGCCCTTCTCGTCGCTGCCCGGGTAGCCGCCGACCGAAGTCAACCCGTCGGGCGCGAAGGCGACGAACCTGGCGAGCGCGAGGCGGCGCGCCACGTCTTCGATGTAGGGGTTGAGCCCGCGGTTCTCGTGTATGACGAGCACGACGGGCAGCTTCTTCCCCTGCGCCGGGCGGGCCAGGTAGCCCTTGATCGAGCCGTTCCCGGCCGGGGATTGCACGACCTCGTAGCCCACCTTAAGGCGCTTGTCGTCGGGCGGCACCTGCTGCGCCCACGCGTAGTTGGGTCTCAGGCCCTCGAAGATGGCCGCGACCGTCAGGCCGCCGACCGCGAACTTGCCGGCGCGGTCGAGGAAGGTGCGGCGGTCGATGTCGCCGTGCTGGTATTCGTGAAACAGGTCTAACAACTCCTGCGGGTAATCGGATGCCGTCTTGCGTTCCATTCTTCCTCCGTGCGCGGGATAAAGCCGGTTCAAGAGTCAGCCCTCCCAGCTCGCCGTTGAGCCCGAACCTCTTCACCGTCGCGCCGGCATAAATACCGGCGCAGGCGTCTCCGTTGCCTAACGAGCGGGGCCGGACGTAAGGATAACACTCGGCGTCGGAATCAGAGCGTTGACGGGGTAGCCGCCGAGCTAAGGCGTCAAGTTTTTTCCCTAAGTTTTTCCCTAAAACCTCATAGACAAACAGGGTGTGAGCACGTCTCGCCGGGCACTGCCCAAACGGCGGTGGCTACAAACAACGCTTAAATAGTTCGCGCGGTTGGCGAAGAAAAATAGACGGGTTGACAAAGAACGTCGAAGTGCTATATTTTTAGCAGTCCTTCAGAGGGAGTGCTAAAAATTAACGTTTTTCTTAGCAAATCTACGGCGTTTTGGTTAGCAGCCGAAAAGCTTCTCCCGTCGGGCGCGGGTTAAAACCGTCAGCCCGGAAGGCAATCAAACCGAACCACTCATCCAGCAGAAAGGCGGAAAGGAGCGTTATGGCTACCAACATCAAACCACTGCATGACCGCGTGATCGTCAAGCGCATCGAGGAGGGCGAACAGGTGCGCGGCGGCATCATCATCCCGGACACGGCGAAGGAGAAGCCGCAGGAGGGCGAGGTCATCGCCGTCGGCGAAGGCAAGCGCAAGGACGACGGCACGCGCATCGGGCTCGACGTGAAGGAGGGCGACCGCGTGCTCTTCGGCAAGTACAGCGGCTCGGAGATCAAGCTCGACGGCGAGGAGTACCTCATCATGCGCGAGGACGAAATCCTCGGCGTCATCGAGCGCGCCGGCGCGGCCTCGGGCGGCAAGAAGGGCGGCAAGTAGTCTTCGGGACTGCGGCCGCCTTTTCAGTGTCAAGCATCTTTGAAGTCGTGATATCGAAGGAGAAGAGATTCTTATGGCTAAGCAAGTAATTCACGGTGAGGAGTCGCGCGCGGCGATCCTGCGCGGCGTCAACCAGCTCGCCGACGCGGTCAAGATCACGCTCGGCCCCAAGGGGCGCAACGTCGTCCTCGACAAGAAGTTCGGCTCGCCGACCATCACCAAGGACGGCGTGACGGTGGCGAAGGAGATCGAGCTCAAGGACAGCCTTGAGAACATGGGCGCGCAGATGGTGCGCGAGGTCGCCTCGAAGACCTCGGACGTGGCGGGCGACGGGACGACGACCGCGACGGTGCTGGCGCAGGCCATCTTCCGCGAGGGGGTGAAGACGGTCGCGGCGGGCGCCAACCCGATGGCGCTCAAGCGCGGCATCGACAAGGCGGTCGAGCGCGCCACCGAGGAGATCAGGAAGATGGCCAAGCCGGTCAAGGGCGACATGATCGCGCAGGTCGGCTCCATCTCCGCCAACGGCGACCGCACCATCGGCGAGATGATCGCCAAGGCGATGGAGACGGTCGGCCGCGACGGCGTCATCACCGTCGAGGAGTCGCGCACGATGGAGACCGAGCTGGACGTGGTCGACGGCATGCAGTTCGACCGCGGCTACCTCTCGCCCTACTTCGTCACCGACCCCGAGCGGATGGAGTGCGTCCTCGACAACCCGCTCATCCTCATCAACGAGAAGAAGATTTCGTCGATGAAGGACCTGCT
>DASVQJ010000226.1:0-21506 GCA_036389235.1 Pyrinomonadaceae bacterium | reverse complement strand
GAGAAGCACGCTTCGCCGTGAGGCGCTCTCCCTCGACGTTGAGGTGTAAAGTCTGACGGCTTTCGCGCTGGCGCGCTCATGGCGGGCAGGATGCCCGCGCTCCCGGCTCAGAGGTCGCACCCGAAAGAACGCCGCTGTAAGAGCAGGCGGCAGGGCCGGTAGCGGGCGCAATTTCAACACGGAGACACGGAGACACGGAGACACAGCTTCAACTTTAGTATTTAACAAGCTGTGTCTCCGTGTCTCCGTGTCTCCGTGTCCGACGCCTCCCCGCCTCACGCACCCGCGAACAGCAACAGGCTACCTCCTGCCCGAACTGTCTACTGCCTGACGCACCTCACCTACCCGGCGCGTTGAGACGGCGGAGGCTCCCCTCGCCGCTGATCTTGCGCCGCTCGACGGCGGCGACGCGCTCGGCCTCCCCGAAGACGCGCATCAGGTTGCCGCCGAGTATCTTCAAAACCTCTTCGTCCGAGTGTCCGCGGCGCAAAAGCTCGTAGGTGATGTTCGGCAGGTCGGCCACGTCCCTGATGCCTTCGGGCAGGTTGGGCACGCCGTCGAAATCCGACCCGAGGCCGACGTGTTCGACGCCCGCGACCTTCGCGATGTGCTCGATGTGATCGACGAGCATGGAGAGCGTCGTGTTCGGGATGGGGTTCGCGTCGTTGAGCTTCCGCAGCTCCTCGTCCAAGCGCTTCTGGTCGCCCTTGAACTGCTCGCGCAGTGCGTCGCGCTGCGCCTTCAGCTTCTCGTCGCGCGCGAGCCCGGCCGCGCGCACCTTCTCGTCGAGGAAGGCCGGGTAGAAGTTGACCATCACGACGCCGCCGTTCTGCTTGATGCGCTTGAGCAGCTCGTCCGGCACGTTCCGCTTGTGGTTCGAGAAGACGCGCGCCGAAGAGTGTGAGGCGATGACCGGCGCCTTCGACACGTCCAGCACGTCCGACATCGTCTCGTCCGAGACGTGCGACACGTCCACGAGCATCCCCAGCCGGTTCATCTCGGCGACGACCTCACGGCCGAACTCCGAAAGCCCCCCGTGCCGCGCCGCGTCGCAGCACGCGTCGGCCCACTCGTTCGTGTTGTTGTGCGTCAGGGTCATGTAGCGCACGCCCAGGCGGTAGAACTCGCGCAGCGCCGGCAGCGAGTTCTCGATGGCGTGCCCGCCCTCGATCCCGAACAGCACGCCGACCTTCCCCTCCTTCTTCGCGCGCCGGATGTCCGCGGTCGAGGTGGCGAGCATCAGGTCGCGCGGGTACTTCTCGATCATCCTGTAGCTCACGTCGATCAGGTCGAGCGCGCGCCGCGCCGACCCGCCCTGCGTCGCGTAATTCTTCGACACCCAATCCGGAGTCGCGTACTGCCTGTCCACGTAGATCGAGAAGAACTCCCCCGTCATCCCCCCCTGCTTCAGCCGCGCGATGTCCGTGTGGTACTTCCCGACCGACGACACCCCGATGTCATAATCCTCGTCCGCCATGATCGTCGGGATGTCATTATGCCCGTCCACCACAATCGCCCTCTTCTGCAACGCCACCGCCCTCTTCCACAACCTCTCGTCACGCTGCGGCGTCGGACTCGCCTGCGGCGCCGGCGCCTGCTTCTTGCGGGACGAACTCGCGGCGGCCCCCTTCCGCGAGAGCGGCGCGACCGCGAGCAGGATTGAGGCAACAAGGCAGAAGAGAATGAAGACGCGCGGCAATCTGTTCATCGTCGGTTCCTACTTTTCGTCTGAGCGTTAAGACCGGAGAGCGTGCGGATTATAAAGCGGCGCCCGGACGTTTGTCCCGCCTACCAGCGAACCAGCCTCCCGAATGAGACTGTGACGAAGAGGTGGAAGAGGGCGAGGAACGCCACGACGAACCAGTAACCGACCGGCTCGCGCCACAGGGTGACACGGTTGCCGTAGCGGCCGCGGAACTCTCCGCCCCTGAGTCCGGAGTACAGGAAGTAATAGAAGACGCCGCAGAGCAACAGGAACCCGAAGCTGACCACCGGGGTTCCCTCCTGATAATAGATGACGCCGGCCAGGGTCAGGTCGGCCAGAACGCGCACGGCGAGGAAGACGAAAGCGTACCGCTTGAACAGTTCGTGCGTCATGCCTCCGGCCTTCATTCTTCGTCCGCGTTCCGGCCTGTGCTCGGTTTCTCAGGCTATCCGACAGGCGGGGCCAAAAGACAGGGTTCGGGGTGTCTGGGGTTTATTCGATGGAAGAGACGTAGTCGGGCGGGAGGCCGAGCCGCGCGGCGAGTCGCCTGAGCTTCGACGCGTACAGGGGGTCGCGCTCCTCCGACGCGGGCGGCGCGGGGAGGTTGAAGCAGAGCGCGGGCACGACCGAGCCGTCGGCCAGTTGCGCGCACACCGCTTCGGGGCGGTAGGCGCTGACGGACGCTTCCGAGTAGAGCGCGTCCACCTCCGCGGGCGTCAGCGAGAAGAGGACGCCGTGCGCCGTGCCGCCCGCGGACGGCACCAGCGTCGCGCGCCCGCCGATGACCAGGCGGTAGTTCTCGACGCGCGCCAGACGCCGCCCCGCCGGGCTCAAGCCCTTCCCCCGCAGGACGGCCTCGTCCATGAACAGGCCGTAGAAGAAAACGTCGATCCTTCGCATGCCAATGTAGACGCCGCCGCGGCCGTGCGGCTCTTCCGTTCGAGCTATTCGCGCGCGCCCGGGGGGGCGACGTGGCGCCGATACCAGCGGCGTCCGTGCCAGCCCTGTATGTGCCAGCCGGCTTTTGATAAAGGGTCTAGTTCCTGAATCCAGAAGCCGGTCGGTTCGTGCCCGCCGGTGTCGACGCGCCCGGCCTCGACCTCGGCCACGACGACGCCCGCGCCCTGTGACGCGGCGCGGCGCGCGAGCACGTTGCCCGCCGCGTCGCAGACGGTCGCGCCGCCGCCGAGGCTCGTCTCGTACGGCACGTGCAGCAGGGGCGTCTTGCAGCGCATGCGCCCGCAGTGCGTCGCCTCGACCACGGGGCAGCCGACGAGTCTCGCGAAGCGCGGCGCCCAGTCGGTGTAGCGCTCTATCGAACTCTGCATGCGGCCGCGGAAAGGCATCCACCCCGGCGCGCCCCACGTGAACGAGCCGCCCACGACGACGTCGGCCCTCCCGCGCAGGCGCGCGACCGTGCGCGTGCGGTTGAACTCCTGGCACAGCGCGACGCCCGCCGTCAGGCCGCCCGCCTCGATGAGCCCGTCGTCCGTGCCGCCGACGTAGAAGCAGTTCTCCCACATCGTCGGGATGTCCTTGTCGTGCCTGCCGGCGACGCCTTCGGGCGTGACGAGGAAGAAGGCGTTGCGCACCTCGCCGTCAACGTCGCGGCACAGGAACGACCCGCCGACCAACGCCCCGTGCCTCCGCGCGAGACTCAGCAACAGTTCCGTCGCGACCCCGTCCGGCGGCAGAGAGCGCTCCGCCAACTCCGGGAAGAACCCGACGCCGGTCGTAAAGAACTCCGGCAGCACGATCCACTCCGCCCCCTCGACAGCCGCCGCGTCGGCGAGCCTCTCACACGCCGCCAGGTTCGCGTCGATGTCGCCGATAACCGGCTCAAGTTGTACCGCCGCCACGCGCATACCACTCGACCTGCCCCACGCCTTGCGCCTCTAATCAGCGACCTCGCCCCCTACAAGGTCTCCGTCCCGCAACTGATGCTCATCAACCTTTAGCCTTCGGGGTAGAAGACGAACAGCACGCAGCCGGTGCGGGACTGTGGGACGTGTGACGAGCCCGCGGGCGCGTGGATAAATGAGCCGGCCGGGTAATCGCGCACGCCGTCGTTGAAGACGCCCGAGACGACGAACACCTCCTCCGGCCCCGGGTCGTGCACGTCTACGCCCTCCCAACAAGTGCCGGGGTCCATTTCCAGCACTTGAGCCTTGGCCCCGTTCTCGCCCCGCCAGAGGGTGCGCAGCCGAATACCTTTAAAGAGTTCCCTCGCCGGCGAACTTTCCACAGAAGCCCACGCCATTCCCGACACAACCCACCTCCATTCCTCGATGCATACATTCAACCCGGCAGCCTAACGCCTCACAAAAGCCTTGTCTACGACTTTAACCCTCAATTTTACCTGGCTCTTGCACCGCCCTTGCCACCCTACTTCCCCTCCAACCCTCCGCTACGCCTCCCCGCGCCACCGTGCAAGTAACGCGCGCGCCTCTTCAGCATCCGGCGACTCAATCTGCTCGAAAATCTGTAGGTGTCGCGTAGGCGTTCGGCGACGTAGAAGGCGAGTTCAGTCTTGCCGATGCCGCCCATGCCGCTGATGCCCGTGATGGCCGCGCTCGCGCCTCCGCGCAGCGCCGCCGTCAGGTCTGCAATCTCCTTCTCGCGCCCGACGAAGTCGCCGACCGGCGCGCGTAGCTGGTGCAGCGTGGGGGTGGCCGGGGCTGAGGCGGCGGGCGCGTTATAGATGTGTGTGAGGTTGTCACGCCCCGCGTAATTTCCGCCGGCCGAGAAGACGTAATTTGCGGCTTGCAGCCTCGTCACGAGGTCGCGGTTGAGCGCGCTCAAATCCTGCACTGCGCTGAGTAGCGCTTGCGCCTCTTCGCGCGGGACTTCGCCGCGGAGCGCGCCTCGGAGTTTCGGCGTCAGGTATTCGTCGAAGAGCCAGCGGTGGAGGTCGGCCGTGACTTTGGCGGCGAGGTCGTCGGGGCTTTTGAAGTCGAAGCCTTCGAGGTGGTTCGCGCGGAGCTTCTTCCTGAAGGCGTCGAGCTTCGCGGCCTGCGCGGGGTCTGTCTCGCGCCGCTCGGCGGGGATGGTCGCGTCATCTTTGAAGTAGACGAGGCGCGGCAGGCCGAGTTCGGTCGCGCGGTCGTACTCGGCCTCGGTGATGCCGGAGCCGTAGCGGCCGGCGACGATGCCGACGTAGATGCTGCTGCGGCCAACGTCGTCGAGCGAAGCCTGCCGCGTCGTCTCGTCGCGGCTGCCGAAGTGTTCCATGCCGACGAACTTCGTCTCGCGCAGGCGTTGGACGGCCTGCCCGACGGCTTTGCGCTCCGGCTGAAGGTCGAGCCACGTCGAGCTGACGTAGACGGGGAGGATTCGTAGAGACATCAAGTCGCTCCTCGGGCGCGGGTGAATGAGGGCGTTCCGCGTGGCAACAATACAATCGGCGCGTGCGCGGTGTAAACAGGTTATCGGGTCGAGCTTGCCGCGCGGGTCGGTTTCTGGTACACAGGTCAGCCATACCGCTATCAAGAGTCAGAAGGTGAGGTCTGCGGGTTATGTCTTCAGCCACGACCAACATCGAATCCGTCCTCCACGAGGAGCGCGTGTTCCCGCCGCCGCCGGAGTTCGCGGCGCGGGCGCACGTCAAGTCCCTTGAGGAGTTGGAGGCGCTCAGGCGCGAGGCGTCGGACGCGCCCGAGGCTTTCTGGGCGCGCATGGCCGAGTCGGAGCTGCACTGGTTCAAGAAGTGGGACACGGTCTTGAAGTGGGAGGCGCCGCACGCCGAGTGGTTCGTCGGCGGGCGGATTAACGCCGCGTACAACTGCCTCGACCGGCACTTGCAGACGTGGCGGCGCAACAAGGCCGCCATCGTGTGGGAGGGCGAGCCGGGCGAGCAGCGCACGCTCACCTACGGCCAGTTGCACCGGGAGGTCTCGCGCTTCGCCAACGTCCTGAAGCGCGCGGGCGTCGAGAAGGGAGACCGCGTCGCGCTCTACATGCCGCTCGTGCCGGAGCTGGCGGTGGCGATGCTCGCCTGCGCGCGCATCGGCGCGACCCACTCGGTCATCTTCGGCGGCTTCGCGTCGCAGGCGCTCATCGACCGCATCAACGACGCGGGCTGCAAGCTCGTCGTCACGGCCGACGGCGGCTTCCGGCGCGGCGCCGAGGTGCGCCTGAAAGACATCGTGGACGAGGCTCTGAAGAAGACGCCGACCGTCCAGACGTGCATCGTCTACAGGCGCACCGGAAGCAAGATCAACATGCAGATGGGGCGCGACTACTGGTGGCACGAGCTCGTGCAGGCCGTCGCGGACGACTGCCCGGCCGAAGAGCTGGACAGCGAGCACCCGCTCTACATCCTCTACACCTCGGGGACGACGGGGAAGCCCAAAGGCATCCTGCACACGACGGCCGGCTACCTCTTGCAGACGCACCTGACGACCAGGTGGGTCTTCGACCTCAAGGACGAGGACGTGTACTGGTGCACGGCCGACATCGGGTGGGTGACGGGGCACTCTTACGTCGTCTACGGCCCGCTCTCGAACGGCGCGACCGTGCTGATGTACGAGGGCGCGCCCAACCACCCCGAGCCGGATCGCTTCTGGGACATCATCCAGCGCCACCGCGTCAACATCTTCTACACGGCGCCCACCGCCATCCGCGCCTTCGTCAAGTGGGGCGAGCACTGGCCTCTGCGCCGCGACCTCTCGTCCCTGCGCCTGCTGGGGACGGTCGGCGAGCCCATCAACCCGGAAGCCTGGATGTGGTATCGGGAGATCATCGGCAAGGGGCGCTGCCCCATCGTGGACACCTTCTGGCAGACCGAGACGGGCGCCATCATGATCGCGCCGCTGCCCGGCGCGACGCCGACCAAGCCCGGCTCGGCCACGCGCCCGCTGCCCGGCGTCGAGGCCGCCGTCATGTCGAAGTCCGGGCAGGAGGCCGGCCCGAACGAGGGCGGCTACCTCGTCGTCAAGCGGCCGTGGCCCGCGATGCTCCGCACCATCTGGGGCGACGACGAGCGCTACCGCCAGCAGTACTTCTCCGAGATCGACGGCGTCTACTTCGCGGGCGACGGCGCGCGGCGCGACCAGGACGGGTACTTCTGGATCATGGGTCGCGTGGACGACGTGATCAACGTCTCCGGCCACCGGCTCGGCACGATGGAGGTCGAGAGCGCGCTCGTCTCGCACGAGGCGGTCGCGGAGGCCGCGGTCGTCGGCCGCCCCGACGAGCTGAAGGGACAGGGCATCGTCGCCTTCGTCACGCTCGAAGGCGAGCGCAAGGCGACGGACGAACTGAAGGAGGAGCTGCGCCGCCACGTCGCGAAGGAGATCGGCGCGCTCGCGCGCCCCGACGAGATACGCTTCTCCGACGCGCTCCCCAAGACGCGCTCCGGCAAGATCATGCGCCGGCTCCTGCGCGAGATCGCCACCTCCGGCTCCGCGCACGGCGACACGACCACCCTCGAAGACTTCTCCGTGCTGGAGAAGCTGCGCGCGCACGACGAGGAGTGAGGGGGGATGGGTTCTGGGTGTCGGGTTTTAGGTGCCGGGTCAGACGTGGCCCCTTTTCACCCGACACCCGGAACCCGGAACCCGACACCCGTTTCCCCGAAACCTGCCCCTTTAGCACTTTATTAATAGGCGGAAAGAATTCCGCCCATTGAACGGAGGATGCCCCGCATGTCAGCAAGCTTTGTTGAGCAGCGCACAGGGCCGCGCTACATGGTTCACGTCAGCGTGCGCGCCGAGTGGGACGACGAGCGCACGGGCGAGCACGTCGTCGTCGAGGGCGAGACCGAGAACATCGGCCCGCAGGGCGCGCTCGTCCACCTGGAGCGGCTGCCCGACGTCGGCAGCCGCGTCCGCGTCATCGTCCCCGGCGACGAGGGGCGCACGGTCGAGGCGGTCGCCGAGGTGTTGCGGCTGGAGCGCAACCCCGTGCAGCCGCTCGCCGCGCTCCAACTGCTCGGCGAGACCGACGAGTGGCGCGGCCTCGTCTGGGAGCCCGCGGGCATCAAGGAGCGCGAGGCCGACGAGGACTACTCGGAGTACGAGAACTGAAGGCGCCGCCGCTTCCGATTCAGATTAACCACAGAGACACGGCCTGTTGCCTTTGGCACTCAACAGGCTGTGTCTTTGTGTCTCCGTGCTTGACGGCCTGACTAACGGGCGGGCGCCGGGGCCGTTGTTTTCCCGCGCCGGTTTGGTGCATCATTGGCGCGTCCCACGAACCCGCAGGCGTGAAGTCCCCCGGCCCGGCGCGGGCGGAAGGCGGAAGGCTTTGGCGAAACAGAAAACAATCATCCGGCCCGAGTTGAGCGAAGACGAGGAGATGGCCGCCGCGCTGGCGGTCACGAAGGAGCACACGCGCGTCGTGCTGCGGATGGCCTCGCGCTCGCTGCTGTGGGTCGCGGTGCTCGTCCTCGTCATCCACTACGTCTTCGAGACCGTCCGCTGGGTCTTCTACGCCCTGACGGGCGTGCTGCTCGTCGTCGTCCTCGCCGTCTTCTTCGCCTACCTCATCTCGCCGCTCATCGAGCTGGTGCGCAAGGGGCTCGCCCGGCGCGACCGCAAGGGGGAGCCGCTGCTGCTGCCGCGCACGGCCGCCATCGCCGTCGTCTACGTCGTCATCTTCGGCTCGCTCGGCCTGGGCGGGTGGGTGCTGACCCCGCAACTCGGCGCGCAGATGGCCGACATCGCGCGGCAGGCGCCCGGCTACATCACCAACGCGCAGCAGCGCGCCGACCGCCTCAACCGCGCGCTCGCCGAGTTGCACCTGCCGCAGTCCGTGAGGGACTCGGCCGGCAAGAGGGTCACCGCGGCCATCGACGACGCGGGCAAATACATCACCGGCGAGGGCTTTTCGAGCGCCATCAACCTGCTCGGCTACCTGCCCTACCTCGTCCTCATCCCGATCCTCGCCTTCTTCTTCCTGAAGGACGCCGACAGCTTCCGGCACTCGGCGCTGATGATGCTGCCGAAGGGGCGCATCCGCTGGCGGGGCGACGAGCTGTTCCAGGACATCAACTCGACGCTCGCCGCCTACATCCGCGCGCAGCTCATCTCGTGCCTGCTCATCGGGACCATCTGCACCGTGGCCTTCGTCGTCTTCGGCGTGCGCTACGCGCTGGTGCTGGGGCTCATCGCGGGGATGCTTGAGTTCATCCCGCTGCTCGGCCCCGTGGTGGTCGCGGTGCTGGCGGGCACCGTGGCCGGGTTCGACTCGGTGACGAAGGCGCTCGCCGTCCTCGCCTTCCTCGGCGTGCTGCGCATCGTGCAGGACTACGTGCTCTACCCGCGCATCATCGGGTCGGGGATACACCTCCACCCGCTGGCCGTCATCCTCGCCATCCTCGCGGGGCACGAGCTGGCGGGCGTGGCCGGCATCTTCCTCGCCATCCCGGTCATCGCGGTCTTGACCGTCACCTACCGCCACTGGCTCGAACACCGCGGCAGCTCCGGGCTCGTCGCGGAGCTGCTCCGGCCCGCCGAGACCGCGGCCGAGCCCGCGGACGGCTCGGCCCCGACACAGCCGGCCGAGGCGACGGAATCCCCCGCGCCTTCGCCCGCCCGTTAGTCCGGGGCGGGCCTGCTCTAGACAGACGCCGACACCTCACGCGAGCGGCTTCGTCGCGCCCGAGACTCGCCCCGAGTCCGGCGAGGGGCGGGGCCGCGCCCGGCTTTGTTCGAACACCGCAGAGAGGGAGGGTGAAGATGGGAAGGATATTTCGACGGCGGCCGTCGGCCGTGAAGCGTTTCGTCAGCCGCTGCCTCTTGACGGCGCTGGCCCTGTGCTCTTACGTCGGCGCGCCGGCGCGGGCCGCCGGCGTCACCGCGAACGTGGACTACAACAGCCCCCGCCAGACCTTCGAGGGCTTCGGGGCGTCGGCGACGTGGGTCGCCAACGACCTTGACAAGTTCTCCGCCGCGAGGCAGACGCAGATACTCGACCTGCTCTACAAGACCTCGCAGCCCGGCGCGGCCTTGAGCTGGGTGCGCGTCGGCAGCTTCCTCTGCAACTTCAACCCCGCGCCGGGCGTGTACGACTGGAACCACTGGGGCATCCAGAGCGAGATGCGTTGGCTCCAGAGGGTGAACGCGGCGTACGGCGTCGACAGGTACATGGTCTCGACCTGGAGCCCGCCGGCCTGGATGAAGGAGAACAACTCCTGCACGGGCGGCGGCCACGTCCTCCCGCAGTTCTACCCCGACCTCGCGGCGCTCAAGGTCGAGTGGCTGAAGAGGGCCAGGGCGCAGCTCGGCTTCGAGGCGCAGGTCGAGAGCGTGCAGAACGAGCCGAACATGAGAACCACCTACGACAGTTGCGAGTGGACGACCTCCGAGATCGGCAACTTCGTCGCCAACAACTTACAGCCGGCGCTGGCGGCCGGCGGGCTGACCGCGCGCATCATGGCGCCCGAGCCGGCCTACTACTCGAACTTCGACGCCGCCTGGGGGAGCCCCATCCTCAGCAACCCGAGCGCCCGCGCCGCCATCTCCGTCGTCGCCACGCACGGGTACGGCAAGACCGACGACCTCGGCAAGCCCTGCAACAGTTGCGCCCAGTACAACAAGCCCATCTGGCAGACCGAGGACTCGAACCTGAACGGGCAGTACACCGGCAGCATCGACTACGGGATGACCTGGGCGACCGAAATCTACAAGGCCATGAACGGCGGGCGGTTCGCCGCGTACTTCTACTGGTGGGTCATGGACTTGAACGGCGGCAACGAGGGGCTCATCCACGCCGACCCGACGACCGACTCGTTCCAGGTGCCGAAGCGGCTCTACGTGCTGGGGCAGTTCAGCCGGTTCATACGCCCGGGCTCGGTCGTGCTCGCGTCCACTTCGAGCGACGCGACGCTGCAAGTCAC
The DNA here is from genome assembly GCA_036389235.1 of Pyrinomonadaceae bacterium. Classification (GTDB taxonomy): domain Bacteria; phylum Acidobacteriota; class Blastocatellia; order Pyrinomonadales; family Pyrinomonadaceae; genus QHXN01. The sequence goes on along the minus strand of DASVQJ010000226.1, from coordinate 10,962 downwards.
CGCCGTCAGGCCGGCGGCGGGCGCCGTCACAATCGTCCTCGCCAACACAGGCAGGAGCGCGCACACGGTGACCGTCAACTTAAACGGCCTGGCCGGCGCGCCCGCCAGCCTCACGCCCTACCGCACGTCGGCCACGGAGAACCAGGCGCCGCTCGCCCCGGTGGGCGTCTCTTCCGGCGCTTTCACCATCACGGTTCCCTCGAAATCGGTCGTGACGGTGGCGGGCTAGCCGGCCGACGGATTAACGCGCGAGGCGCGGCAGGCGGCGCGACCGCCTGCCGCGTTTAACGTGAGGGCCGAAGAATTTAAGTTGATAATTTTTCCGGTTTGAGGCTTAATGTCTGGCGTCCGGAGCCGGCACTAATCAGGTCTGTCTTTCCCCGGACAGACCCGAAGGCCGGCCGGCACTAGAGTCTCAGTCTCCACCGACTCGACTTTTCCCAGGCCGCCCGTAGCGCTACAACGAACAAAGGACAGTAAGGAGTTTCCCCCGATGCCGTCGCCCCCCCGTAGACGCGTCCTTTGCGCGGAGCCGCACGAAGATACGTCCCGGCTCATCACCATCCTGCTCGAACGGCAGGGGCACGAGGTCGTCTCGGCCCGGACGGTCGCCGAGTGCGTCGGGCTCGTCGGCGGCGGCGGCTTCGACCTCTACATGCTCGACGACGACTACATCGACGGCACCGCCATCCAGCTCTGCAAGCGCCTGCGCGAGCTGACCCCGGGGACGCCCATCCTCTTCTTCTCGGCGCAGGCGTTCCGCCGCGACCGCGAGCTGGCGCTCGAAGCCGGCGCCACCGCCTACCTCACCAAACCCGACGACCTCTTCGACATCGTCTCGACCGTCAACTCCATCCTCTCGGGCAAGGCCGGCGGCCCCGCCCGGCGGAAGACGGGGAGCCTTGACTGAGGGCGCCCGCGCGTTTACATTTAAGTCCCCCTTATCTTTTAAATCCCCCTCGCGCGACTCCCACTTCCGGGATAATTTCTCGTCGGGGTGTGTCTGCATGTCTGAAGGCAAGAGGCGTATTCTGTGCGCCGAGTCGAACAAGGACGTGGGTGACCTGATCGCACTCATGCTCACGCGCAAGGGTTACGAAGTCGAGACCGTGCAGACGGCCGCCGACTGCCTGAAGGTGGCCTCCACCGACCGCTTCGACCTCTACATCCTCAACGACACCTACATCGACGCCGACAGCCTTGAGCTCTGCCGGCAGCTCCGCGAGCTCGACCCCGTCACGCCCGTCCTCCTCTTCTCGCTCGAAAGCTCCGGCCCGCACCGCCAGCAGAAGGCCGTCGAGACCGGCGTCAAAGTCTACAAGAGCAAGACCTCCGACTTCGTCTCGCTCGTCCAGACCATCGACCGCCTCTTACAAAGCTAAGTAGGCAGTAGACAGTAGACAGTAGTCAGTAGGAAGACATAAGCGGCGCGCTTCAGCCTTCGGGCCGGGCGCGCCGCTTATGTCTTCCTACTGACTACTGTCTACTGTCTACCGTCTACCGCATTCCCCTGCATCAGTTCGACGAAGCGTTGGAAGTGGTGTTCGGCGTCGTGGGGGCCGGGGGCGGCCTCGGGGTGGTATTGGACGGAGATGACGGGGAGGCTCTTGTGCCTTAAGCCCTCGACGCAGTCGTCGTTGAGGTTGAGGTGCGTGACCTCGACCTCGGCGGGGAGGCTTTCGGCGCGCACGGCGAAGCCGTGGTTGTGCGAGGTGATCTCGACCTTCCCCGTCGAGAGGTCTTTGACCGGCTGGTTGCCGCCGCGGTGGCCGAAGCGCAGCTTGTAGGTCGTCCCGCCGAAGGCGCGGCCGAGCAGTTGGTGGCCGAAGCAGATGCCGAAGGTCGGCACGCCCCCCCTGACCAAACCGCGAATCTCCTCCACGACCTCCGTCATCGACGCCGGGTCGCCCGGCCCGTTCGACAGGTAGACGCCGTCGGGCCTCAACGCCAGCACGTCGCGCGCGGGCGTCGAGGCCGGCACGACCGTGACGCGGCAGCCCAGGGCCGCCAGCTCGTTCAGGGAGTTCCGCTTCACGCCGAAGTCGTAGCAGACGACGTGGAAGCGCTCCGCGCCCGCGGCCGGGATTACGTAGGGGCTCGCGGTCGTCACCACGCTCGCCAGCTCGCGGTTCTCCATCGGCGCCGAGGCCCGCGCCTTCTCCAGCAGGCTCCGCTCGTCCAGGTCGATGGAGGAGACGCAGGCGCGCATCGCGCCCTTGTCGCGGATGTGCCGGACGAGGGCGCGCGTGTCCACGCGCTCGATGCCGGGCACGTTCCAGCGCTTGAGGTAGGCGTCGAGCGTCTCCTCCGAGCGCCAGTTCGAAGCGAGCCGGCTCGCCTCGCGCACGACGAAGCCCTCGACCCACGGCCGCGCGCTCTCCTCGTCGGCGCGGTTCACGCCGTAGTTGCCGATGAGCGGGTAGGTCATGCACACGATCTGCCCCGCGTACGAGGGGTCGGTCAAGACCTCCTGGTAGCCGGACATCGAAGTGTTGAAGACCATCTCGCCGCACGCCTCGGCCTCGGCGCCCCACGCGCGCCCGCGGAAGGCCCTGCCGTCTTCGAGCACGAGCAGCGCCGTTTTCGTCTCGCCCGTCGTCATAGAGTGTTCGTCACCTTGAGTCGTCAATCCTCACGTACCGGAGGTGCAGTTGCGCCGTCGCGTGCGCGCCCGCGCAGGCCGGGAGCAGGGTCATCGCCAGCCAGCCCGCCATGAACCACGCGCCCGGCGCGAAGAACGAGACGACCACGGCCGGCACCGCGCACAGCCACACGCCCCAGCGCCACCTGATGTCGGGCCACACGAGCCCGAAGGCCGCGCCGGGCACCACGTGGAGGACGGCGAAGCAGGCCATCGTCACCGGCCACGAGTGGCTCGCGTAGTTGGATAACGCGTAGACGAGCGGCAGCCCGAACAACCCCGCCGCCAGCGCGAGCAGGTAGGAGTAGTGCGGCGTGTCTCTGTAGCGTGCGGCCACGGCGCCCCCTTTCGACGGCCGTGCGGGTTCAAGCCTGAGTGCGCAGGAACTGCTGCGCCTCGTTGAGCCAGCGCTTGTCTGCGCGGTACTTGTAGGCGGGCGCGGTGCGCACGGCCTCGACGCAGCGCTGCATCCACTCCTTCGCCGCGCGCGCGTCGCCGAGCCCCGCGGCCGCGCGCCCCATCAGGTAGAGCGCCTCGGGGTCGGAGGGCCTTCGGTCGAGGAAGCGCTCCAGCGCGTCGCCCGCGTCCGCGAACTGGCCCGCCGCGAGGTAGGTCGCGCCGACCTCGCGCCAGACCTCGTGCTGCGCGTGCGCGTCGTCGCGCGCGACGACCTCGCCGAAGTGCGTGATGGCCTCGGGCAGGCGCGACTCTGCGCGCGCGATGCGGCCGAGCTGGTAGTGCGCGTCCGTCTCGTTCGGGTCGATCTCGACGGCGCGCAGGAAGCGCGTGCGCGCCTCGCCGTACTCCTTCCGCTGCTGGTGCAGGAGCCCGAGGTTGTAGTGCGCCGAGGCGTCGGCCGGGTTGAGCGTCGCCGCTTCGAGGTTCTGCCTGAAGGAGGCGCGCGCCCTCTGCGTCCGCTGCGCCTCGACGAAGTAGGAGCGCGCCACGAAGAAGACGAGCAGCAGCAGGAAGGGCGAGGCGAGCAGCGTGCTGAAGACGTAGACGAGCGGCGAGGAGAGGAACATCACGAACGCGCTCAACAGCGCGACGAGCGCCGCCTTCCACCACGCGAAGCGGAAGACCTCGCGCACGGCGACCAGCGCCCACAGCACGAAGAGCGTGAGCGGCTGGATGAGCAGCACCAGCCCGGCGCGCGGCAGCACCGCCCCCATCGACGCCCACAGCGCGCGCGACTCCTCCTCGGTCGGCCCCTGCGGCGAGACCTGCTGCACCATCGCGTTGAGCGCGAGCAACTGTTCGCGCACCGCGGTGCTCCACCCCGACGCCTGGTCGAGGTACGCGAGCGGCAGCGTCACGAGCGAGGCCGCCGCCAGCGCGTAGAGCGTGGCCGAGGCCGCCGGCCCGTACTCCTGCCGCAGCACGAGCCCGAAGCCGCCGCGCCGCTCGAAGAGGTTCGCCAGCAGCACCGCGACCGGCACGTAGACGAGCCCCACGAGCAGCACCGACCCGGCCGACGAGAAGAGCACGCCGACCACCGCCCACGGGCCGAAGCGCGCCGCCAGCGTCGCCAGCTCGCGCCACTGCCCCACCAGCGCGTGCGCCACCTGCAACAGCACCGCCAGCAGCGCCGCCTGCCCCAGAGGCACGCGGTCGCGCACCTCCGCCATCCCGCGCGCGGGCGCGTAGAACATCATCAGCAAAGGTCGCAGCCAGTCCATAAAGCAGCAGGCGGTATGCGGAAAGCAGTAGGCAGTTAGTTTGCAATCTCGGGCGCGAAATATCAAATCCGGCGGGACACAGGGAGGGCGCAACTCTTAGCCGGGGGCGCGGGCATCCCTGCCCGCCATGAGCGCCGCAGGCGCGAAGGCGCAGAAGCGCCACACCTCAGCATCGAGGGATGGCGCTTCACGGCTAAGCGTGCTCAAGCACGCTTTGGCGGGCAGGGATGCCCGCGCCCCCGGCGTGCAGTCGCGTTAAGGCTTTCCCTATTCCTGATCGTCGAATCTTTCGGCGCGGTGGGCGGGGATGCCGGGGTAGTCGGTCTCGTGGCGGATGACGCTGGCCTGCGAGAGGGGCCAGTAGCGGAAGAGCGCCTTGCCGTAGATGTACTTCTCGGGGACGAGCCCCCACATGCGCGAGTCGCTTGAGTTGTCGCGGTTGTCGCCCATGACGAAGTAGTAGTGCGGCTTGACGTAGGTGGGCGGCTCGTCGGCGGCGGCGACGTTGAGCGAGTGTTCGAGGTAGGGCTCCTGGAGCTCCTTGCCGTTGACGAAGATGCGGCCGGCCCGCAACTGCACGGTCTCGCCGGGCAGTCCGATGACGCGCTTGATGTAGCTCTTGGTCGGGTCGTTGGGGAACCAGAAGACGACGATGTCGCCGCGCTCCAGCTCGGGCAGGCCGTAGTAGATGAGCTTGTTGACGAAGATGCGCTCGCCGTCGTGCAGCCGCGGGAGCATCGAGGTGCCCTCGACCTTCACGGGCTGCGCGACGAAGACCAGCACGAGCGCCATGATCATCAGCGCGAAGACGAGGTCGCGGAAGAGCAGCCGCGCCTCGCCCCAGAAGTGCGTCCGCGACTCGTCGCGCAGCCGCCGCACCTCTACGTCGCGGTCGTCGTCCGCCTGCACGTCGCCGAAAGCGGGCACTCGCTGGTTCTTCCTGCCGAATAGGAGCATAGGCCGTCCGTCCGTGACGGGCGCCGGTCCCGCCCGTCGACCGAGGTTAGCCGCCGCCCTCCGGCGTTGTCAACCTTGACAGCCGTCGCCGCGCGTCTCTATTATCGCGGACGTAAACTGTTGTCGCCCTTAGACAAATCCTCTCCCGCGAGATTTCGTGGGCATGGAAGCGGAGGCCGTAGAGCAGTGATCAAACTCGACATCGTGAACCGCGTGGCCGAGCGGACGGGCGTCCCGAAGATGAAGGCCGAGCAGGCCGTGGACGCCCTCTTCCATTCGATGAAGGAGGCCCTGGCGCGCGGCGAGCGCATCGAGCTGCGCGGCTTCGGCGTCTTCGTCGTCAAGCCGCGCAAGCGCGGCGTCGGCCGCAACCCGCGCACCGGCGAGGAGGTCGCCATCCCCTCGGGCAAGACCATCCGCTTCAAGCCCGGCAAGGAGCTACAGGCGCACGGCTTCGACGACGACCACGACGACGACATCCACGACACGGAGGCGCCCGCGGCACCCGCCGACGGCCCCGCCGCCCGCCCGCCCGACGGCTTCTGAGTAGATGTCAGATGTCAGATGCTAGATGCTAGACTGGAGCACCTACTAGCATCTGACATCTGACATCTGACATCTACCTTCTATGTCTGAATCAGTCCGTGAAGTACCGACCTTCGTGGCGCGCGGCGCGGCGCCGGCGGCGCGGCCTCGCGCGGCGCGGCCGACGGCGCGCGAGTGGCGGAAGCACTCAGCGTTCTTCCTGCTGACGGCGCTGACGGTGACGTGGGCCGGCGTCAGCTTCGCGCTCTCGTCCGTCGCCCTCGACCCCGGCGTCCCCGCGCCCGCGACGCCGCTCGATTACGCCACCTTCATCCCGAAGTATCTCGTGCTCGCGCTGGCGGCCGAAGCCGCCTACGCGCTCGCGCACCCGCAGTTCATCGCCGAGGGCCTGAAGTTCGCCGCCGCGCTCCTCTCGATCCTGCTCGCGCACGAGTCGGGGCACTACGTCGCCTGCCGACTCTACGGCGTGGACGCCACGCTCCCCTACTTCATCCCGATGCCGCCGCCGTTCATGGCCGGCACGCTCGGCGCGTTCATCAAGATCAAATCGCCCATCCCCTCGCGCCGCGCGCTCTTCGACATCGGCGTGGCCGGGCCGCTCGCCGGCTTCCTCGTCATCATCCCCGTCGCCTGCGCCGCGCTGCTGACGGGCACGCCCGCGCTGCCCGCGCCCGACGGCGCGACCGTGCTCGTCCTCAACGACCCGCTGCTGCTGCGGCTGCTGGCCGCGCCGCTCGGCGTGAGAGACCTGGCCGGGATGGCGCCGAATCCGTTCTACTTCGCGGCTTGGATCGGGCTGCTGGTGACGAGCCTGAACCTCCTGCCCGTCGGGCAGCTCGACGGGGGGCACGCCGTCTACGCCGCCCTCGGCCGGGGCGTGCACCGGTACGCGGGGCGCGCCGCGTTCCTCTCGATGCTGGCGCTGGCGCCGCTCGGCTGGCTCTGGCACGGGGTTCCGAGCGGCGCCCTCTACGTCGTCCTCCTCTTCGTCATGCTGCGCATGCCGCACCCGCAGCCGCTCGACGACGGCGACCGGCTCGGCGCCGCGCGCAACCTCGTCGCGCTCCTGACGCTCCTCGTCTTCGCACTCTCGTTCCTCCCCTTCCCGCTCACGATCAGGTAAGGCGAAAGCCGCCGCGAGTCAATCACCCGCGGCGGCTTTCGTTCAAGCGAATGTGTGGCGGCGCTCAGGCGGTCGCGGCCGCGGGCAGGAAGCCCCTGATCTCCCTGACGATGCGCTCGGCGGCCTCCACGTCCTTCAGAGCGATCATGAAGAACTTGTAGCCTTGTTGGATGCAGATGACGCCGTTGCCGAAGAGCCAGACGGCGTCGAGGACGGGGTTGCCGCCGAGGAGCCAACTGACGGGCGCGCCGACGATGGGGCCGGGCTGGAGTATCTGCGCGAAGATGGCGACGCCGGCCGCGCAGCTGAACGCGCCGAGCAGGGGCGCGCCGACGTAGCGCACCATCTTGCGCTCGAACTCGACCCGGCGCCTGTCGGCCTCGTCCAGCTCGCCCGCGGCGACGAGGCGCTCGCGCTCGCGCAGGTAGTCGTCGAACTTCTGGCTGACCTTGCGCACGGCCCAGACGGGCAGCGCCGAGTGGGTGAACCAGTGCGGGTGCGCGCCGAGGAGGAAGCCGTCGAGGCCGGGGAAGGCGGCGCCCGCGCGCACGCCCGCGGCGAGCGAGAGCGTGACGGCGATGGCCTGCTTCGGGTTCTGCCGCGCCCAGTCGTAGGCGCGGTACAGGCCCGCGGTCGAGGCCGCGGTCAAACGCGTCGCGCGCACGCCGAGCCCCGCGAAGCGCGCGCCCGCGCCCGCGGCGCGCGCCGCGCCCTTGTAATACTTCTTCGCGCCGCCGAGAAAGTCTTCAGCGCGCTCGCCGGCCTTCTGGCCGACCTCGCGGACGCGCCCGCCGACCTCGCGCGCGAGGCGCGCGGCCTCCTCGGCCGCGCGCGCGGCCTGCTCGCGCGCCTCCCGGCTGCGCTCGCGCGCTTCGGCGGCGTGCTCGCCCACCTCGAACTCTTCGCCGATGCGCCCGGCCTCTTCGCGCGCGCGCTCGGCGCCGGTCTTGACGGCGTCGGCGCCGCGCTTGGCCGCCTCCCCCGCCGCGCGCGCGCCCTCCTCGACGCGCTCGCGGATGTTGTACTTCTCGTCGAGGTCGCGCGCCTTGCGCCGCGCCGCCTCGCGCCACTCGTCAAGCTTGTCTCGGTAGTCGGCCATAAGAATTCCTTCGGAATAGATGTCAGACGCTAGATGTTAGACGTCAGCCCTGCTTTTACTAACATCCGGCGTCTGACACCTAACATCTCCTTTTACGTTACGTTCAGCGCCGGCGCGGGGTTCTCCTGCGCGGGGGCGCTGGCGGTGCGGTCGCGGCCGCCGCGCTTGGCGTCGTAGAGGGCGGCGTCGGCCGCCGAGCGCAGCTCGACGTTGGTGTGCGCGCAGGCGGGCAGTTCGGCCACGCCGAGGCTCGCGGTGATGCGCCCGGCGGGGCCGAGGTCGAGCGCGGCGATGGCCGACCGGAGGCGCTCGGCCACTTCGAGGCCGCGCGCGAGGTCCGTCTCGGGGAGGATGACGGCGAACTCGTCGCCGCCGATGCGCGCGCCCGTGTCGATGCCGCGCGTGCCCGACTGGATGACGTTCGCCACGCGCCTGAGCGCCTCGTCGCCCGCGTCGTGCCCGTGCGTGTCGTTCACGTCCTTGAAGTTGTCGATGTCCACGAGCAGGAGGCAGAAGGGCCGGTTGTAGCGATCCGTGCGCGCCACCTCGCGCTCAAGCTGGCGCTCGAAGCGGCGGCGGTTGGCGAGCCCCGTCAGGTGATCCGTGAAGGCCGCCTCCTGGCAGGAGTCGAGGTACTGCTTCAGCTCAAGCAGCGTCCGCGCCCGCGCGCGTAACAGGTCGAGGTCGGTCGGGTCGGTCAGATACCCGAGCGCGCCCAGCTCCGACCCGAGCCGCACGTCGCGCCCCTCGACGCGCGCGGCCGACTGGATGATGACGGGGATGAACTTGGTCTGCGGGTTGGCGCGCACGCGGCGGATCATCTCGTAGCCGTCCATGCGCGGCATCATCACGTCGGTGACGATGAGGTCGGGCTGGTAGAGTTCGACCGCCGCGAGGCCCGCCACGCCGTCCACGGCCGTGTGCACCTCGTAGCCCTCGTTCTCCAGAGCGAAGGCCAGCAGCAGCCGCTTGTCGGGTTCGTCGTCGACGACGAGGACGGTAAGCTTGGTTGTCATAAACTAAAAAACAGTTCTTGCGCCCCCCGGGTCTTCGTGCTATTGTGCCCGCTAATTTAAGGGACGGTTACCTGAGTTTGTTTCGCCGGTTAACTATTCCTCATCGAATAACGGGTTAGATTTTAGCTTTACCTCGCAGCTTTTGCGGCACCCGCGTCCGCTTTATCTCCCACTCCGGTCAAGCAGGTTTTCGGAGGTTTGCCCCACCTTCCGTCTCAGACCGCGCCGGCACGCGGGAGCCGCACACACAGGCCCTTGAGATTCCCGACCGCCTAAAAGAGGTTCCCCCTTCATGCCACACCGACGCGCCAGCGACCTTTCCGCGGCCGAGCTTGCCGAAATCCTGCGCCACTCCGAGGTCGGCGACTGCCTCTCGGGGGAGACGCTCCTGCTCCTCGCCGAGGGCTCGGAGGCCGTGGATTACCGCCGCCGCCGCTACATCTACCGCACCGGCGACACGGCCGACTCGCTCTACTGCATCGCGAGGGGCCGGGTCAAAATCTGCCTCATCGACGGCGCGACGGCGCGCGAGGCCGTCATCGACATCGTCGGCGCGGGGGCGCTCTTCGGCGAGTCGTCGCTCTACTCGGCGGGGGTGCGCGAGAAGTGCGCCATCGCGTACGAGCAGGCGCGCCTGCTCCGGATTCCCGCGGGGGTTTACAGGGGGGGGATGGCTGCGAGCCGCGAGCTTTATGATTACACCTTCCGCATGGTTGGTCAACGGCTCTCAAGGGCCGAGCGCCGCGTCGCCGACTTCGCGCTCGACGCGATCCCCGCGCGCCTCGACAAACTCCTCGCAGACCTCTCCGAGCGCTACGGCCGCCCCGAGGCCGAGGGCGTGCTGATCGACCTGCCGCTCCCGCACCGCGAAATAGCCTCCATCGTCGGCTCCACCCGCGAGAGCGTCACCGTCCGCTTGAACGCGCTGCGCCGCGCCGGTATCATCGACTTCGTCGACAGAAAAATCTTAATCAAGACTCCCGCGGCCCCGGCCGCGGTCTGAATTCGGTAATAGTAAATGGTGAATAGTGAATGGTATCTGCCCTCACCCATTTACCATTTACCATTCACCATTTACCTTCTATGAAGTGTCCCATCTGCCGCCGCCCCACGACCTACGAGGGTAACCCCTACCGCCCCTTCTGCTCCGAGCGCTGCAAGCTCATCGACTTCGGCGCCTGGGCCAACGAAGAGTACGCCGTCCCCGCCGAAGAGGCGCCGCCCCGGCCCGAAGACTCGCCGCAGGGCACGGCCGCCCCGGAGGCAGACTCGGACAGGGTTTAGTCCCGAACGTTTTCGACTCCGCGCGACGGCGGCGGCGGGGCGTGCCGCGGCCGCGGGCGTTCGTGTAGAATGCCGCCCGAAGGAGTTCTTTAACGGCATGCTTCCGAGACTCTTCCTCAAATCACGCGCGCGGCGGGCCGCGGCGGCGCTCGCCCTCTTCGCGCTGGTCGTGCTCGCGTGTTCGTGCGAGTTGGACGGCGCGTCGAAGAGGCGCGCGGAGGAGGCGCGGCGCAAGGCCGCGACGCCGGAGCGCGCGCCGCGCACGAACCTGCCCATGCCGCCCGTCGCCGCCTCACACGGCGCGGAGGCGGGCTCGGCCCCGGCCGGCGCCTGGACGCAGGCAGACGGCCGGCGCGTGCGGCTCGAAGACCTGCGCGGGCAGGTCGTCGTGCTCGACTTCTGGGCCACCTACTGCCCGCCCTGCCGCGAGGAGATTCCGCACCTCGTCCGCCTCCAGAAGCAGTTCGGCGCGAAGGGCCTGAAGGTCGTCGGCCTCAACGTCGGCGGCGAAGAAGACCGCCCGAAGGTGCCCGACTTCGTCAGGCAGTACGGCATCCAGTACCAGCTCGCCGACCCCGACGACGACACCGTGCGCCTCTTCATGCCCGCGGACGACT
>DASVQJ010000225.1:0-11655 GCA_036389235.1 Pyrinomonadaceae bacterium | reverse complement strand
CTCCTCCTCGGCGGCGCGCTCGCACAGAGCCTTGAGCGCGCCGTACATCTCCCCGAAGAAGGGCGCGGCCGTCGCTTCCGACTGCGGGAGCGCCTCGACCTCGCGCAGACGTTCGTCCGTGATCGTGGCGAGGTGGTAATTCTCGTCAACGCCGGGCACGTCCGTATCCCTGTAGGCCGAGATGCTCGAAACGAACGTGTAGTGCTCGACCACGGCGCCCAGCAGCCGCGCCGAGTCGCGCACGACGCGCGGCAGGAAGCCGCTCGTATCAACGACGGCGTCCCAGCGACCCCCGCGCAGCGCGTCCAGCCCGCCGTCGCGGTCGCCGCACAGTTTCTCGACCCCGGGGAACAGTTCCGGGTTGAGCCGGCCGCGGTTGAAGAGCGTCACCTCGTGCCCGCGCCCGAGCGCGTTCTCGACGAGGTGGCGTCCGACAAACTTCGTCCCGCCGAGGATGAGTAGTTTCATCGCCTCCTCAAAGTGTCCGCGTCACCTTCGCCAGCGAGCGCGGCGCGTCGGGGTCGAGCCCCTTGGCGTCGGCGAGCAGCGCGGCGAAGAGTTGCGCGGGGATGATGTAGGGGATGACGGAGAGCGTCTCGCTTATCTCGGGCGGCAGGCGCACGGCGCGCGTGGCGAGCGCGGCCGCCTCCCCGTCCGAGGTGAAGGCGAGCGTGTCGGCGCGCAGCTCCTTCAGGCGCGCGAGCAGGTCGCGCACGCCGCCCAGCGTGACGCCCGGCGGGGCGAAGGCGAAGATGGGGAAGTGGCGCTCGACGACCGCCAGAGGCCCGTGCAGGAAGTCGGCCGAGGAGAAGCGCTCGGCCACGACGTAGCAGGTCTCCATCAGCTTCAGGGCCATCTCGAACGCGTTCGCGTAGACGAGCCCGCGCCCGACCACGACGCAGTTCTCCATGAAGACGTAGCGCTCGACCATCTGCTCGATCTGCGGGCGCAGTTCGAGAGCCCGGGACGCGAAGTCGGGGATGGCCTCGAACCCGAGCCGCCCGCCCCCGTCGGCCAGCGCCTCGGCCAGCATGTAGAAGTGTAGTAGCTGGCCCGTGTACGTCTTCGTCGCCGCCACCGAGCGCTCGCGCCCGCCGTGCGTGAGGAGCGTCTCGTCCACGACCTTCGTCATCGAGGAGCCGGGCTCGTTCGTGATGCCGACGGTGCAGAGCGCCCCGCCCGCGCGCGCGTCGGAGAGCACGCGGTTGATGTCCTCGCCCTCGCCCGACTGCGAGACGCCGATGACGACCGCGCGGCGGAGCCTGAGGCGGGCGCCGTAGAGCGTGTTGACCGACGGCGCGGCCAGCGCGACGGGGATGCCGGTCGTGACTTCGAGCAGGTAGCGGCCGAAGAGCGCCGCGTTGTCCGACGACCCGCGCGCGACGAGCACGATCAGGTCAACGTCCTTCGCGCGCAGCGACGCCCCGAGCCGCGCGACCTTCTCCCGCTCCTCCGCGATGGTGCGCGCCAGCGCCCCGGGCTGCTGCGTGATCTCTTCGAGCATCAGTGACAAGTTTGAATAATCTCCTTCGCCGAAGTGCGGGTCAGAACCGCCCGCCGTAGCGGGTGGGCCTTTGTGATGCGCCGCCGCCGAGTTATCAACACCCGCCCGCTACCGCGGGCGGTTCTGACCGTTATGCCCGTGTTGACTCTCTTTTGCCATCATGTTAATTGTCGGCGCAAGTGCTCCGACGCCACGTCCCGAATATTTATCAGCAGACATACGAGATGAACGAGACCCCGAAGACGAAAAGGGAGACGCGCCGCGCCGCCCTCCTCCTGCTTCTGGCCTGCCTCTCCGCGCACGCCGTCGCTAACGAGGTGCGGGCACAGAAGGTGCCGGCACCGAAGGCCGCCACCCGACCCGTCCAGATCATCCCCGCGCCGAAGTCCGTCAAACAGACGGGCGAAGATTTCCCTTTAGCGCGCGGCGCGCGCGTCGTGCTCGCCGACGCGAAGTCCGAAGACGACCGCTTCGCCGCGCAGGACTTCGCCGACGACCTGAAGGAGACGGCCGGCGTCGCGCTCAGAGTCGGGGCGGGGAGAGGGAAGCGGCAGATTCTCGTCGGCCCGCTCTCGAACGCGCGCGTGGGCGCGGCGGTCGAGCGGGCGGGCGCGGACGTGCCCGCCGACCTGAACGAAGAAGGCTACGTGCTCGCCGTGACCCCCGAACTCGTCGTCGTCGCGGGACGTTCCGCGGCCGGGACGTTCTACGGCCTCCAGAGTTTGAAGCAGCTCGTGCGCGGCGAGGGCGAGCAAGCCTACGTGCAGGGCGCGCGGGTCGTCGACTGGCCGTCGGTGCGCTGGCGCGGCCTCTCCGACGACATCAGCCGCGGCCCCGTCCCCACGCTCGAATACTTCAAGCGGCAGATACGCGCCGAGGCCATGTTCAAGATGAACATGCACAGCCTCTACATGGAGCACGTCTTCGGCTCCGCGTCGCACCCGCTCGTCGCGCCCGAGGGCGGCGCCGTCACGCCCGCCGAGATACGCGAGCTGTTCGCGTACGCGCGCAAATACCACGTCGAGCTCGTCCCGCAGCAGCAGACCTTCGGCCACCTCCACAAGGCCCTGAAGTTCGAGCAGTACAACGAGCTGGCCGAAGTCCCCTACGGCGACGTGCTCTCGCCGCAGGCCGAAGGGACTTACCAACTCGTCGCCGACTGGTACAGGGAACTCGACGAACTCTTCCCCGGCCGCTTCTTCCACATCGGCGCCGACGAGACCTTCGAGCTGGGGCGCGGCCAGAGCGCCGAACAGGTGAAGGCGCGCGGCCTCGGCCCCGTCTACTTCGACCACCTCAAGCGCGTCCGCGAGCTTCTGCTCCCGTACAAGCGGCGGCTCATGTTCTGGGGCGACATCGCGCTCAACCACCCGGACTTGTTGCCGTCCGTGCCGCGCGACATGATCGCGATGAACTGGGACTACTCGGCGAAGCCGAATTTCGAGGCGCGCATCGGACTCTTCAAGAAGGCGGGCCTCGAACAGTTCGTCTGCCCCGGCGTGCAGAGCTGGAACCAGATTTTCCCGAACAACGACACGGCCGCGGTCAACATCACCAACTTCGTCCGCGACGGCCAGCGCGCGGGCGTCCTGGGCGTGATGAACACGCAGTGGGACGACGACGGCGAGACGCTCTTCGAGAACTCCTGGTACGGCGTCGTGCTCGGCGCGGCCGCCTCCTGGCAGGCGGCGCCGCTCGACCTCGCTGCCTTCGAGCGCGATTTCGACTGGGCCTTCTTCCGCCACGAGGGCGACGAGTTGACGAAGGCGACGCGCGCGCTCGGCGCCGTCAACACGAAGCTCGGCATCAACAACAGCGACCAGCTCTTCTGGCGCGACCCCTTCACGGACAACTTCCAGGAGACGGTGGCGCGCAAGCTCGAAGAGCAGACGCGGCAGATGCGGCTCGACGTCGAGGAGGTTCAAGAGACGCTCATCCGCGTGCGGCCCCGCGTGCGGCGCAACGCGCGGGCGCTCGACTCGATGCGCCTGGCCGCGCGGCGCTTCGACCACCTGGGGCGGCGCGCGCAGGTCGCGGAGCAGCTCAGCCGCGACTACTGGGAGGCGTACCTCAACCTCGGCGACCGGACGCGCGTGAGGAGGCTTCGGCCCTACGCGGGCACCATCTACAACTCCCTGCGCGAGATGGCGGAGGAGTTGACGGAGTTGCGCGAGGCGTACCGCGCGCAGTGGCTCGCGGAGAACCGCCCGTACTGGCTCGCGAGCGTGCTGGCGCGCTATGATTTCGCCGTCTCGCGCTGGCTCTCGCGCTCGAAGCAGTTGGAGGAGGCGCTGCGCGTCTACGACCAGACCTCCGTGCTGCCCGCGCCCGCCGAGTTCGGCCTCGGCCCGCGCCCCCCGCAGGAAGACTGAAACCCTCCGCGGCCTCTGTGTCTCCGTGACCCCTGTGTTAAAGCAGCCTGACTTAACACAGGGGTCACGGAGACACAGAGGTCGCCGAGAAGGCTTAGGACGATCTTGAGAAGCTTCTTCTATATCACTCTCGTTTTGGCTGTGGCGCTCGTCCCGGCCGGCGCCGGCTCGTCGCGGCAGCGGCGGGCGGGCGGCGAGGCGCGCTGGGTCGAGGAGACGCTGAAGGGTCTTTCGCCGCGCGAGCGGCTGGGGCAGATGTTGATGACGCCCGTGCAGGTCGAGCAGGCGACGGGCGAGCGCCTGGGTGAGTTGAAGAAGCAGTTGACGGAACTGGGCCTGGGCGGCGTGGTCGTGCGCGGCGGAACCCCCGAGTCGGTCGCGGCCCTGACGAACGAGTTGCAGCGCGCCGCGCGCGTCCCGCTCTTCGTCGGCGCGGACTACGAGCGCGGGCTGCGGATGCAGATGAAGACGGCCGGCACCCCTTTCACCAACAACATGGGCGTCGCCGCGGCGGGCGACCCGCGCGCGGCCTTCGAGCAGGGAAAGATCACGGCGCGGGAGGCGCGGGCCGTCGGCGTCAACTGGCTCTTCGGCCCCGTCGCAGACCTCAACAACAACCCCGACAACCCCGTCATCAACGTCCGCTCCTTCGGCGAAGACCCGCGGCGCGTGGCCGAGTTCGTCTCGGCGGCCGTGCGCGGCGCGCGCGAGGGCGGCGCGCTCTCGACCGCCAAACACTTCCCCGGCCACGGCGACACGGCCGTCGATTCGCACATCGGTCTTCCGACCATCCGCGCCGACCGCGCGCGGCTCGAACGTCTCGAACTCGTCCCCTTCCGCGCGGCCGTCTCGGCGGGCGTTGACTCCGTGATGACCGCGCACGTCGCCCTGCCCGCGCTGACGGGCGACGACTTGCCCGCCACGCTCTCGCCGAAGGTGACGACGGACTTGCTGAGGCGCGGGCTGAAGTTCGACGGCCTCGTCGTGACGGACTCGCTCGGCATGGGCGCCATCACGAAGGGTTTCCCGGGCGGCGAGGCGGCCGTGCGCGCGGTTCTCGCGGGCGCGGACGTGGCGCTCACGCCGCCCGAGTTGAAGGCTTCGCTCGACGCGCTGGAAGAGGCCGTCAACCGGGGCCGCCTCCCGCGCGAGCGCGTCGACGAGAGCGTGCGCCGAATCCTCCGCGCGAAGTACAGGCTCGGCCTCTCCGAGAGCCGGACGGTTGACGCGGCGGCTCTCAAGAATATCGTCGAGCGGCCCGAGGCGCTCGCGTCCGCGCGCCGCGTCGCCGAAGCGTCCGTCACGCTGCTGCGGGACGGCGGGGGGTTGTTGCCGCTCGACGCGAAGCGCGCCGCGTCCGCGGCCTTCGTCGTCGTCGCCGCGGACGAAGACCCGGAGGAGGGTCGCACGTTCGTCCCGCGGGTTCAGGCGCGCGTCCCGGGCGCGCGCGTGCTGCGCGCTGACCCGAAGACGACCGCGGGCGAGTACGAAGCGCTTCTGTCCGAGGCGGCGAAGGCGGAGACCATCGTCGTCGCGGCCTTCGTCAAACGTGCGGCGGGCAAGGGGACCGTGGCGCTGCCCGAGCGTCAGGCCGAGTTCGTGCGCCGGCTCGTCTCCACGGGCAGGCCCGTCGCGGTCGTCGCCTTCAGCGGCCCGTACCTCGTCCGGCAGTTCCCAGACGCGGCGGCCTTCATGGTCGCCTACGGCATCGAGGACGTGGCGCAGGAGGCCGCGGCGCGCGTCCTCTTCGGCGAGGCGCCCGCGCGCGGCCGGCTCCCCGTCACCGTGCCCGGCCTGTTCGCCGCGGGCGCGGGCATCCAGACGAAGTTGAAGTGAGACTCGAAATAACAGCCGTCAGCCGGGAGCGCGGGCATCCTGCCCGCCATGAGCGCGCAGCGCGAAGAAGGTGAGACTTAAAACTTCAACGTCGAGATGAAGAGAAAGATTGGAAGCGTGCTGGGGCACGCTTTGGCGGGCAGGATGCCCGCGCTCCCGGCGAGCCTTACAAACTTTCCCGACACGACTCTTGAGGAGGTGACCGTCATGGGCATGTCAGTCGGCGAGTACGAGACCGGTGTAAGAGTTGAGGAGGAGGCGGCGCGGGCACGCGCGGGCGGCGCGCAGGGGGGCGACGGGCTGAGCCTTCTGCCCGCGGCGGCGCGCCTGCGTTCGCTCGACGTGTTCCGGGGGATGACGGTCGCGGGGATGATTCTCGTCAACAACCCGGGCACCTGGGGCGCGATTTACAGCCCCCTCAAGCACGCCGAGTGGCACGGCTGGACGCCGACCGATCTGGTCTTCCCGTTCTTCCTCTTCATCGTCGGCGTCTCCATCACGCTCGCGCTGTCGCGCAGGGCGGAGGCCGGCGGGGGCAAGCGCGACCTTTACGTCAAGATCGTCCGCCGCTCGGCCATCATCTTCGGGCTCGGGCTGTTCCTGACGGCCTTCCCGTTCTGGGACTTCACCAGGAACACGTTCATAGACCTCTCGACCCTGCGCCTGTCGGGCGTGCTCAACCGCATCGCCGTCTGCTACCTCTTCGCGGCGCTCATCTTCCTCAAGACGGACTGGCGCAAGCAGGCGTACATCTTCGGCGCGCTGCTCGTCGCGTACTGGGCCGTCCTCACGTTCATCCCGGCGCCGGGCTTCGCCGCGGGCGACATGTCGAAGGAGGGGAGCATCGCGTCTCACGTAGACCGCGTCCTGCTCGGCAGGCACATGTGGAGCGGCGGGAAGGGCGTCTACGAACCGGAAGGCATCCTGAGCACGCTGGGGGCTCTGGCGACGACGTTCGCGGGGATGCTGACGGGCCACCTTCTGCGCTCGCGCCGGACGGACGCGGAGAAGGTGTCGGCGATGTTCGTGGCGGGGGCGGCCTGCGTCGCCGCGGGGTGGGCCTGGAACTACTGGCACCCGGTCAACAAGCCCCTGTGGACTAGCTCCTACGTGCTGTTCACGGCGGGCATGGGGCTGCAACTGCTCGCCGTCTGCTACTGGCTGATAGACGTGAAGGGGTACAGGCGTTGGTCTGTGCCCTTCGCCGTCTACGGGACGAACGCGCTGGCGGTCTTCTTCCTGACGGGCGTCTGCGCGAAGCTGCTCGGGATAATCAAGCTGCCGGGCGCGGACGGCAAGGACGTCTCGCTCCACGGCGCCATCTTCAGGAACCTCTTCCTCTCCTGGGCGTCGCCGGTCAACGCCTCGCTCGCCTTCGCCGTCTGCTTCGTGCTCTTCTGGCTCGGCGTGATGTGGCTGCTCTACCGCCGGAACATCTTCATCAAGGTGTGATGAGGGGGCCGCTGTCCTTCATTCTCGCGCTCCTCTTCGCCGCGTCGGCGGCGCCGCGCCCCCGCGCCGCGGAGCCGACGCGCCGCGTGCGGCTGAACGTGATGTCTTACAACATCCACGTCGGCGTCGGCATGGACAAGAGGCAGGATTTGGGGCGCATCGCCGAGGTCATCAGGCGGAACCGCATCGACATCGTCGGGCTGCAAGAGGTTGACCGCGGCGTCGAGCGCACGGGGCGCGTGGACGAGGTAAAGGAGCTGGCGCGTCTGACGGGGATGGACTACGCCTTCGCGCACAACCTCGACTACCAGGGCGGGCAGTACGGCGTGGCCGTGCTCTCGCGCTTCCCCATCCTCGCCATCGACCACAGGCGCTACGCCAACCGCCGGGAGAGGGAGCGGCGCGGCTTCGTCCGCGTCGAAGTCGAGGTCGGGGGACGCCGCCTGAACTTCGTCACCACGCACCTCGATTATCAATGGCAGGAGGGCCGCCTCTTCGAGACCGAGCAGCTACTCAAGGCGCTGGAAGACGTGCGCGGCCCGCTCGTCGTCACGGGCGATTTCAACGAGGAGCCGCCCGGCGGCGCCTACGACATGATGCTCAAGGCCGGCTTCGCCGACGGCTGGACGCAGGACGCCGCACACGGCCTGACCTACCCCGCCGACAAGCCGACCAAACGCATCGACTACGTCTTCCACCGCAACCTCGGCGCAGACGTACACGCCTCGGCCACAGTCCCCGACACGCTCGCCTCCGACCACCGCCCCTTAATCGTCAACCTCTCCTTCTGAAAGCCCCGTCCGCCCGACTGCCGCTCTACAGCGATTTGCAGATGAGTGCGGACGCGAACGGGTCAGAACCGCCCGCGGTAGCGGGTGGGCCTGTGTCACACGGCCCGGCCGCGCAGCACCGACCCACCCGCTACCGCGGGCGGTACTGATACCGACATGCGAAACAAAATAAGGAGGTGAGAGCCGGGAGCCGGGAGCGCGGGCATCCTGCCCGCCATGAGCGCCGCAGGCGCGAAGGCCGTGTGACTATCCACTCCGACGCCGAGAGATACAGGGCGACGGCCGAGCGTGCCCGGGCACGCTTTGGCGGGCAGGGATGCCCGCGCTCCCGGCTGCGGACGCCTTATCCCATTCAGCTAGCTGGTATGACCTGTCTGCCCCCACGAAGTGTTCGCGCCCATCTGCAAATCGCTATAAATTGCACAAACATTGACCTTTCGGTCATAAATGTTGGCCGCGTAAGCTTTTCAGACACTCGCGCGGGCTGTTCAGGAGCCCGCGCGGCCTGTTCACATGCCCGTGCGGGTTGTTCACATGCCCGTGCGGCTTGTTCAGGAGCCCGCGCGGGCTGTTCAGGTGCCCGTGCGACGTGTTCACATGCCCGCGCGGGCTGTACAGAAGCCCGTGCGGGCTGTTCAGGAGGGCGTGCGGAGGTTTCAGGAGGGCGTGCGGGCATTCAATTTGACCTGGCGAGCCCGGCGGGGGGGGCGGGGCCGCTACGGTTTAGTCTTCGGAGGCTCCCGAACTGCTTTCCGCCTACTTGCGGCTGTAGCCGGGGCCGCGCAGGGGGCGGCCGGCGTTGACGGACGTGCGTCGGCCTCCGTCAACTTCGAGTTGGCCGTTGACGACGACGTACTCGATGCCTTCGGGGTACTGATTCGGCTGCTCGAACGTAGCGAGGTCGCGGACGCGGGCGGGGTCGAAGACGGTGATGTCTGCGTAGGCGCCCGCGCGGAGCACGCCGCGGTCTCGGAGCCCGACGCGCGCCGCGGGCTGCCCCGTCATCTTGTGCACGGCCTGTTCGAGCGTCAGCAGGCGCTCGTCGCGCACGTAGCGGGAGAGGATGCGCGGGTAGGAGCCCCAGCCGCGCGGGTGCGACTTCGAGCCGGAGAGCGGGCCGTCCGCCGCGCGGGCGCCGCTGTCGGTGCAGACGCTGACGAAGGGCGCGCGCAGCGCCGCGCGCAGGTCGTCCTCGTTCATCATGAAGTAGATGGCGCCGGTCTGACCGCGGTCGGCGACGATGATGTCGAAGAGAGTCTCAATCTCATCCTTGCCCCGCTCCTTCGCAATCTCCGAGACGCGCTTGCCCTGCAAGCTTTCAAGCTCCCGGTTGACGACGGAGCCGACGAGCACGCCCGAAGCGCCGCCGCTCCCGAGGTAGATGTTCTCCCACTCGTTAGAGTCCTTCAGGATGTCGGCCTTGATGCGCGCGCGCGTCGCGGGGTCGCGCAGACGCCCGAGCATCTTCTCGCCGCCGCCTTCGACGGCCCACGGCGGGAGACAGGCCGCCAGCCCCGTGGACGCCGCCGTGTAAGGGTAAACGTCCGCCGTCACGTCCAACCCGCGCGCGCGGGCCGCGCGTATCTTCGCTAGCACCTGCGGCATGCGCCCCCAGTTCTTACGGTAGGCGGCCTTGAGGTGCCAGATTTCGGCGGGGATGCGCGCACGCCGCGCGATCTCGAAGACTTCGGCGAGCGAGGCGTCGAGGGCGTTCGCCTCGCTGCGCTGGTGCGTGGCGTAGATGCCGCCGTAGCGCCTTGCGACTCCGGCAAGCTCGACGATCTCGTCTGTCCTGGCGAAGCGCGCGGGCACATACTGGAGCGAGGTCGAGAGTCCGAGCGCGCCGTCCTCCATCGCCTCCGCGACGAGCGCCTTCATCCGCTCAAGCTCCGCGGGGCTCGGGTCGCGGTTGTCGAAGCCGACGACGTACGCGCGCACCTGCGTCGCGCCGACGAAGGTGGCGAGGTTGACGCCCGCGCCTTGCAGGCCGAGCCGCCGGAAGTATTCGTGGAGCGTGCGCCAGTCAACGTTCAGGTTGTAGCGGCGGTTGAAGGGCTCGTCCTCTTTGAGCGTCCGCCCGTTGACGGGCGCGATGGAGCCGCCCTCGCCCGTGACCTCGGTCGTGACGCCCATCATCACCTTGCTCATCGCGCGCGGGTCGATGAGGACGTACTGCTCCGACTGCCCGAGCATGTCGATGAAGCCGGGCGAGACGACGAGGCCGTCGGCGTCAACGGCTCTTTTCGCGCGGGCCGCGGCGGGGACGTTGCCGACAAGCACGACGCGGTCGCCGCGCACGGCCACGTCTGCCTTGAAGGCGCGGCGACCCGTCCCGTCCACGACGCGGCCGTTGCGTATGACGAGGTCGTACTCCGTTTCGGCCGCCGCCGGCCGCGCCCTCCTCTGCGCCGCGTCGGAGGTCGAAGTGTTGAGGCTCGCGGCGACGAGACAGACGTTGACGAGAACGGCGCTGACGAACTTTACAAGGGCGTGCATGGGCGGGCTTCTCCCGGTAAGTTGCTGAGACGGCGCCGGCGATTATAATCAGCGCGGAAGTTTTCCGAGAGATAAATTTGAAGCCTGCGCACGAACCCGCCGCGGAGCGGCGCTTGAATTTAGCCCGGCCTTGAACGGCCGGGTAAAGGTTAGGCAACAAGACGCCGCGTCGCGTCAGCGACGCCTGAAGACCATTCGTCGCTGACGCGACGGAAAACCTTCTCGCCGTTACCGCCCCCGGCCTTGAAAGGCCGGGCTAAATTCATCCCGCCGCCCCGCGGCGGATTCGTGCGCAGCCGTCGGATACATTTCAGGGCTGGGAAAGAGGGCTTTCTTGACGAGAGAAAGGGCGGTCACGCTCGGCGAATTGGCGCCCGCGTTAGGCGGACGGCTTGTGGGGGACGCCGGGGCGCGCGTCGTGGACGTGACGCACGACTCGCGGCAGGTGGGGGCGGGCTGGCTCTTCGTCGCCATCCGCGGGGAGAAGTCGGACGGCAACCGCTTCGTCGCGGACGTGGGGCGGAGGGGCGCGGTCGGCGTCGTCTCGGAGCTTGAGCGGCCGGCCGATTTTCGCGGCGGGTGGATTCGTGTCCCCGAAGCGCGGCGCGCGCTCGCGCTCGCGGCGGCGGAAGTCCACGGACACCCTTCGCGCGGGCTGAAGCTGGTCGGCATCACGGGGACGAACGGGAAGACGACGACGGCGTACCTCGTCGCGTCGGTCGCGGAGGCGGCGGGGGTGACGACGGCGCTCGTCAGCACGGTCGAGTACCGCGTGGCGGGCGAGCGTCAGCCGGCGCTGCACACGACGCCCGAGGCGAGCGACGTGGAGCGTCTGCTGCGACGCGCGGTCGATGCGGGTTGCAGCGTGGCGGTGATGGAGGCTTCGTCGCAGGCTTTGGACTTGCGCCGCTGCGACGCGCTGCGCTACGAGGTCGCGGCCTTCACCAACCTGACGCGCGACCACCTCGACTACCACGGCACGATGGAGAACTACTTCGCCTCGAAGCGCAGGCTGTTCGACGGCAGCCTGGGCGAGCCGCCCGACACGTCCGTCATCAACGCCGACGACGGGTACGGCGCGCGGCTCTACGAGGAGCAGAGGCGCGCGGGGCGCGGCGTGCTGCGCTACGCGCTGGACGCCGAGGCGGAGGTGACGGCGGGCGGCGTCGTCGCATCGCTCGAAGGCACGCGCCTTACCTTGCGG